>NZ_JBHWHY010000087.1:0-25419 GCF_042732265.1 Streptomyces sp. NPDC059788 | reverse complement strand
CGGCCGGCCTTGCGCAGGCCGTCGAACGCCTGCGGGCTGGTCACCTCGTGCAGCAGGTGCAGGTCGATGAAGAGCAGGTCGGGCTCGCCTTCCGCGCGCCGGACGACATGGCCGTCCCAGACCTTCTCCGCGAGTGTGCGTCCCATCGCTTTCCCTCCGGCCGGCCGCATTGCCGGCCCAACTCGACTGTGTGCGCAGCGTCCGTCCCCCGGTTCCGGACGTCCTGCCGGGCCCCGGTCGGGGGCCGTGACTACAGATTGGCGGCTTCCTGGGAAAATTGAACTTGCGTTTCACACTGTGAGACGTGAGTATCGTTGCATGGACAACTCTAGCGGCGTCGGCGTTCTCGACAAGGCAGCTCTGGTACTGAGCGCTCTGGAGTCCGGTCCGGCCACCCTCGCCGGGCTGGTCACGGCGACCGGGCTCGCACGACCCACGGCACACCGGCTGGCCGTGGCACTGGAACACCACCGGATGGTGGCGAGGGACATGCAGGGCCGGTTCATCCTCGGCCCGCGACTGTCGGAACTGGCCGCGGCGGCCGGCGAGGACCGCCTGCTGGCCACGGCCGGGCCGGTGCTCACACACCTGCGCGACGTGACGGGCGAGAGCGCGCAGCTCTACCGGCGCCAGGGCGACATGCGGATCTGTGTGGCCGCGGCGGAACGGCTGTCCGGATTGCGGGACACCGTTCCGGTCGGCTCCACGCTCCCCATGAAGGCCGGCTCGGCGGCCCAGATCCTGATGGCCTGGGAGGAGCCGGAGCGCCTGCACCGCGGCCTCCAGGGCGCCCGTTTCACGGCCACCGCGCTGTCCGGCGTACGGCGCCGGGGCTGGGCCCAGTCGATCGGCGAGCGGGAGCCGGGCGTGGCCTCGGTCTCCGCCCCCGTGCGCGGCCCCTCGAACCGCGTGGTCGCCGCCGTCTCGGTCTCCGGACCGATCGAGCGGCTGACTCGCCACCCGGGCCGGATGCACGCCCAGGCGGTCATCGACGCCGCCGCCCGGCTCAGCGAGGCGCTGCGCCGTACGGGCTGACCGGTCGGCCCGCGCCAACCCGCTACCCCGCTGACCTGCGAAAACCGACCGGCCGGTGCGGCTGCTGACGCCCGCACCGGCCGGTCGGCCGTACCGCCTAAGCCGCGTTCGCGGCCACGCCCCGCGCCCCGCGCCGCCCGAGCGCGACGACGCCGTGCGCGGCACCGAGCCCGGTGGGCGGCATGCTGTTGTACAGCGTGTCGTACGCGCCGGCCGGCACGACGTACGTCTCGTGCCAGATCCCGACGCTCCCCTTGCCGTCCCGCGCCCGGCGGTTGAACGCCGTCCACGCGGGACGGTGCTTCTTGTCCGGATTCGACGCGTAGGCGTACAACTTCTCCCGCGACTCCCAGTATTGGACGACGCCGAAGAGGCGCGGCCCGCCGCCCAGCGCGCGATACCCGAGCAGCCCCGACTCCGGGTCGGTCGCCAACTCCTTGAGCATGGGCGGCATCGCGAGCAGCGTGGGCAGCCAACTGCCCACCGCTCGGAGCCGGTTGATACGCATCCCGATCAGAAAGACGACCACCTCCCCGTCGGCGTCCGCCCGCATCCGCCCCGGCACGACCTCATTCCCCATACCTGTCCCCCTGCCTCTCGCGTCCCCTTTGGATAGCTCCACCATCCATGCTTGGATAGTGGCACTCTCCAAAGGAAGGCGCAAGCGGATGCGGCTGGCGGAACTGAGCGAACGCAGCGGGGTACCCACCGCCACGATCAAGTACTACCTGCGCGAGCGACTGCTCCCGCCCGGCGAGCGGATCACCGCCACCACGGCCGAGTACGGCGATGCCCACCTGCGCCGGCTGCGCCTGGTGCGGGCGCTGGTCCAGGTCGGGAAGATGCCGGTGGCCACCGCGCGCGAGGTGCTGGCCGCCGTCGAGGACGAGTCGCTGGACCACCACATGCGCCTCGGCGCGGCCGTATGGGCCCTGCCGCACGACCCGGGCCCCGAGGAGGGGGCCCCGGAGACCGCAGCCGCGCACCGGACGGCGGACGAGCTGCTGGGCCGCCTGGGCTGGCGGTACGGGGCGGAACAGGGGCCGGACTCCCCCGCGTACGGAATGCTGGTGAACGCCCTGGCCGCGCTCGCCCGGCTCGGCTACCCGCACGCCGTCGAGAACGTGCTGCCATACGGCCGGATCGCGGGTGAACTGGCGGTCGCGGACCTGGACTTGGTGGAGGCGTACGAGACGCCCGCCGAGCAGGTCGAGGCTGCGGTGGCGCTGACCGTACTGCTCGAACCGGTACTGCTGAGCCTGCGGCGGCTCGCGGAGGCGGAGGAATCACACCGCCGCTTCAGGGGCAGCACCTGACCCCGCCCCCGGGGGGCGGGGTCCCCCGGGCATGCGAAGAGGCCCCTCCCTGACCGGGAAGGGCCTCTTCGTCGCGTACCCCCGACCGGATTCGAACCGGCGCTACCGCCTTGAGAGGGCGGCGTGCTAGGCCGCTACACAACGGGGGCTAGCTTGCAGAACCGCAGTTGACCTGCGATTTCGCGCTGGGCTACCAGGACTCGAACCTAGACTAAATGAACCAGAATCACTCGTGCTGCCAATTACACCATAGCCCATGGTGGTTTAGACCAGTACCCCCGACCGGATTCGAACCGGCGCTACCGCCTTGAGAGGGCGGCGTGCTAGGCCGCTACACAACGGGGGCCCTAGCGATCCTTGCGTCGTCACATCCGGGAGCGACCCGAAGGTGACGGTGAGAAAGGATCTGTACCCCCGACCGGATTCGAACCGGCGCTACCGCCTTGAGAGGGCGGCGTGCTAGGCCGCTACACAACGGGGGCCTGGTACTGCATGATCAAGAGACCTTCAGAAGGTCTCTTGCTGGGCTACCAGGACTCGAACCTAGACTAACTGAACCAGAATCAGTCGTGCTGCCAATTACACCATAGCCCACCGGAACGCAACCCCTAGGGGGAGTCTTGTTCGGCTTGCGCTTCCCGGCCCGGCCTTTCGGCCCTCTCGGGCGGCGCAGAAAGAACATTACCCGAAGGTGGACGACGCTCCAAAACCGATAAGGCCGCGCACCAGCCCGGGCAGCTCGGCGAGGCTCCCGATCCGCGCCACCCCGTCCGGCACGTCCTCCTCCGGCGTCTCCGCCTCCGCGCCGACCCGGTCCACCCACACGGCGCCCAGCCCGGCGTCGCGCGCGCCGATCGCGTCCACGTCCAGCTTGTCCCCGACGTAGACGACCCGCTCGGGCGCCAGTTCCATGGCGTCACAGGCCGCCAAGAACGCCTCCGCCGCCGGTTTCGCGTGTCCCACCCCGTCGGCACACAGCACCACCTCGAAGTGATCGCGTATGCCCAGCGCCCGCAGCTTGCGCTCCTGATTACGGACGGACGAGTTCGACAACACGCCCTGCCGGGCCAGCGGCGCCAGGTCCGTCAGCGCCTGCACGGAATCCGGAAACAGCGTCCAGGCCGCCTCGTAGAGCGCGACATACCGTCCGAACCAGGCATCGGCCTCGTCATCACTCAACGCCTCCCCGAGGAAGGTCCGCGCCCGCTCCCTGCGATGCTCCAGAAACCCCAGCTCCCCCGAGAGGAAGCGCCCGAAGGCAACTTCCATGCACTCCCGCCACCGCCCGAGCGCGCACTCGGCGTCCGGATACCCGCCGAGCAACCCCTCGGCCTCGATGTGGCGCAGCGCGCCCGCGCGGTCCGACCCCGTGTAGTCGAAGAGGGTGTCGTCCACGTCCCAGAGGACGGCCTCGATGGTCATGAAACCGACGGTACCTGGGCCGGCCGCGCGAGTGCCGGAGTTTTTGCCCTGCCCACGTCAAGGCGATGGCATGCTGTCGCCCTGCCGGGGGCGCCCTTCGCGCCCCCGGCCGGAATCCAACGGGGAGTGATCGACACAGTGATCGACATGAAGCGTGCCGCCGCAGTGGGCCTGGCCGTGACCGGCCTGGGCCTCAGCAGCCTGGTGACCGCCGCACCGGCATCCGCGAACGGAACGGCGCCCGCATGCGTGAAGCGCAACGTCTTCACGGTGGTGGGCCGCTACTGGGAGGCGCGCGTCCAGAACACCTGCGGCAGGACGATGCGCGTCCGCGTGGTCGGCTCGTTCGGCCCGTTCGACTGCCACAGCTTGAAGAACGGCGCCAGCTACCGCCACCACAGCGAGTGGGGCAAGTACAAGCGCGTCGAGGTGTGCTGAGGCGCGCCGGCGCGCCGAAGGTGACGTGGGGGGCCGGCGGTCGGAGGTTCGGCGCGCCGGGCCCCGCGCGTGCTCAGGGGTTACGTACGGGCGGACGGGCCCCGTGGCCTTTGATCGCGGCGAGGAACGCGGCGAGGCCGTCCGGGGTGGCCGACAGGATCGCCTCCGGGGCGTCGCTCTCGCGGATGTGGAGGGCGCCGTCGGATGCGGCGGCGACGTTCAGGCAGTTCGCACCCTCGTTGCTGTACGAGGACTTCTGCCAGAAGGCTGCACGTGCTGGGTCTCGCTCTCCCTTGAGCGCATCAACCAACCCGGCCAGCCCCTGGCGGGAGGTCGAGAGGGTCACCTGTGGATCGTCGCTTTCCCGCAGACGTACGGTGCCGTCAGGTACGGCAGCGATGTTCACGCAGTTCGCGCCCGCATTGCTGTACGAAGACTTCTGCCAGACCAGGCGGAACATAACGGGCTTCACCCCCTCACAGTTCGTCCCACGCCGCTCTCCTTGATCGCCGCCAGGAACGCGGCCAGCCCGGCACGACTGGCCGACAGGATCGTCTCCGGAGCGTCGCTCTCTCGGAGAAGTGCGGTGCCGTCGGGCGCGGCGGCGATGTTCACGCAGTTGGCAGCCTCTCCACTGAAGGTCGACTTCTGCCAGGTCAGACGGGTCATGCTGGGTCTCGCTCCTTCACAACTCGTTCTTCACCCGCAGGATCAGATCCCGCGACTGAGACGGCTTGAGCGCCCGGGACTCCATTCGGTCCAGGACGGTGCGGTACTTCGTGACATGCGCCTCTCCATCGATGAAGAGGGAGCCATGGTCGGTGTCGAGCTGAATCGTGTCCAGGTTGGGGATGTCGCCGACGAACTGGACGATGCCGTGCCCCGCTCCGGGGAAAGCGCCCGTCCCGAATGGGATTACCCGCACGTCCACGTGCGGGTCCTCGCTCCGGTCGACGAGATACTGAAGCTGTTCCCGCGCGACAGCGGGACCTCCGAACCCTATGTGCAAGGCAGCTTCGTGGATGATCGCCATCAGCGGGGTTGCTGACCTCCCGTGGACCACACCCTGGCGCTTGAGGCGGTGGGAAACCCGGTGTTCGATCTCGTCGGGAGTCAGATGCGGCACCACGTCGCCGATGACCACACGAGCGTGGTCCCTGGTCTGCAACAGCCCGGGGATGTGGATCACCGAGGCGATTCGTAGGGCACACGCGTGATGTTCCAGCTCGGCCAGGTCCAGCGCGTCAGACGGCAGGATTTCGCGGTACTCCTCCCACCAACCCCGCGTACGGCCACCGGTCATCGCGGCCAGCGCCTGGATGAGGGCATCGTCCGAGCATTCGTAGAGCCGGGCCAACGCCCTGACGCGGTCCGCGCTGACTGCGTAGCTACCCGCCTCGATGTTGCTGATGCGTGATTGCGGGGCACCGAACAGCTCTCCGGCGCGCGTCGCGGACAGGTCTGCGTGCTCGCGGAGACGGCGCAGCTCAGCTCCCAGACGTCGCTGTCTGACCGTCGGCGGAACCTTCGCACGAGCCACGCCTGCCGCCCTTTCACTCACACGAGTGGTAGTGATATGCGATCCAGCAAAACGCTGGGCTGCATACCAACACTTGCCCTAGTCTCCTCGCCACCAGCAGATCAACTTCGCCCACAGCCAGGAGACTTCACATGGCCACCGTATCCCCACCCCCGCCCCTCCCCGACCCACCCGACGGCTTCGCCCAAGAGGTCCAGGAACTGGTCGACGCCACCGCGCCCCGCCTCTTCGCCGTCGTCGAGGAGTTCGGTATCTGCGGCATGCGGGACGCTCGGGTCGCCGCCTGGGGGCTCGCCTACGAGGACGGACGGGCGGATGTCGCCGCCACGGAGGGCGGCTTCCGGATGGCGGTGGCCGCGCCGGAGGGGGCGGCCCGGTTCGTGTCGATGCGGCCGGGGAGCCTCGGGAGTGTTGTCTGGCCGGGGTCATGAGGGCCGGGCCGGACGGACCGATTCGACCGTCGCCGGTCACGATGCGTCCGTCGGGGCACGGAAGCCAGGATCTCCTGGATGCGTGCCCCACCGCCGCCTACCGTGGGTCCCGCCCTGCCTACACGTACCGGAGGTCGCCGGCCATGGACAGAGAGATCGAAGTGGATCGGGACGCCTGTGAGAGGACTCCGGACGCCATTCGTACGGCGTTGCAGCGGCGGCCGGACTGGCTCCAATACTTCGAGCAGGACTGGCTCAGCGCGGCGGCGGAATTCGATCGGGCGGAACTGGACCGGGTCGTCGACAAGTGGTTCCCCTTCGCTTGCGCGTGCGCGACGCCCGGCTACCTGGATCAGGTGGAGCAGATGGCCAAGCGCCTGGCGGAGGGGGACACGGAAGGCATGGTCTTCTGGGACGCCGAGGGCAACGCGTACGACGCCGAGAACAATCCGATCGACGTCGGCAGGTGCCCATGACCGCTTATGTCATCAGGTACGCGGATCGCGCCGCGCGGTGCAAGGCGGCCCTGGGCACCGCGCAACGGGCCTCCTTGGAGGAGCTGGAGAAACGGCTCAGCCTGAATCCGTTCGGCGCGCCCGCCAAAAGTCACCGGGATGACAGCTGGTCAGCCACGTTCGAGGGAGGCTTCATCCTGTACGTGGTGTCCAACACGCACGTCGTGATCAACGTCATCGATCTCGTGGCCGCGTGACCCGGCCCCCCACGCCGAAGGGGCGCCCACCGAAACCCGGTGGCCGCCCCTTCGCCGTACGACGTAAAGCCTTCGCGTTACGCGCCCAGCTTCGTCAGTGCCGCGTCGATGCGGGCCAGTGTGCGCTCCTGGCCCAGGATCTCCAGGGACTCGAAGAGCGGGAGGCCGACCGTGCGGCCGGTGACGGCTACGCGGACCGGGGCCTGGGCCTTGCCGAGCTTGAGGCCGTGGGCCTCGCCGGCGGCCAGGACGGCTTCCTTGAGGGAGTCGGGGCTGGACCAGTCGGCGCCGGACAGCTTCTCGCGGGCGGTGGTGAGCAGGGCCACCGGGTCGCCCTTCATCGCCTTGGTCCAGGACGCCTCGTCCTCGACCGGCTCCTTGCGGAAGAGGAAGTCGACGTTGGCGGTGATGTCGGAGAGGACCGTCAGGCGGGTCTGCGCGTGGGGGGCGATGGCCTGCCAGGCCGCCTCGTCGAAGTCGGCCGGGTCCCAGTTGGCGTGGGGGGCCTGGAGCCAGGGGCGGCAGGCCTCGGCGAAGGCCTTCGGGTCCAGGCGGCGGATGTGGTCGGCGTTGATCGCCTCGGCCTTCTTCAGGTCGAAGCGGGCCGGGTTGGCGTTGACGTCGGCGATGTCGAAGGCCGCGACCATCTCCTCGATGGAGAAGACGTCCTGGTCGGCGGAGAAGGACCAGCCGAGGAGGGAGAGGTAGTTGAGCAGGCCCTCGGGGAGGAAGCCGCGCTCGCGGTAGAGGTTGAGGGACGCCTGCGGGTCGCGCTTGGAGAGCTTCTTGTTGCCCTCGCCCATGACGTAGGGGAGGTGGCCGAAGAAGGGGACGTACTTGGCGACGCCCAGTTCGATCAGGGCCTGGTAGAGGGCCACCTGCCGGGGGGTGGAGGAGAGCAGGTCCTCGCCGCGCAGGACGTGGGTGATCTCCATCAGGGCGTCGTCGACCGGGTTGACCAGGGTGTACAGCGGCGCGCCGTTGGCGCGGAGGATGCCGTAGTCCGGGACGTTCTCCGGGGTGAAGGTCAGTTCGCCGCGGACCAGGTCGGTGAAGGTGATCGGCTCGTCCGGCATCCGGAAGCGGACGATCGGCTCACGGCCCTCGGCCTCGTACGCGGTGATCTCGTCGGCCGTCAGGGCCCGGCACTTGCCGTCGTAGCCGGAGGGCTTGCCGGCGGCGCGGGCGGCCTCGCGGCGGGCGTCCAGCTCTTCGGTGGAGCAGTAGCACTTGTAGGCGTGGCCGGCGTCCTGCAGCTTCTGCGCGATCTCCTTGTAGAGGTCCATGCGCTGCGACTGGCGGTACGGCTCGTGGGGGCCGCCGACCTCGGGGCCCTCGTCCCAGTCCAGGCCCAGCCAGCGCATCGAGTCGAGCAGCTGGTTGTAGGACTCCTCGGAGTCGCGGGCCGCGTCGGTGTCCTCGATGCGGAAGACCATGGTGCCCTGGGTGTGCCGGGCGTAGGCCCAGTTGAACAGGGCGGTGCGGACCAGGCCCACGTGGGGGTTGCCGGTCGGGGAGGGACAGAAACGGACGCGGACGGGGGTCGCGTTAGCCACGCTTGATCACCTTGTTGGTGAGAGTGCCGATGCCTTCGATGTGGACGGCGACCTCGTCGCCGTCCTGGAGGGGGCCGACCCCGGCCGGGGTGCCCGTGAGGACGACGTCGCCGGGGAGCAGCGTCATCGCCTCGGTGATGTGCACGATCAGGTCCTCGACGGAGCGGACCATCTCGCTCGTGCGGCCGAGCTGGCGTTGCTCGCCGTTGACGGTGCACATGATCGTCAGGTCGCCGGGGTCCAGCTCGGTCTCGACCCAGGGGCCGAGCGGGCAGGAGGTGTCGAAGCCCTTGGCCCGCGCCCACTGCGCCTCGCGCTTTTGCACGTCGCGGGCGGTGATGTCGTTGGCGCAGGTGTAGCCGAGGACGACGTCCTTGACGCGCTCGCGCGGGACCTCGCGGCACATGCGGCCGATGACGACGGCGAGCTCCGCCTCGTGGTGGACCTCCTGGGAGAAGGAGGGGTAGACGACGGGGTCACCGGGGCCGACCACCGAGGTGGAGGGCTTGAAGAAGGTGACCGGCGCGTCGGGGACCTCGTTGCCCAGCTCGCGCGCGTGTTCGGCGTAGTTGCGGCCGACCGCGACGACCTTGTTGGGCAGGACCGGGGGCAGCAGGCGGACCTTGTCGAAGGGGACCTTGTGACCCGAGCGCTCGAATTCCGCGAAAGGGTGTCCCTTGATGACGTCGATGTCGTCGCCGTCGAGGACGCCGAAGCCGACGTTGCCGTCGATGGAGAATCTGGCGATGCGCACGGGTTGCCGCTGCCCCTCATAGATCACTGGCCGGAGTTGACACTCCAGGCTATCGCGGGGCCGCGGCCGGCCCGATTCCCCTTAGTCAGACGGCCGTGTCCGGCGCGGCGGCCTGCGCGGGGACGGTCTGCGGCGCGGGGGCGTCCATCAGGACGGTGCGGCGCGGGTTGGCGGTCTGGGTGGGCAGCTCGACGGCGTGCTCCGGCGTCTGGGCCGCGGCGCCCTGGAGCTCGTCGGCATCCTTGAGATGGGCGAGGGTGGTGCGCCGCGGGTTGGCTATGTTGCGGAACATCATCGTGGTCTTCACTGCTCATGCCTCGCGTAGGAACGTCGGGGACCGCGGCCGTTTTCCCGCACGCGCAGGATTGCGGCCTTGTCATTTCGGGCAACTGTGTAAAGCGTCAGGCTATGCGCGCTATTCCCCGCGCCGCTTCGGGAAAGTCGGGCGGGCGGCTGTGAGTTTCCTCACGAAGTGTGTGACAAATGCCGCATTTCCCATGATCAACATCCAGGGGCGAAACGGACATTGCTGGATTGAAGGCCATGTTCCGCTCCCGATCACCGCACCTGGGACAGGAGGCGCCCGTGAGCGACTCGCGGACATAAGTCCGTTATCGGCGGCGCCGCTCTCTACGTATTGTGACGTGTTCCGTACATTGCGTCACGTACGTCACAGAGGGCGGCACCGCTCTTGTTGGAGATCCGGCACTGTGCTGGAATTCCACGGACCGCCGCAGCTATCAGCAGGACGGCGCGCAGGGGGCGCAGCGAAGCGCCGCGCGGTGGTGCCGCTCTCTCGGCCAGAGGGGGCAGCTCGCCGGTCACTCACGACCGCCAAACGGGGGCCCCGGTCCCCTACGACTCGACAACCGTCCCGCCGTTCGCGCGGAGGGACGCCTGGTCCAGAGGTTGCGACGCTAGTGCAGGGACGTTTCAAGAGGGATGGCATGGGGTCTCCCCAGGCCCGCCAGGGCCAAGGGGAAGCTGCGGCGGACCCGGAGCTGCGCGGCGGAAGCGACCGCGCCGCCTCGCCCCAGCATGGCCCGGGCAACGGCCCGGCGATCGGCGGTGACTCCGCCGACGGCGCCGCGCCCAAGCCGTCGAAGGGCGCCAAGGAGCCGAGCGGCCCGGGCGCTCGAATAGCCATGCGCAACTGGCGCATCAGCACCCGCCTGGTCTCCCTGCTGGCGCTCCCCGTCATCGCCGCGACCACGCTGGGCGGCATGCGGATCTCCACCTCGCTGGAGAACATCGACCAGCTCGACAAGATGCAGCTCCTCACCGAGATGACGCGGCAGGCCACCGAGCTGGCCGACGCGCTCCAGACGGAGCGGGACAAGTCGGCGGGCCCGATCGCCGGCACCGGCAACGTCAAGGACGACGCCAGCGTCGTCGCCCCGCGTCAGACGACCGACCGGGCCAAGCAGGCGTTCAACAAGGCCACCGGCGACGTCCAGCGCGACGACCCGACGATGTCCGGCGTGCAGGCGACCCTGCTGGACATCGGCCGTCAGCTCAACACCCTCAACGAGATCCGCAACAACGCGTACAAGGACGGCGACAACGCCGCCCGTACGGTCAGCAGCTACAACCAGCTCATCACCTCGCTGCTCGCGCTCTCCCAGGACATGGCGCAGGCGACCAGCAACCCGGAGATGATCCGCAGCACCCGTGCGCTGGCGGCGTTCTCCTCCGCCAAGGAATACGCGTCGATGCAGCGCGCGCTGGTCAGTGCCGGCCTCGCGCACAAGGGCAGCCCGCAGCTGTCCGCCAACGACCGGCTGGCCGGCCGTACCGCCGAGGACAACGAGAAGGCGGCCCGCGACCGCTTCTCGCAGATCTACACCGGCGCCACCGACCTGACCAAGGGCCTGGACGGCAACAACGACGACATCAAGGCGGCCGTCGCCTTCGCGCACCGGGCGTTCGCCAGCGACGGCGGTATCCACAGCGAGGACTACAAGTACCTCGACTGGTACGACACCGACACCGTCAAGATCGACGAGATGGGCCGTATCGAGAGCTCGCTGCTCTCGCAGATGGAGCAGAAGTCCCGCGAGCTGCGCAACGAGGCGACGCAGGAGGCGATCCTCAACGGTGCGCTGATCCTGCTCGTCCTGGGCATCTCGCTGGTCGGCGCGTTCGTCGTCTCCCGGTCCATGGTGCGTTCGCTGCGCCGTCTGCAGGACACCGCGCAGAAGGTCTCCCAGGAGCGCCTGCCCGAGCTGGTCAAGCAGCTGTCCGAGGCGGACCCGCAGGACGTGGACACGTCCGTGGAGTCGGTCGGCGTGCACAGCCGTGACGAGATCGGCAAGGTGGCCGCGGCCTTCGACGACGTGCACCGCGAAGCCGTCCGGCTGGCGTCCGAGCAGGCGCTGCTGCGGGGCAACGTCAACGCGATGTTCACCAACCTCTCGCGCCGCAGCCAGGGCCTCATCCAGCGGCAGCTCTCGCTCATCTCCGAACTGGAGTCCCGCGAGGCCGACCCGGACCAGCTGTCCTCGCTGTTCAAGCTGGACCACCTCGCGACCCGTATGCGCCGTAACGGTGAGAACCTCCTCGTCCTCGCGGGCGAGGAGCCGGGCCGCCGCTGGACGCGCCCGGTGCCGCTGGTCGACGTGCTGCGCGCCGCGGCCTCCGAGGTGGAGCAGTACGAGCGCATCGAACTGACCGCCGTACCGCAGACCGAGGTCGCGGGCCGGGTCGTCAACGACCTCGTCCACCTGCTCGCCGAGCTGCTGGAGAACGCGACCTCCTTCTCCTCCCCCCAGACCAAGGTCAAGGTCACCGGTCACGCGCTGCCCGACGGCCGCGTGCTGGTCGAGATCCACGACACCGGTATCGGCCTGTCGCCCGAGGACCTGTCCGCGATCAACGAGCGGCTGGCCAGCCCGCCGACGGTGGACGTCTCGGTCTCCCGCCGCATGGGTCTGTTCGTGGTCGGCCGCCTGTCGCTGCGGCACGGCATCCGTATCCAGCTGCGGCCGTCCGACTCGGGCGGTACGACGGCGCTGGTCATGCTGCCGGTCGACGTCGCCCAGGGCGGCAAGAAGCCGCAGCCGGGCGGCAAGGGCGGGCCGGGCGCCGGAGCCGGCGAGGGCGTTCCGAACACCCCGAACGCCTCGGCCAACCGCCTCGCCGGTCTTCAGCCGCGCGGCCAGGTCGGTGCGGGCGGTGCCCGTCCGGCGCTGCCGGGCCGCGGTGGTCCGGGCATTCCCGGTGGCCAGGGCGGGCCGGGTGCCGGTGCGTTCGGCGCGCCGGGCGGCCGTACGGGCGGCGCGCCCGCGGGCCCCGCGAAGAGCACCCCCAACACAGGCCAGATGGACGACGGGCGTCCGGCGCTGCCGACCCGCGGCGCGCCGGCCGGTGCGAACGCGGGCGCGGACGACACGTCGCAGATGCCGACGGTCGCGCCCCCGACGGGCGCCCCGCGCCGTGACGAGCGCCCGCAGCTTCCGCAGCGCGGCCCGGCGGCCGAGCTGCCCGGTGGCGCGGACGCCGCCGACGGTACGTCGCAGCCCGGCACCACCAGCTGGGGCGCCCGCCGCGAGCGCGGTGCCTCGGACGACTGGCCGATGACGCCCCGCCAGGCGCAGGACCGGCCGCGCGGACACGAGGAGCCGGAGACGACCGGTGGCTTCGCCCGCCCGGCGGCCGGCGGCCCCGGTGACACGGCGGAGTTCGCCCGTCCCGACTTCGACGCCCCGCCGCCCGGCGCGGACGGTGCGCGCACGGGCCGCGGCCCGGGTGACACCGGCGAGTTCGCACAGCCGGCCGCCTTCGGTGGCGGCGCGCCGCAGCACGGCGACCGGGCCACCGGTGAGTACGCGCTCCCCGCCGACCTGCGCGGCGAGCCGCAGCAGGACACCGGGCAGTTCGCCCGTCCGGGCGCCGAGCGCGACGCTTTCGCCGAGTACGGCAGCACCTACGAGAACAACGGGTTCGACGCCAACGCGGGTGGCGCCTTCGAGGGCGGCAGCGCCTTCGGCGCCGGCACGCCGCGGCAGGGCGCCGACACCACCGGCGAGTTCACCCTGCCCGCCGACCTGCAGGACGGGCCGCGGCAGGGCACCGGCGAGTTCCCCGTGCCGCCGCAGGAGCGGCAGCGCCCGGAGGGCGGCTCCGGCGATCTGCTCGGCGGCGGTTCGCCCTCGGGCCCCGGTGACGGCCGTACGCCGATCTTCGACACGATCGAGTCGAACTGGTTCAGCCAGCCGGCGTCCGGTGCCTCCGTACCGCAGCAGGCGGCCGACGAGCCCGCGAGCCCGTCGGCGGAGCACTCCGAGGCTCCGCCGCTGCCGCGCCGCGACCCGGGCGCCGCGACCGGCGCCGCCTCCGGCGGCACGTCCGGCGCCGGCCTCCTCGGCGACGCCGACGGCGGTGCGCAGGGCCAGTGGCGCGCCTCGCCCAACGACGAGCGCTGGCGGCAGGCGGAGCAGATCCGCCAGCCCGCCGCGGGCGGCGTCACCACTTCCGGACTGCCCCGCCGTGTGCCGCGCGCCAACCTGGTCGCCGGCACCGCGCAGCAGCAGTCCCACCAGACCGGTCCGCAGGTCTCGCGTGCGCCCGACGACGTACGCGGCCGTCTGACCAACCTTCGTCGGGGTATCCAGCAAGGCCGTTACCGGGCCGAGGAGAACGCCTCCACCGGCAACCACGGCGTTGTCGACCCCACTCACCAGCAGGAGCGTTAGTTGAGTCCGATGAGCCAGGCGGCGCAGAATCTGAACTGGTTGATCACCAACTTCGTGGACAACACCCCCGGGGTGTCCCACACGGTGGTGGTCTCCGCGGACGGACTGCTCCTCGCCATGTCCGAGGGTTTCCCGCGCGACCGTGCCGACCAACTGGCCGCGGTGGCGTCGGGCCTGACCTCGCTGACCTCGGGTGCCTCGCGCATCTTCGAGGGCGGCACGGTCAATCAGACCGTGGTGGAGATGGAGCGCGGCTTCCTCTTCATCATGTCCGTCTCCGACGGATCGTCGCTGGCCGTACTGGCGCACCCCGAGTGCGACATCGGCCTCGTCGGTTACGAGATGGCCCTGCTGGTCGACCGCGCGGGCACCGTGCTGACGCCCGACCTGCGCGCCGAACTCCAGGGCAGCCTGCTGCACTGAGTCCCGCCGAACGTCACGACCCGACCCACCGCCCACCGTGCCGCACCCCCCACCGGCCCAACCCGACGACAGTCAGTTGTCCCGTCCGGAGGACCCCATGACCCCGCCACCTGCCTCGCCCGGCCCGTACGGCGCCTACAGCCAAGCGCCGTACGGGGGCGAAGGTGACCAGCCGCTGGTCCGCCCGTACGCCATGACCGGGGGACGGACCCGGCCGCGCTACCAGCTCGCCATCGAGGCGCTGGTCAGCACGACCGCCGACCCGTCCCAGCTGCCCGGCCTGCTGCCGGAGCACCAGCGCATCTGTCACCTGACCCGCGAGGTGAAGTCGGTCGCCGAGGTCTCGGCGCTGCTGCACATCCCGCTGGGAGTGGCCCGGATTCTGGTCGCGGACCTGGCGGAGGCCGGTATGGTGGCGATCCACCAGCCGGGTGGCAGCACCGAGGCCGGCGGTACGCCCGACGTGACGCTGCTGGAAAGGGTGCTCAGTGGACTTCGCAAGCTCTAACGGCACCGGGCCGGCCGCCGGTCAGGGCGGCGGCTCCACCACGTCCGCGAAGATCGTGGTGGCGGGCGGCTTCGGCGTGGGCAAGACCACGTTCGTCGGGGCCGTCTCGGAGATCAACCCGCTGCGTACGGAGGCCGTGATGACCTCCGCCTCGGCGGGGATCGACGACCTGAGCCACGTCCAGGACAAGACCACCACCACGGTGGCGATGGACTTCGGCCGCATCACCCTGGACCAGGACCTGATCCTGTACCTCTTCGGTACCCCCGGACAGGACCGCTTCTGGTTCATGTGGGACGACCTCGTACGCGGCGCCATCGGCGCCGTCGTCCTGGTCGACACCCGCCGCCTCGCCGACTGCTTCCCCGCCGTCGACTACTTCGAAAACAGCGGCCTGCCCTTCGTCATCGCCCTCAACGGCTTCGACGGACACCAGCCCTACACCCCCGACGAAGTACGCGAAGCCCTCCAGATCGGCCCCGACGCACCCATCATCGTCACCGACGCCCGCCACCGCAGCGAAGCCAAGAGCGCCCTCATCACCCTGGTCGAACACGCCCTCATGGCCCGCCTGAAGTGACCTTTTCACGTCCCCCTGCCCGAAAGTAAGTTGCCCCGGGCAATGATGGACCGGTCCGGCGCCGACGGGCGCCGGAAAGGTCGCGGGCGGGCGGCGGTTCCCGTACGCCGTCAGTGGATCTGTGTCCTTGGCCACGCCGCCGGTCACGTTCATAACGTTTCGACAGAGAATTCCTCCGCCGCCGACACCCGGCGCGCACACGCGGCTCCGCTGTGCGCACATTTCTCTCGCCTTTTGCCGCTCCTCGCCCTTAACGCCCCTTTTATGTGACGTGCTCAGCGAGTTGCTCCACCTTTGCTCAGTGTTTGGAACGCGCGGTCCTGACGTGCTGAAATTCGCTGAACTCCGGAGTAGTAACGCCCTGAAGAAAACGGCACAGCGCAAAAGGGTGCGGTGCCGGCGCCGAGAGGTTGTTGGTCGAGTGAGGCGAAGCAAGTCGGACCCCGAGCCGCAGGAAGCGCGGCGGGGCAACTTCACGCCGCCGTCGCACAGTGCGGCACCGGCCGGCGGCACGCCCGAAAGCCCGGTCGCCACCGTCCCCGTGAGCGGCGGGCGGTTCTCCCCCCGCAACTGGCGGGTGGCCACCCGGCTCAACGCGATCCTGCTCATCCCCGTCCTCGTCGCCCTGGTCTTCGGCGGCCTGCGCGTGAACAGCTCCGTCGAGACCTGGCAGGAGGCCCAGGACGCGGAGGCCACCGCGAAGCTGGTGCGCGCCGCGGCCGCCTACAGCCACGCCATCATCGACGAGCGCGACCGCACCGCCGAGCCGCTGCTCGCCGGCAAGCGCGACGACCCGGCGGTGCGCGAGGCCCGCGGGGCCACCGACACCGCGGCCGGGGCTTTCCACGCCGCGGTCGAGGAGATGCCCGACAAGAAGGGCCTCCAGCGCCGGCTCGCCGCCTTCGAGAAGGCCGAGCCCGGCCTGAAGAAGCTCCGCGAGGCCGCGTACACACCGCAGCTGGCCGGCGTGCGCACCGAAGAGGGCTACGTCGCCATCCAGCACCCGCTGATGGAGTTCGCCAACGAACTGGGCCTGGGCACCGGCAACATCACCTCCTACGGCCGTACCGTCTACGCCGTCTCGCTGGCCAAGGCCGCCGAGTCGCTGACCCGTTCCATCGGTACGCACCTGCTGGTCGACCCGGCCTCCCCGCAGGGCGGCCAGGAGCACAAGAAGCAGCTGACCTCGTTCGCCTCGTACAAGTACCTGGAGAACATCGCGATCGGCGAGTACACCTCCGGCGGTACCCCCGAGGACGTGCAGCGGCTCAAGGACGACACCGCCAAGCTCAAGAAGCGGAGCGGGACGTCGCCGTCCTTCGACGCGATGGCCGCCGCCATCGGCTCCGGCGCCTCGCCGCAGCAGCTCGCCGCGCAGGGCATCACCCCGCAGACCTGGTTCACCGCGGCCACCGGCAAGTTCGAGATGTACCGCGCCATCGAGAAGGACCTCGCGGACAAGGCGGTCGACGAGGCGGCCGAGATCTCCTCGGACGCCCGCCGGTCCACCTTCACCGACTCCGCGATCGTGATCGCCGCGCTGGGCGTCGCCTTCCTGGTGGCCGGCATGATGGCGCGCCGGATGAGCCGCAACATGAGCCGGCTGCGCACCGCGGCCTTCGGCATCGCCGAGCAGCGGCTGCCGACCCTGGTCGACCAGCTCTCCCGTACGGACCCGGGCCGCGTCGACACCCGCGTACAGCCCATCCCGATCCACACCACCGACGAGATCGGCGAGGTCGCCCGCGCCTTCGACCAGGTGCACCGCGAGGCCGTCCGGCTCGCCGCCGAGCAGGCGCTGCTCCGGGGCAACGTCAACGCGATCTTCACCAACCTCTCGCAGCGCAACCAGGGCCTGATCGAACGTCAGCTGACCCTGATCACCGAGCTGGAGAACAACGAGGCCGACCCGGACCAGCTGGAGAGCCTCTTCCGGATGGACCACCTGGCCACCCGTATGAGGCGCAACGGCGAGAACCTCCTCATCCTCGCGGGCGAGGAGCCGGGCCGCCGCTGGAACCAGCCGGTGCCGCTGATCGACGTGCTGCGCGCGGCGACGTCCGAGGTCGAGGCGTACGAGCGAATAGAGCTGTCCGGCGTGCCGGACGGCGACATCCACGGCACCGCCGTGACCGACCTCGTGCACCTGCTCTCCGAGCTGCTGGAGAACGCCACCACGTTCTCCTCGCCGCAGACCAAGGTGCGGGTCGCCGCCACCCGGCTGCCGGACGGCCGCGTGATGATCGAGATCCACGACAAGGGCATCGGGCTGACCCCCGAGGACTTCGCGGACATCAACCACAAGCTGGCCAACCCGCCGACCGTGGACGCCTCGGTCTCCCAGCGCATGGGCCTGTTCGTGGTCGGCCGGCTGGCCGACCGGCACGGCATCCGCGTCCAGCTGCGCCCCTCCGGCGAGCAGGCCGGCACCACGTCCCTGGTCATGCTCCCCGAACCCATCACGCACGGCGGTGGCGGCGAGGAGGGCTACGGCGACGACTTCACGGTCTCCCGCATCGTGCCCGAGCACCAGCAGGGGGCGTACGAGAACGACGGCCGCTCCGCCGCCGAACTCGGCTTCGAGGACCACGGCTACGGCCTGCCCGGCGCCGCCGCGCAGCTCGACCCGGTCAACCGCTCGCTGATGCGCGAGGAGCGCCGTGCGGCACTGGAGGCGCAGGCCGGCGGCCCGGGCGCCCAGCCGCACCACCCCGCGCCCGGCCCGTACCAGGACCCCTCGGCGCCGCTGTTCCAGGACCCGGCGCAGCAGCCCGGCTCCGGGACCTGGAACTACCCGGACCAGACATATGCGGAACCGGCGCAGGGCACCTACGGCGACGGTTCGCCGCAGGCCCAGGGACTTGCCGAAGTCGGTTACGGCGAGACCGCCGGCCAGCAGCCGTACGCCCCGTACGAGCCGCCCCAGCAGGACAACTGGCCCGAAAACGGAGCCTCGGGCGGCTACTTCGGCCAGGAAACGGAATCCGACCGGAATCAGCGGCCCGCTCCCGCGGACGGTCCGGACCGCGTAGCATTCGACCGACCGGACCCCACCCCGAACGACCCGTCGTCGCTGACCGACGCCGGCCTTCCGCGCCGCGGAGCAGCCGGCCGGCCGCAGGCTCCGCAGCAGCAGTGGCAGCCGTTCGAGGAGGCGTCCTCCAGGCCCCGTGCCCAGGAGGAACCGGCGGCCGCCCCGCAAGGGAACGCGCCGGAGCCCGGTACGGACGACTCCGAGTGGCGCTCGGCCAACGACGAGCGCTGGCAGCGGGCGGAGCGGCTGCGCGAGCCGAAGGCGGGCGGAGTCACCTCCTCCGGTCTGCCCCGACGGGTGCCCAAGGCCAACCTGGTCGAGGGCACGGCGGAGCAGAGCCCGCAGGGCGGCCCGCAGGTCTCCCGCGCTCCGGAGGACGTCCGCGGCCGGCTGAGCAACCTGCGGCGCGGCGTCCAGCAGGGACGCAACGTGGGCACGGACCACTCGGAGGTCCCCCAGAATGACCAACAGGGCTTCGGCCCCGGCAGCACCTACGATCAGGAGCGTTAGTGTGAGCCCGATGAGCCAGGCGGCGCAGAACCTGAACTGGTTGATCACCAACTTCGTGGACAACACCCCCGGTGTGTCCCACACGGTCGTGGTCTCCGCGGACGGTCTCCTCCTCGCCATGTCCGAGGGCTTCCCTCGGGACAGAGCCGATCAGTTGGCGGCGGTGGCCTCCGGCCTCACCTCGCTGACCTCCGGCGCCTCCCGCATCTTCGAAGGCGGGAGCGTCAATCAGACCGTGGTGGAGATGGAGCGCGGCTTCCTCTTCATCATGTCCGTCTCCGACGGATCGTCGCTGGCCGTACTGGCGCACCCCGAGTGCGACATCGGCCTCGTCGGTTACGAGATGGCCCTGCTGGTCGACCGCGCGGGCACCGTGCTGACGCCCGACCTGCGCGCGGAACTGCAGGGCAGTCTTCTCAACTAGCAGACAGGCAGTGCGTTTCCCGCCACCGCGCCATAGGGTGCGGTGGCGCGACCGGCGTCAGATTGGCAAGTTGAAGGAGGAGACGTGGCAACGCCCCCGAGCGGATACCCGTACGGTCCCGGACAGCAGTCCGAGCCCCAGGGCGAGCACCGGCACAACCGCTTCAACTTCCCTTCCGCGCCGACCCGCCGGCAGCAGCGGCCACCACAGCCGCCGCAGCCGGGGCAGCCGTACCAGCAGCGGCAGCCGTACGACTCCCGGCAGCCGTACGAGCCGTCGGCGTACGAACAGCCAAGGGCGCCCCGCATCCAGCCGGTGCAGCCCCAGCGGCGCGCGCCCGCGCCTTCGGCTCCCACCGGAGGCGCGCACAACCCGCTCGTGCGCCCGTACGCGATGACCGGGGGCCGGACCCGGCCGCGCTACCAGCTCGCCATCGAGGCGCTGGTCAGCACGACCGCCGACCCCGCCAGGCTGCAGGGCCAACTGCCGGAGCACCAGCGCATCTGCCACCTCTGCCGCGAGATCAAGTCAGTGGCCGAGATCTCGGCCCTCCTCTCCATCCCCCTCGGCGTCGCCCGAATCCTCGTCGCCGACCTGGCCGAGGCCGGACTCGTCGCCATTCATCAGCCCGGCGGGGACGAGACCGCCGGCGGACAGCCAGATGTGACACTGCTCGAAAGGGTGCTCAGTGGACTTCGCAAGCTCTAGCGGTGCAGCCCGCTCCACCACCTCCGCGAAGATCGTGGTGGCGGGCGGCTTCGGCGTGGGCAAGACCACGTTCGTCGGGGCCGTCTCAGAGATCAACCCGCTGCGCACCGAAGCCGTGATGACCTCGGCGTCGGCCGGCATCGACGACCTCACGCACGCCCCGGACAAGACCACGACGACCGTGGCGATGGACTTCGGCCGCATCACCCTGGACCAGGACCTGATCCTGTACCTCTTCGGCACCCCCGGACAGGACCGCTTCTGGTTCATGTGGGACGACCTCGTACGCGGCGCCATCGGCGCCGTCGTCCTGGTCGACACCCGCCGCCTCGCCGACTGCTTCCCCGCCGTCGACTACTTCGAAAACAGCGGCCTGCCCTTCGTCATCGCCCTCAACGGCTTCGACGGACACCAGCCCTACACCCCCGACGAAGTACGCGAAGCCCTCCAGATCGGCCCCGACGCACCCATCATCGTCACCGACGCCCGCCACCGCAGCGAAGCCAAGAGCGCCCTCATCACCCTGGTCGAACACGCCCTCATGGCCCGCCTCCGCTAGCTCGTGACAGCGCGAAGCCCCCGCACTCCTCGGTGCGGGGGCTTCGCGCTGCCCGGCCGGGGGCCGGGCTCCTTGCTAGCCGTTCAGGTATGCGGCGACCGCGGTGAGCAGGAGCGACAGCGACACCGCTCCGGGGTCCGGGTGGCCGTGGCCGAGGGGGCCCATGCGGGCGGCGCGGCCCCGGCCGGGGGTGAGGTCCGCGGTGGCGGACGCGGCACGGGTCGCGGACTGGGCGGCCGCCTTCCAGGCGCCGGGCAGGGGTTCGCCCGCGCGGGCGCGGAGTTCGGCCCGGAACGGCTCCAGCGCGTCGAGCATGGTCTTGTCGCCCACCCGCGCGCCGCCCAGCTCGGATACGGCCCGCTGCGCCGCCTCGGCGGCGTCCGCGAACAGGGCGGTGGAGTGAACGTCGGCCTTGGCGAGTACGGCGCCGGTCTCGGCCAGCAGCGTGCCGTACAGGGCGCCGGACGCGCCGCCCGAGGCGTCGGCCAGGGCGAGCCCGGCGGCGAGCAGCGCGGCGCCCGCCGAGCGGGGGGACGCGGCCGGCCCCGGTTCGGCCGCGCGGGCCGCGCCGACGGCGGCGCGCAGGCCCCGGACGATGCCGATGCCGTGGTCGCCGTCCCCGGCGACGGCGTCCAGCCGTCCGAGTTCGTCCTCGTTGGCCGCTATCAGGTCCAGGGCGGCCTGGAGGGCGGCGGTGGCGGGGAGGTCGGCGGCCGAGGGGGCGGGCCGGGGCGTGGCCGTGGACGCGGCGGCGTCCGGTACGGAGGCGGCGGGCCGCAGGTCGTCGGCGTCCGCGTGGTCGCCGGGGAGGCTGCGGAAGGCGGGGGTGTCGCAGGGCGCGTCGTAGAGGGCGGCCAGTTCGTCGTCGAGGACCATGACGGACAGGGAGACGCCCGCCATGTCGAAGGACGTGACGAACTCGCCGACCTCGGGGCGGTGCGGGCGCAGTCCGGCGGCGCGCAGGCGGCGGTTGACCTGCCGGTAGACGACGAACATCTCCTCGTACTTGGTGCGGCCCAGGCCGTTGAGGAGGACGGCGACCCGCCCGTCGTTCCCGGCGGGCGGCTCCGGGAGTTCCTGGAGGAGGTTGTCGACGAGTTCGTCGGCGAGTTCGGCCGCGGTGAGGTGGCGGGTGGTGCGCAGGCCGGGTTCGCCGTGTATGCCCATGCCGAGTTCGGTCGTTCCGGCGTCGACGGTGAACAGCGGCTCGCCGGCGCCCGGGAGCGTACAGCCGGCGAACGCGGCGCCGAAGGTCCGCGTCATCGCGTTGGCGTGTTCGGCGGCCCGCGCCACGCCCGCCAGATCGTCGCCGCGTTCGGCGGCGGCGCCCGCCACCTTGAAGACGAAGAAGTCGCCGGCCACCCCGCGCCGGTCGCGGGACGGGTCGATCTCCTGGCCCTCGACCGGCGGCGGGCCGCTGGCCACGTCGTCGGTGACCAGGACCGTACGGACGTCGACGCCTTCGGCGGCCAGGCGGCGGGCGGCGAGCCCGAAGTGCATGACGTCGCCGGCGTAGTTGCCGTAGCTGAAGAGGACGCCGGCGCCGCCGTCCGCGGCGCGCGCGGTGCGGTAGACCTGTTCGGCGCTGGGGCTGGCGAAGACGTCGCCGACGGCCGCCGCGTCGGCGAGGCCGGGGCCGACCAGTCCGGCGAACGCGGGGTAGTGGCCGGAGCCGCCACCGATGACGACCGCGACCTTGCCGGGGCGCGGCGCGTGGCGCCCGACGACCCCGTACGCGTCCGGGACCCGGCGGACGGTGCGGGCGTAGGCGTCGGCCAGTCCCTCCAGCCAGTCCTCACGGAAGGTCCCGGGGTCGTGGCCGAGGCCGGCGGCGGGGGTGGTGGTCATCGGGCTCACTCCTTTGTTTCGTCCCTGTTGGATTTAACACCCAGATCACATATCCGTCACCCCTCCTGGCGTAAATCGCGTCTCAAGTTGCGAGAAAGGAGCCGAAGAAAACCCAGCATCACACCTTGCATGTGAAGTTCACAGGATTCATGCTGCTCACATCACATCGCTCGGCCGTCCGCGTCGCACCCCACGACCGCACCGGCGCACCACACGTACCGCACGGAGGCAGGCCATGGCCCCACCGAAGCTCTCGCTCCCCGACCGGCTCGGCATTCCGCGGCCCCTGGTCCTCGGCTATCTCGGCGTGCTGCTGTTCATGGTGGGCGACGGCGTCGAGTCGGGTTTCATCGCCCCGTACATGGCCGGGCACGGCGCCGGTACCGAGGTGCACGCCTCCTACGTGATCACCGCGTACGGCGTGACCGTGATGCTCGCGTCCTGGCTCTCCGGCGCCCTGTCCGACCTGTGGGGCCCGCGCCGCGTCATGCAGCTGGGCCTGGCCGTCTGGGTCGTCTTCGACGTGCTCTTCCTCGTCTTCGCCCTCGGCCCGCAGAACTACCCCCTGATGCTGGTCTTCTACGGCCTGCGCGGCTTCGGCTACCCGCTCTTCGCCTTCGGCTTCCTGGTGTGGATCACCGCGACCGCGCCGACTGCCCGGATGGGCACCGCGGTCGGCTGGTTCTACGTCGCCTTCACCGGCGGCCTGCCGACCCTCGGCTCGCTCGTGGCCGGTGTCACCAACCCCTGGTTCGGCCAGTTCGGCACCCTGTGGGTGGCGCTCGGCATCATCGTCCTGGGCGGCGCCTGCTGTCTGCTCGGCGTCCGCGAGCGCACCGGCTTCGCCCGGCTCGCGCCGCCGGAGGTGCGGCCGGTGCAGTCGCTGCTGTCCAGCCTGTCCATCGCCTGGACGCACCCGAAGGTCGCCGTCGGCTGTGTCGTGCGCATCATCAACACGGCGCCGGAGTTCGGCTTCCTGGTCTTCCTGCCCACCTTCTTCGGCAAGGAGCTGGGCTTCGGGGAGGGCCGCTGGCTGACCCTGCTGGCCGTCATCTACGGCACCAACGTGCTGTGCAACCTGCTCTTCGGCATGATCGGCGACCGGATCGGCTGGCGGCGGACCATCGCCTCGTTCGGCGGGCTCGGCTGCGCGGTCACCACGCTCACCCTCTACTTCGTGCCGAAGGCGGTCGGCGGCAACTACACCGTGGCGATCATCATGGGGATGCTGTACGGCATCACCCTGGCCGGATTCGTCCCCATCTCCGCCCTGATCCCGGCCCTCGCGCCGGACAACAAGGGCGGCGCGATGGCGCTCCTGAACCTGGGCGCGGGCGGCGCGGCCTTCGTCGGCCCGGCCATCGTCAGCGTCTTCCTCACCCCGCTCGGCCCGGCCGGGGTGGTCATCGTCTTCGCCGCGCTGTACGTCCTGTCCGCCGCCCTGACGCTGTACCTGAAGCTCCCGGAGGGGCCCGCCGCGGACACCACCGCGCCCCCGGCGGCCGCGCCCCCGGCCGCGGCGGCCCCCGCCGGAGCGCCCCCCGCCGAGCCGACGGCGGTCCGTACCTGACCTCCGTACGGCGATGGTCCCGCGTACACCGGTGTACGCGGGACCATCGCCGTACGCGAACCCTTCAGACAGCCGCCGTGCCCGCGGCGCCTAGGCCTTGGGGCACTGCTTCCACGCGAAGTGGTACTTGGTGTTGATGCTGCCGTCGGTGGAGTCCATCGCCATGAAGCTGGTCAGCTTGGGGTCGGAGCCCTTGGCGTCCACCCGCAGCTCGGTGTTGATGTTGAAGTAGCGCTTCTCGCCGCAGGGGGCGTAGACCAGCGCGTCGATCTCGGTGTCGTCCTGGCTCTGCCAGTTGTTGTCGTACGGACCGGCGAAGCGGTGGCTCTTGCGGGCCGTCTGGGCGCTGCCCTGGAAGTAGTAGCCCGCCTGTTCCAGTCCGACGGCGCCGGGCGCGAGCTGGGCGTAGCCGCGGTAGTCGGCGCGGGCGATGGCGTAGGTGAAGCCCTGGGGGACGTGGACGTTCAGCGCGATCTGGCAGTTCTTGCGGGAGTCCGTGGGTCTGCTGTCCTTGCCCGCCTGGGCGAGGTATTCGCTGTACGTCACGGTGAACGCGGTGTTGTCGGGCGCGACGGCCACCGCGGCGCTGCCGGGCCGGCAGCCCGAGCCGTTGACGGTGGCGACCGTGATGGTGATCTGGCCGGTCGGCGGCGCCTCTTCGCCGTACCGGGGCGAGGCCTGAGCGGAGGCGGGGGACGCCGACCCGGCGAGGACCAGCAGCGATGCCGCGGCGGCACCGACACCCATTGTGCGGAACATGGGCTTTCCTTCCGGTCGTGCTGCGGTGCGCTCCCGGGCTTGGTACGGGGACGCCGGTAGCGCGATGACGAGCGCATGTCAGCACGGGGATCACGGTTTGGACAGCTCCCGGCCCCGGAGTCGGTGCGAACCTACGCCTTGTTTCGGCCGTCGCAGCAACGGGGTGCGGTCCGCGAAGAAAGCACCCGGGCCCGGTACTCGTGACGAGTACCGGGCCCGGTGTGACGGATGTGCTCAGCGCTGCCAGCTGCCGGCGCTGCGGAAACCGGACTGGCGCTCCAGGCGGCGCCAGCGGGCGGCGGTGGCGTGCCGGCGGCCCGGCACGGTGGCGTCCGGCCGGTGGGCGGCACGGGCGAGCAGGACGGCGGTCAGCGCCGCCAGCTCTTCCTCGCTGGCGTCGCCCTTCTCCACGCGGATGGGGCTGGTCTGCACGGGAATGCTCACGTCGTTTCTCCGGTCTGCGAAAGGTCCGGTCGGGGTCCGGCCGTTGACGGCCCGCGGCCTACTGGGGCGGGTTGCCGTGCTTGCGTGCGGGCAGGTCGGCGTGCTTGTTGCGGAGCATGGCCAGGGAGCGGATGAGCACCTCGCGGGTCTCGGC
>NZ_JBHWHY010000086.1:0-26656 GCF_042732265.1 Streptomyces sp. NPDC059788 | reverse complement strand
TGCGTTCGCGCGGGCCCGCGGGCCGCCGCGGGCGCGGCGGGGGGGGGCCCCGGGGGGCGCCCCCCCCCACGCCGCTCTGCGACGGGACCACCGTGGCGGCCGCCCGGCGCCCGGGAGCGCCCGGCAGCAGCCGTCACGCGGCGGTGAGGGTGGTCACCAGCACGTCGCGGTAGGCGGGCTGCGTCATGTCCATGGGCCGGATCGGGGAGACGCAGTGCAGCGAGTCCCGGTCGTCCGACAGCAGCAGACTGCCGGGCCGGTGCAGGGTGGTGGACAGCAGCTCCCGCCCGTCGTGTGTGTAGACGCTGCTCTGGCCGCCGACCGCGTTGTCCCGGTTGACGAGCAGTGAGGAAACCAGCGTCACACCGTCCTTGTGACGGCCCTCCGGGGTGGGGTCCCCCTCGTCGTCGGCCGTCGCGACGACCCGGAACGGATGCACCTTCACGATCCAGCGCCCCGCGTCGTCCAGCACGGCGGCCGCCTGCCCCAGCAGGTCGAACAGCGGACGCAGCAGCGGGTCGGCGACGAACGCGTCGGTCAGCGGCTCGAAGTGCCGGTCCACCGTCTCGTACAGCGGGTTGGTGTCCGTCGGCTGTATGAACGGCTCATGGGGCAGCCGTACCAGCTCCCCGGTCGCCGGGGTGAGCGAGAACCGGCCGTAGCGGCGCAGCCTGCGGGTGCCGCGCTCGGCCGCGTACCGGTCCTCGCCCAGCTCGTCCCAGTGCGCGGCGAAGCGCGCCCAGCCGTCCTCGTCCGCGCCCAGCTGCTCCCGCACCGAGGCCGGCGACATCAGACAGACGGCGGAGGAGGTCAGGCACGAGCGGGCGGCCTCGACCGGGGAGGCGGCCCCGGCCGCGCCCGCGTCGCCGGGCGGCGCCGAACGGTCGTCGATGTGCTCCACGTCGGATGTCCGCCTTCCTGCCGGGCGTGCGCCGCAGCGCCTGCGTGGTCCCATCGTGTGGCGGGCGGCCGCTGATCGCATCTTGCGCGCACCCGGACCGCGGCCCGGCGCCCTCCGCGGCGGACCGTGGGCCCGGCACTGCCCGCCCGGGGGCCCTTTCATGCCGGATGACTCAATGTCGCCGGATGTCGTCACCTTGCTTTGACACGCCATTTCGGCGCTTCCTACGGTGATCGAACCTCCCCCCTGCCCAGAGAAGAGGAACCCATGCGCGTCCTGTGCACCGCCACCGGCTCACCGTCGCACGGCAGAGCTCTGCTGCCCCTGGCCCGCGCGCTGGCCGGAGCCGGGCACGACGTCACGGTGGCCACGACGACCGATGTGGCGCCCGTCTTCGCCGCCGACGCCGTCCGGGTCGAGACCTGCCTGCCGCGGATAGACTTCGGCGCAGCGGCGCAGGACACCGCCGAGGCGCAGGCACAGTCGGACGGATCGGACGCCGCACCGGGCGACGGCTCCGCCGACGATGCGCATCTGCGCATCCTGCTCGAACGGCTCACCGGCGACATGGCGGTCGAGAGCCACCAGGCGCTGGCCGAACTGGCCCGTACCGTGCGCCCGGACGTCATCATCCGGGACGGCATGGACGTCGGCGCCTGCCTGCTCGCCGAACGGCTGGGCATTCCCCAACTGCCCATCCCCGCGGGCACGGTCAACATCCTCGACCCGGCGGTCCTGCTGCCGGACCTGAACCGGCTGCGCGAGCGGCTCGGACTGCCCACGCAGGAGTCGCCCGCCTCGCTCTACCCGTACGGCCGCTTCGACTACCTGCCCGCCGAGTACTCCTTCGCCCGGTTCCCCGCGAACGTCCTGGCCTACCGCCAGACCACCGTGGTGGACCGCACCGCCGGCCTGCCCGAGTGGGTCGCCGAACTGCCCACCGACCGGCCGCTGGTGTTCGCCGCGGTCGGCACCGCGCTGCCCATGTTCCGCGAGCTGCTGCCCAAGGACGCCCCGCTGCCGGTGGGGATGACCGACCCGGCCCAGCTGCTGGCGACGATCGTCGCGGGCCTCTCCCGGCTGGACTGCACGGCCGTGGTGGCGACCGCCGGCATCGAGCCGGCCGGTGTCGAGCCCGCCCCGCACGTCCACCTGACGGACCGGCTCGCGCAGCCGCTGCTGCTGGAATGCGCCGACCTGTTCGTCACCCACGGCGGCTACAACAGCGTCCGTGAAGCGGTGCGCACGGGCACGCCCATGGCGGTCCTGCCGAACTTCGGCGACCAGCCCCTCAACGCCCAGCGGGTGCAGGAGCTGGGCCTCGGCCGGCACCTGACCGACACCGCGCCGGAGGCCGTGGCCGCCGCGTGCCAGGAGATCCTGGACGACCGGGACATCGCGGCCCGCATCCGGCGGGCGCAGCTCGCCAGCCTGGCCCTGCCGGACATCGGGCAGGTGGCGGCCGACCTGGAGAAGCTCGTGTCCTGAGGTGCCTTCAAGGCGCCAGAGGTGACGGGTACTTCACAGGGCGGGCGCGCGGTCACGGCCGTGCGCCCGCCCTGTCCTTGTGGCGGCGGCCGTCAGTTCCGTACGGGCTCCGACGCCGCGCGGGCCGTCGGGACGACCACCGGCGAGCCGTCCGAAGGCGCGGCGAGGATCTCCGCGTCGACGCCGTACAGCTCCTTCACGAGCGCGGCGTCGATGATCTCGCGCGGCGGGCCCGCGGCGACCACCCGGCCCGCGCGCATCGCGACCACGGTGTCGGCGTAGCGGGCCGCCGCCGCGAGGTCGTGCACGACCATGACGATGGTGCGCCCGCCCGCCGCGACCTCGCGCACCAGGTCGAGCACCTCCACGGCGTGGCCGATGTCGAGGGCGCTGGTCGGCTCGTCGAGCAGGACGACGGGGGTTTCCTGGGCGAGGGCCATCGCCAGCCAGCAGCGCTGGCGCTGGCCGCCGGAGAGCTGGTCGAGGCGGCGGTCGGCGAGGCCGGTGGTGCCGGTCGCCTCCAGGGCGCGGGTGACGGCCCGCTCGTCCTCGTGGGACCACTGGCGGAACAGGCCCTGGTGCGGGTGGCGTCCGTACCGTACGAGGCCGGCCACGGTGACCGCCTCGGGCGCCTGCGGGGACTGGGGGAGCAGCGCGATGCGGTGGGCCGCCTCCCGCTGCTTGAGCCGCCACACGTCGGCGTCGCCCGCCAGGACACGGCCGGAGGCGGGCTCGTGGAGGCGGGCCATGCAGCGCAGCAGGGTGGACTTGCCGCAGCCGTTGGGGCCCACCACCGCCACCACCCGGCCCGAGCCGACCGTCAGGTCCACCCGGTCGACGACCGGGTGTCCGGCGTATCCGGCGGTGAGCTGCTCGACGCGGAGTTCCACTGAGGCCGGCCTTTCCCCGGGGCGAGAGGTGTCACACCTCTTGCCTATTTGTCATAAGGTAAGGCTAACCTTAACGCCTGTCGGCGGATGTGCGGCTGCCCTGTTGGCCGTACGCACGCCGTTCTCACGTCGTGTCCCATTGAACCCGGAGTCCCCGATGACCGTGTCCCGCCGTCCACTTCCCACCACCCGACGCCGCGCGGCCGCGGCCGTCGCGGCCCTCGGGGCCGCGGCGCTGCTGCTGACCGGATGCGGCTCGGACGCCGGCGCGGACACCAAGGACAAGGACGGCAAGGACGCGGCGGCCGCCGGCACCCGTACGGTCAAGGACGCCACCGGCAAGGTCGTCGAGGTGCCCGCCCACCCGCAGCGCGTCGTGACGCTGACCCAGGAGGACCTGGACGCCGTCCTCGCGCTCAAGATCAAGCCGGTGGGCATCACCAACGGACAGGGCCTGGACAAGCCGCCGGCCTACCTGGCCGACAAGGTCAAGGGCATCGACATCGTCGGCGGCCTGCTCAAGCCCGTCATGGACAAGGTGGTCGCGGCCAAGCCCGACCTGATCCTCGCCGGCGACATGCAGGACGAGCAGGTGCTCAAGCAGCTGCGCGAGATCACCCCCGCCACGCTGGTGACGATGGCGCCCACCGACGACTGGAAGGTGTCCTTCCGCGGCATCGGCAACGCCGTCAACAAGCTGAACGACGCCAACAAGGTCATCGCCGACCACGAGGCGGCCGCCAAGAAGGCCGGCGAGAAGCTGGGCGCGAACAAGGGCGCCGCCGTCTCCATCGTCCGCTGGAACCCGGACGGGCCCAGCTGGATGGAGAAGAAGCAGTTCGCCAGCGGCGTCGCCCTGGAGATGGGCCTCAAGCGCCCCGACAACCAGAACAAGGACGGCAACGCGCACGCCCCGTCGCTCAGCCTGGAGAAGATCAACGAGATCGACGGCGACTGGCTGTTCCTGTCCACCCTGACCTCCGACGGCGAGAAGGCCCTCAAGGACGTGCAGACCAAGCCCGCCTACAAGGAGCTGGGCGCGGTGAAGAAGGGGCACGTGGTCACGGTGAACGGCTCCGTGTGGTCCACCCGCGGCGGCCCGCTGGCCAGTGACGTGGTCATGAACGACATCAGCAAGGCACTGTCCGGGTCCTGACCGGCGAGGGCCCGCGCGGCCGCCGGGACGCCGACGGTGTCCCGGCGGCCCGCGACGCCGTGCGGGTGAGGTGCCGGTGGCGTCCGCGGGTTTCCCGGGCGCGCCACCGGCACCTTCCGTCACGCGCCGGGCGCGCCGCCCCTCCTGCCGTACGCGAAGTCCGCCGCGGTCCACGCCAGCCCCACCGCCCCGTCCAGCAGCGCCTGTTCGGCGGCCGGTGAGACGGCCGCCTCGGCGAACTCCGGCTCGTGCGGCCCGCAGGCACCCCCGCTGATGTCCAGCACGGGGTGGATGGACGGCACCACATGGGACACGTTGCCCATGTCCGTACAGGCGAAAGGCCCGCGCTCGACCGGCTCCGGCCGCCCCAGGACCCGCGCGTTGGCCGCCCACAGGGCGATCAGCGCGGGATCACCGCGGAAGTCCAGATAGTCGGGCTCCGGGCGCTCCAGGGTCACTTCGCAGCCGGTCGCCAGCGCACCGGCCCGGAAGCACGCCTCCACGCGCTCCCGCAGCTCGCACAGATCCCCGGCGGCCTCCGCGCGGATCTCGTACTCGGCCGTCGCACGGTCCGGGATCGCGTTGGGCGCCGAGCCCGCCGAGGTCGTGACGCCGTGCACCCGCCACTGCGGCGGCAACTGCTGGCGCAGCAGGCCGAGGGCGACCTGCGCGACCGTCAGGGCGTCGGCCGCGTTCCGCCCCTCGTGCGGGTTGAGGCTGGGGTGGGCGGTGCGGCCGGTGTACGAGACGGACAGCGTGCCGAGCGCGAAAGAGCGGAAGTCGGACATCTCGAACGGGCACGGGTGCACCATCATCGCCGCGTCCACCCCGTCGAACGCACCGGCGTCCAGCAGCAGCGCCTTGCCCGCGCCGCGCTCCTCCGCGGGCGTACCCACGACCCGGACGGTCAGGCCGAGTTCGGACGCGTACGCGGCCAGGCCCAGCGCCGCGCCGACACCGGCCGCGGCGATCAGGTTGTGGCCGCAGGCGTGGCCGAGGTCCGGCAGGGCGTCGTACTCGCAGGCGAGCGCCACCGTCACCGGGCCGGACCCGGCGGTGGCCACGAACGCGGTGTCCAGACCGTGGGCGGGCGCGGTCACGGCGAAGCCGTGCTCGCGCAGCAGCCCGGCGCACCACGCGGCGGCACGGTGCTCGGCAAAGGCCGTCTCCGGGTGGCCGTGGATGCGGCGGCTGAGGCCGGTCAGGTCGGCGGTTTTACCCACGATGTGCTGCCGCACGGCGTCCTTGAGGGCGGCGAGCGGGGCGGTGGGACCGGCGGCGGGGCCGGGGGCGGGGCTGGGGGCGGACGTCATCGTCTCCTCTTCGGGCTCGGTGGCCGGTGCCGAAGGCCGTCGGCGGCACCGCAGAAGAGTAAAAATAACTTAGGCTTCCCTAAGTTTGCGCGCGGGCTGCCGGCCGGTCCGCGAAGGTCGGTTTTCTCCCTGGGAGTTGTCACACACATGCATCAGCGTCCGGTCGACCAGGCTGTCCCCGCGGCACTGTCGCGCCCCGGCACCCCTTCGCCACGGCCCGCGGAACCCGCCACGTTCGCCCTGCTCACCGCGCAGGCAGGCATCCTTTACGCGAGTCAACTGAATCCCAAGAGCCCGTCGCTCAACACGGCTGACGTGGTCGAGATCCAGGGCGCCCTGGACGAGGCGCTGTTCGAGCGCGCACTGCTGCGTACGGTCACCGAGGCCGAAACGCTCGGCGTGTGCGTGAGCGAGGCGGACGGCATCCCGCGGCAGTACGTCACACCGCCCGACGCGGAACGGCTGCTGCACCGTATCGACCTGCGCAGCGCCGACCGGCCCGCCGAAGAAGCAGCGCGCGACTGGATGCACACCGACCTCACCCGGGCCGCCGACCTCGGCGAGGCCGGACAGCTCACCACCCAGGCGCTCTTCCGCGTCGCCGACGACCGGTACTGGTGGTACCAGCGGGTGCACCACATCGCCGTCGACGCGTACGCCCTGCAACTCGTCGGCAGCCGCGTCGCCGAGCTCTACACCGCCCTCGCCACCGGCCAGGAGCCCCCGGCCACCCGGTTCGCGCCGCTGCGCGACCTCGTCGAGGACGAGACGCGGTACCTGGAGAGCGAGCAGTACACGGCCGACCGGGAGTTCTGGGCCGCACGGATGGCCGGACGGCCGGAGCCGGTCACCCTCGCGAGCGGGACGGCCGGCCGGGAGAGCCGCGCCACGGACGCCGGTGCCGCGGAGACAGACGCCATGGACAGCGGTGCCGCCGCCCGTACCGGGGCCAGGGCGCCCGCCTCCGCCGCCGCTGCCGCCTCCGCCGCCGCGCTCGCCGACGACCTCGCCGCCCGCGACGTGCTCCGCACCCGTACCGACCTGCCCGCGGAAACGCTCGACCGGTACACCCGCGCCGCCGAAGCCGCCAAGGCGACCTGGGCCGAACTGGTCATCGCCGCGACCGCCGGCCACCTGCACCGCGTCACCGGAACCGAGGACGTGCTGCTCGGCCTGCCGCTGACCAACCGCCGCGGCCCCGCCGCGCTGCGCACCCCGGCCATGACCGTCAACGTCCTGCCCCTGCGCATCGCCGTACGCCCCCAGGACACCGGCGCCGAACTGCTGCGCCGCGTCGTCCTCGAAATCCGCGCGGTACGCCGCCACCAGCGCTACCCGCAGGCCGACATCCGCCGCGACCTGACCCTCGCCTCGGCGAGCACGCCGCTGACCGGGCCCATGGTCAACATCAAGCCGTTCGACAGCGACCTCGACTTCGCGGGCCTGCCCGGCACCGTCCACAACCTCGCCGCGGGCCCCGTCGAGGACCTCGCCGTCACCGCCTCGCCCGACGCGGACGGCGGGCTGCGCATCAGCCTCGACGCGCACGCCGGACGGTACGCGGAGGACGAGATCGCCGGGCACCAGGAATCGTTCCTGCGCTACCTGGACGGCCTCACCGAACTGCTGCTGAGCGACCCGCACCGCCCCGTGGGCACCCTCGACCTGCTGGACCCCGCCGACGTACGCCGCGTCACGGCCGGACGCGCGGAAGCGCCCGTCGTACGCACCCTCCCCGCCTTCCTCGCCGAACAGGCCGCCCGCACCCCGCAGGCCGTGGCCGTCCGCACCGGCGCGAGCGCCCTGACCTTCGCGGAACTCGACGCCGCCGCCAACCGGCTCGCCCACCTGCTCACCGGCCTGGGCACGGGCCCGGAACGGCCCGTCGCCCTCGCGCTGCCACGCGGCACCGACATGATCACGGCCCTGTTCGCGGTCCTCAAGGCGGGCGGCGTCTGCCAGCCCCTCGACCTCGGCCACCCGGCGGCCCGGACGCTGTCCGTCCTCGAAGACGCCCGTCCCGTCTGCGTGATCGGTACGGCCGCGACGCTCGCCGGCCTCCCGCCGCACGGCCTGCCCGTCGTCGCGCTGGACGACCCCGGCACCGCGGCGGCGCTCGCCGCACAGCCCGGCAGCGCGCCCGCCACGCCGCCCGCGCCCGGCCACGCCGCCTACGTCATCCACACCTCCGGCTCCACCGGACGCCCCAAGGGCGTCGTCGTCACCCACGCCTCCCTCGCCAACCTGTACGCCGGGCACGGCAGCGACCACATCGCGCCCGCCGTCGCCCGCACCGGCCGGGACCGGCTGCGGGTCGCGCACAGCGCGTCGTTCGCCTTCGACGCGTCCTGGGACCCGGTGCTGTGGATGGTGCACGGACACGAACTGCATCTCCTCGACGACGCGTCGTACCGCGACCCCGCCGCCCTCGCCCGGTACGTGGACGAACACCGCGTCGACTACCTCGACGTCACCCCGTCCTACGCCGAAGCCCTGCTGGCCGAAGGACTGCTGGACGACGGGCGGCACCACCCGGCGGTGATCGTCGTCGGCGGCGAGGCCGTACCCGTACCGCTGTGGGAGCGGCTCACCGCGACCGACGGGCTGCACGCGGTCAACCTCTACGGGCCGACGGAGACGACGGTCGACGCGTACTACTGGACGGCGCCCGCGGTCGGCGGGGCCGGCGCGAGCGGCGTCACCGGCGCGCGTGGCGCCGCGGCCCCCGAGGGGCGGCCCGTGCGCGGCTCCCGGGTCTACGTCCTCGACTCCTGCCTCCGGCCCACACCGGACGGCGTGACCGGCGAACTGTACGTGGCGGGCGCCTGCCTGGCCCGCGGCTACCTCGCCCGGCCGGGCCTGAGCGCCGAACGCTTCGTCGCCGACCCGTACGGCGCGCCGCACGGCGCACCCGGCAGCCGGATGTACCGCACCGGAGACCTCGTACGGCGCCGGGCGGACGGCACGATCGAGTTCCTGGGCCGCAGCGACGACCAGGTCAAGATCCGCGGCTTCCGCATCGAACTCGGCGAGATCCAGGCCACCCTGGCCCAGCACCCGTCCGTGGCCCAGGCCGCGGTGATCGCCCGCGACACCCCCCAGGGCAAGCGGCTACTGGCGTACGCGGTGCCGCGGACACAGGCCGACGGAAACGGCACGGCGACCGGGGACGGCGCGGCGAGCGGGGACGGCGCGGCGAGCGGGGACGGCGCGGCGAGCGGGGACGGCGCGGCGAGCGGGGACGGCGCGGCGAGCGGGGACGGCGCGGCGACGGCGGACGGCGCGGTGACGGCGGACGGCGCGGTGACGGCGGACGGCGCGGTGACGGCGGACGACACGGCGACCGGGGGCGCCCGGCGCGGCCCGGTCTCCGCTTCTCCCCTCCCCGGGGGGCCCGCCCCCGCCCCGCCCACCCCCACCCCGGCCGTGCTTCGGGCGCACCTCGCTGCCGCCCTGCCCGCCCACATGGTCCCGGCCACCGTGACGCTGCTCGCCGAACTGCCGCGCACCGCCAACGACAAGCTGGACCACCGCGCCCTGCCGGACCCCGAGCCGGGCGTCCCCGGCCACGGCGGCGGCAGCACCGACGGCACCGGCAGTCGAACCGGCGACGGCACCGGTCAGGGCCTCGACGGTACGGACGCCACCGGCACCGCCACCGGCGATCCGCACACCGACATCATCCGCGGTCTCCTGGCCGATCTCCTCTCACTGGACACGAGCCCCCCGGCGGACGCCGGTTTCTTCGACCTGGGCGGTCACTCGCTGCTGGCGGCCCGCCTGGCCGCCCGTATTCGGGAGATCTTCCAGGCGCCGGTCAGCACCGCCGACGTCTTCCGCAACCCCACCCCGGCCGGGCTCGCCGCGCTCGTCCACCGCGCCGCCCCGGCGGACGGCACCGCGCAGGCACCCGCCGACCAGCCCGTCACCCGCATACCTCGCACCGGACCCCTCCCCCTCTCGCCCGCCCAGCAGCGGCTCTGGTTCCTCCACCGGCTCGAAGGCCCCAGCCCCACCTACAACATCCCGCTCGTGCTGCGCGTCGACGGACCCGTCGACCGCGGCGCGCTCCAGCTCGCCCTGGGCGACCTGAGCGCTCGCCACGAGACACTGAGAACGGTATATCCGACCACTGACAGTGGCGGGGAGGAGCAGGCCCACCAGCGGATTCTCGCTCCGGACGACCCGATGTCGCGGCCGGTCGTCCATCTCGCCGGGCCCGGCGAAGACCTCGCCGGCGCCGTACGCCACTGCTTCGACCTGGCCGGCGAACCCCCGCTGCGCGTCACGCTGTTCAGCGACGGACCGGACCGCCACACGCTGCTTCTCCTGCTGCACCACATAGCCGGCGACGGCGCCTCCACCACGCCCCTGGCCCGCGACCTCGCCACCGCCTACACCGCCCGCCACGCGGGCCGCCAACCGGAGTTCGCGCCGCTGCCCCTCCAGTACGCCGACCACGCCGCCCACCAGCAGCGGCTGCTCGGCACGCCCGCCGAGCCCACCCCGCTCGCCGCCGCCCAGCTCGCGCACTGGAAGCAGGCCCTCGCCGGGCTGCCCGACCAGCTCGACCTGCCCACCGACCGACCGCGCCCCGCGGTCGCCTCGCACGCCGGCGACACCGTCCCGTTCACCCTCGACGCGGCGGCCCACACCGCCCTCCAGCGCCTCGCCCGGACCACCGGCACCAGCGTCTTCATGACGGTGCAGGCCGGCCTGGCCGCCCTCCTGACCCGGCACGGCTGCGGCACCGACATCCCCCTCGGCACCCCCGTCGCCGGCCGCGCCGACGACACGACCGCCGCCCTCGTCGGCTTCTTCACCAACACCGTCGTCCTGCGCACCGACACCTCCGGCGACCCCGCGTTCCGCACGCTCCTGGAGCGGGTACGGTCGGCCACCCTCGCCGCGTACGAACACGACACGCTGCCCTTCGACCACCTCGTCGAAGCGCTCAACCCGCCGCGCTCGCTCGCCCGGCACCCCCTGTTCCAGACGATGCTGGCCTGGCAGTCCGTGCCGGACGCCGCGTTCGCGCTGGGCCCGCAGGCCACCGCCCGGATGACCGCCGTACCGTCCGGCACGGCCAAGTTCGACCTCACCCTCAACGCGGGCGAGCTGCGCGGCGGCGGCATCGGCGGCTTCTTCGAGTTCCGTACCGACCTCTTCGACCGGCCGACCGTGCAGGCCCTCGCCGACCGGCTCGCCCGGCTGCTCACCGCCGCCGCCGACACCCCGGACACCCCCCTCGGCCTGCTGCCGCTGCTCGGCGCCGGGGAACGCCACCGCGCCCTCGTCGAGTGGAACACCCCCACCGGGCCCGCCGCGCCCCGCGCCGCCCGGCCCGCCACCACCCTCCCCGACGCCTACGAGGCCGCCGCCCGCAACCACCCCGACCGCACCGCCGTCACCTGCGACGGCCAGTCCCTCACCTACGCCGAACTCTCCGGCCGCGCCCACCGCCTGGCCCGCCTGCTCGCCGCCCGCGGCATCGGCCCCGGCTCCATCGTGGCGCTCGCCCTGCCCCGCTCCGCCGACCTGGTCACCGGCCTGCTCGCGGTCTCCCTCGCCGGAGCCGCCTACCTGCCGCTCGACCCGGACTACCCGGCCGACCGCCTCGCCTACATGCTCGACGACGCCCGCCCGGCCGCCCTGATCACCGACACCGCGACCGCCCCCCGGCTCCCCGCCCACACCCTGCCGCCGATCACCGTGGACGGCGACGCGGCGGCCGGATTCGACGCGGGACCGCTCGCCCAGTCCGAGCGCACCAGGCCGCTGCGCGCCGACGACGCCGCGTACGTCATCTACACCTCGGGCTCCACCGGCCGCCCCAAGGGCGTCGTCGTCACCCACCACAACGTCACCCGGCTGTTCACCGCCACCGACCACTGGTTCGGCTTCGGCCCCGACGACGCCTGGACGCTCTTCCACTCCTACGCCTTCGACTTCTCCGTCTGGGAACTGTGGGGCGCCCTCCTGTACGGCGGCAAGGTCGTCGTCGTACCCCACCTGACCAGCCGCGACCCGCACGCCTTCCGGCAGCTGCTGGCCGCCGAGAAGGTCACCGTCCTCAACCAGACCCCGTCCGCCTTCTACCAGCTCGCCGCCGCCGACCGGGAGAGCGACGGGGCGGCACTGTCCCTGCGCTACGTGGTGTTCGGCGGCGAGGCGCTGGAACTCGGCCGCCTCGACGACTGGTACGACCGGCACGCCGACGACGCGCCGGTCCTGGTCAACATGTACGGCATCACCGAGACCACCGTGCACGTCTCCTACTTCCCGCTCGACCGCGCCACCGCCGCCGGCGCCACCTCCAGCACCATCGGCCTCAACATCCCCGACCTGCGCGTCTACGTCCTCGACGACCGGCTCCAGCCCGTACCGCCCGGCGTCACCGGCGAGATGTACGTCGCGGGCGAGGGCCTGGCCCGCGGCTACCTGGGCCGCGAGGCGCTGACCGCCACCCGCTTCGCCGCCGACCCGTACGCCCACCTGTTCGGCGAACGCGGCAGCCGCATGTACCGCTCCGGCGACCTCGCCCGGCGCCGCGCCGACGGCGCCCTCGAATACTTCGGACGCGCCGACCAGCAGGTCAAGCTGCGCGGCTTCCGCATCGAACTGGGCGAGATCGAGGCGGTGCTCGCCGCGCACCCCGCCGTCGCCGACACGGCCGTCGTCGTACGGGAGGACACCCCCGGCGACAAGCGGCTCGTCGGCTACGCCGTGCCCGCTCCCGGCGCGGCCCCCGACCCCGCCGCGCTGCGCGAGCACGCCGCCGCCGGACTCCCCGCCCACATGGTCCCGTCCGCCGTCGTCCTGCTCGACCGGCTGCCGCTGACCAACAACGGCAAGCTGGACCGCAAGGCGCTACCGGCCCCCGACCGCCCGGCCGCCACCGGCCGCCCGCCCCGCACCCCGCGCGAGGAACTGCTCTGCTCGGTCTTCGCCGAGGTGCTGGGCCTGGACCGGGTCGGCGTCGAGGACAACTTCTTCGACCTGGGCGGGCACTCCCTGCTCGCGGTCCGGCTGGCCGGCCGCGTCAAGGCCGTACTCGGCACGGAGGTGTCGATCGGTACGGTCTTCCAGTCACCGACCGTCGCGGCCCTCGACGCCACGCTGGACGCCGTACGCCACGACGACCCGCTCGACGTCCTGCTGCCCCTGCGCCCGGCCCCGGTCGACGCGGACCACGGCCCCGCCCCCGTCCACTGCGTCCACCCGGCAGGCGGCCTGAGCTGGTGCTACGCCGGACTCATCCGCAACCTGCCCGCCGACGTGCCGATCTACGGCCTCCAGGCCCAGGGCGTCGGCGCCGCCACAGCCGGCGAACCGCTGCCCGCCACCCTGGAGGAACTGGCCGCCCACTACGCCACCCGCGTCCGCGAGGTGCAGCCCGCAGGCCCGTACCGGCTGCTCGGCTGGTCCACCGGCGGCATCATCGCGCACGCCATGGCCACCCATCTCCAGGACGCGGGACACGAGGTCGAACTGCTGGCCATCCTCGACGCCTACCCGGCCGAGGGCTTCCGCGGCCTGCCCGTACCCGACCAGGCCGAAGCGCTCGAGTCGCTGCTCACCATGGGCGGCTACGGGCCCGACAGCCTGGAGGGCAAGCCGCTGACGACCGCCAACGTGGTCGAGGTCCTGCAGCGCGAGGGAAGCCCGCTGGCCACCCTGACCACGGACACCATTCATGCGCTCGGCGACGTCTACCTCAACACCAACCACCTCGTACGCGCCTATGACCACCGCGTCTTCCGGGGCGACGTGCTCTTCTTCCGGGCCGTCGTGGACACCATCGACGACACCCTCACCCCCGACACCTGGACCCCCTACGTCACCGGCCGCGTCGACAACACGAACATCGAGTGCTCCCACAAGGACATGACCCTGCCCGAGCCGATCGCGCACATCGCGCGCGTGGTCGCCGGCCGTCTCACCGAGCTGGAGGGGTGACCCGGTGACCACCGCACCGACCCGGACCCGGCCGTCCCGGCTGTCCCCGAAGACCGCCGTCGTCCTCGTCTACACGGCCGCCATGTGCATGAACGGCCTCGACTCGACCATCGTCAACCCCGCCCTGTTCACCATCGCGGGCGACTTCGGACAGCCCGTCTCCGCGGCCAACACCGTCGAGACGGCCTTCCTCGTCGCCCTCGCGCTGGCCCTGCCGGCCGCCGGCTGGCTCGGCGACCGCTACGGCACCAAACGGGTCTTCCTCGGCGCGCTCGCCGTCTTCACCGCCGCCTCGGCCGCCTGCGGCCTGGCCCCCGGCCTGCCCGCGCTCGTCGTGGCGCGGGCGGTACAGGGCCTGGCGGGCGGCCTGCTCACCCCGGTCGGCATGACCCTGCTGTTCCGCGCGTTCCCGCCGCACGAACGGGCCAGGCTGGGCAAGGTCCTGATCGTGCCGACCGCCCTGATGCCCGCGCTCGGCCCCCCGCTCGGCGGCTTCCTGACCCAGCACCTGTCCTGGCACTGGCTGTTCTTCGTGAACGTGCCGATCGGCGTGGCCGCCGTCCTGCTCGGCGCCATCGGCCTGCGCGAGCACGTCGAGGGCGTCCCCGGACCGTTCGACCGGGCCGGGTTCTGGCTCGCCACCCCGGGCCTCGGACTGCTCACGTACGCGCTCGGGTTCGGCCCGTCCCACGGCTGGACGGAGCCCGCCGTCGCGGTCGCCGCCGTGCTCGGCGTGGTACTGCTGGCCGCCGCCGTCGCCCACCAGCTCCGCGCACTGGAACCGCTGCTGAAGCTGCGGCTGCTGACGGACCGGGCCTACGGCACGGCCTCCGCGCTCGCCGTGCTCACCGCCGCCGGCCTGATGGGCGTCCTGTTCGTCTTCCCCCTCCTCTACCAGGCGGCACTGGGCGCCTCGGCGCTCGACGCGGGCCTGAGCGTCTTCCCGGAGGCGGTCGGCCTGATGCTCGCCTCCCAGGTCGTCGACCGGCTGCTGCCGCGCATCGGACCGCGACGGCTCGCGGTGCCCGCGCTGCTGCTCGCCGCCGTGGTCTTCGCGGCCCTCGCCGTACCGGGCGCAGCGGACCACGCCTGGCTCGTACGGGGCCTGATGTTCACCATCGGCCTGGTGCTCGGCACGGCGGTGCTCACCGTCCAGCTCGCCGGGTTCGAGGACATCGAACCGCCCGACATGGGCCGCGCGATGGGCCTCTTCCAGATCGTGCGCACCCTGGGCGGCGCGCTCGGCATCGCCGTCTGCGCGGGCGTCATCGGCGGACACGGCACCGGCGGCACCGGGCCGGGCCCGTACCGGGCCGCGGTGTGGGTGACGGCCGCGCTGGTCGCGGTGGGCGCGCTGGTCGCGCTGCGGCTGCCGAAGGAACCGCCGCAGCCGCCGCCGTTCGACGACGAACTCGACGAGGAAGCGGGGGAGGGGGCACAGGCCCCGGCGGCGGGCTGACCCGCCGCGGCGGAAACGACCGCGCCCCGGGGCCGGGTACGGGTCCGGGGCGCGGCCATGTGCGCTATGGAGCTCAGCTTTCGAAGAGGGACGGAATGCGTGATCGGGGGTGTTCGTGCATGCCCCCTTGGTACTGCCGTCTCAGGTCAACACCGTCCGAACAATGCTGTGTCCTTTGTGAGCAGGGAGGGCAACCGTTCACCAGCCCGAGTTCGACCGTCACGTCAGCCGTTAGCTCGGACCATCACGGTAAGCACCGGCGAGGCCGGTGACGGCTGGCTCACGCCCATGTCCGCGTACCCCCACGACTCGTAGAGCGCATGAACCTTTCCGTCGCCGGCGGCGGGGTTGACCATGAGCGTGACGTACGGCTCGTCGCGGCAAGCAATGAGTGCGTCGTGGATGCGGCGAGCGGTGCCGGTCTTACGCCAAGCCGGACGGACGCCGATCTCCTTCATGGCCACGGTCGGGTGCTCGGTGTACTTCTCCGCCGGCTCCGGGCTGGTGCGCTGCCAGTAGCGGTCGCCGCGCTCGATGCTGTTGGCGTAGGCGTAGCCGACGGGTTGCCCGTTCGTGTATGCGAGGACGGCCGTGAACCCCGGCTCGGTGCTGTGCCGGCCCAGGCGCTCGCCGAAGGCGGTGACCGCGTAGTTCGGCAGGTGGAGGAGGGGTGCGCGTACCTCGGCGTATACGTCGAGGAGGTCACCGCGGACGGCGTCGAGCGTGTCGAAGGTGCGCAGTTCGATGGTGGGCGCCGTGGTCATACCGTGGTCCTCCAGGTGGCGACGTGCTCGGTCCAAGTTTGCACGGTGGCGGTGCGCGGTGCGGTGGCGCGCAGTGCGGCACCGAACTCTTGCAGCATGCGCGCCACTCGGGCGTGCTGGGTAGCGGCGTTGGCGGTGACGGTCATCGCGGCGGCTGTGGCCGCGTCGGCCGCTCCCTGGGCGAGTTGTGCGTGTGCAAGCCGGGTGGTGGCGATGGCCCGGGAGCGCACCATGTGGGGCCGCAGGGCGGACAGGCAGCGATGGGCGTGGTATTCGGCTGCTGGATAGTCGCCGAGGGCCAGGTATGCCGACAGGACCAGGGAGTCCAGTTCGGCCTGGTCGTAGAAAGCGAGCATCCACACGGGTCGGTAGTCCGCGGGGTCGGCGCGCAGCATGGTGTCTTGAGCCTGCTCGAACGCCCGGCGCGTGGAGGTGCTGTCCTGTGCTGTGCAGTGGATGGCTGCCCACATGGCCGAGGTGTGGAACGCCGCCGTGGAGGCGTGGAGGCGGCCGCGTACGCGCTGGGAGGCGCTGCCCGCGTTCTGCTTCTCCGGAGCAAGCCTGACGGGTGCGTGGACACGGGAGCACGTCCAAGCGCTGGTGTTTTGGGCCAGTCGACGGTCAGGCAATTCCCCACGATCTACATGATCAGCGCTGCGTAACTCCCCATCCTTGCGATCACGGCTCTCCATGGGGACGGCGAAACCATCGGTGTGCACTCGGCGGGCCAGGGCCGGTCTACGATGATCCGATGCGCCAGCCCGCCGCAGAGCCGTACTGGAACACCAACGTTGCCCGGCACCCGGGCATCCTCCGGGCTGTTCCCGAGGGATGCGGCAATGCCCTGGACGTTGGCTGCGGGGACGGGCTGCTGGCCCGGAAGCTCGCCGGACGGGCGAAACACGTCACCGGAATCGACAAGTCGCCGGACATGATCGCCTGCGCATGCGAGGTTGCTGCCGGCCATCCGCAGCTCACTTTCGTCGAGGGAGACTTCCTCACCGCGGGGCTTCCCGGTGCGGAGTACGACTTCGTCTGCTCGGTGACCACGATCCACCACATGGACTTCGAGGCGGCCCTCGTCCGCATGCGTGAGCTGCTGCGGCCTGGCGGCACGCTGGTGGTGGTCGGTCTGGCCCGCGAGGCGAGCGTGACGGAGTGGGCGGCGTTGATCGCGGCTGCCCCGGTCGTGCGGATCACGAAGGTGCTGCGTCGCGCGCGTGGCCCGCAGGGCATGCCGGTCGCCGACCCGCAGATGAGTTACGGGCAGGTTCGGGCTGCCGCCCGGCGACTGCTGCCCGGCGTGCGCTACCGCCGGCATGTGCTGCGCCGGTACTCGCTGACCTGGGAGAAGCCCGCCCGTTGATCCGGTATCGATAGCGCTTTTCGCCATCTTGAGCGGTTTGAGCTTCATGCGATGCTCTATGCCGGTGCCTCCTTATCGACCATGGGGAGCGCGGAGTCCGGGACCAAGGGACCTGGGCGTCGCGGAACTGTCCGTGTTCCTCGCCCCGTGGTTCGGCAGGCCGATGGGCATCCCGGATGGCAAGGGGAACGTTCGTCGTGGTCGGCATCACCGAGATCTACGTCCACTGGGACGCGGGCCGCTCGAAGAGCGCGCTTGCCACGTCGCTGGGGGCGGACCGCAAGACGGTCGGGGAATACCTGGCGCCGGCGGAGGCATCCGGAAACACCCCGAGCGGACCGCCGATGAGGAGGCCGCCTGAGCCGGGCTGATCGAGGGGGGTTCCCCGGGCTCATCGACCGGAGACTGCGGCAGGTCCACATCAAGGTCGGCCGCAAGAGCAATCACGGTCGGCGCCCCGTCCTGCCGCGCCGTCAAGGACAGCCTCATCGCCGGCACCGAGACCGATCCGAGCCCGAGATCAGCGGAGACGCGGGCGCCGCGGCCTTCCTCGCATCCTCGAAACTGCCCGCCGCCCAGATCCGGGACCTGGGCGCCCTGCGCCGGCTGCACGCGGGCGAGTCCGTAATATCGCCTAGGCGCTGGGACACCTCGTAGACGCCACCGGCACCCGGGGCTGGGGAATTACGTGAAGTCAGCCCCGGGAAAATACGTGAACGTCAACACCATTCACGCCTCAAGGCAGAAGCCGGCCTCGCGGCTCAGCAGGACGAGGCCGAGTAGAGCACCTCCCTGGAGGAGAAGCCCGGTCAGCGGTGTAACACGTCGTGCCCCCGGCGGAGGATTCGAACCTGCAACTCCCGCTAGGACAGCAACGCCCCCAGCCCCGTAGCCAGCCCCCCGCGCCAGCACGCGTAGTCGTGGCCGCCGTTGAATTCCTCGTACGCCACGTCGTAGCCACGCGCGCGCAGGACGTTGCGCAGGCGGCGGTTTTCGGCGAGCAGCATCCACTCCTGGAGGCCGACCTCCAGACGCAGCCGGACCGGGCGGCGTTCGGCCGTGGCGTACTGGCGGGTCAGCCACTCGGCGCCGCGCTCGTCGTCGTCCGGCCACCAGAACGAGCCGGACTGCGAGAGCGCCAGACCGAACCGGTCCGGCCGCCGGAACGCGGCGAATGCCGCGGTCAGGCCGCCCGCGCTCTGGCCCGCCACGACGGTGCGCTCCGGGCTCGAATCCGTCCCGTACGTGCCCGCCGCCCACGGCAGCAGCGTGTCCGCCAGCCAGTCGACGAACTCCCCGCTACAGCTGAGGTCTTCCATCCGCCGCCCCATCGTGTCCACGAGCAGCGCGACCGTGGGCGGTACGGAGGCGTCGGCGTGCAGATTGTCGAGCAGGTCACCGGCGCCGAGGACCGGGCCCCACATCTCGCCGTCCAGCAGGACCGCGACCGCGTACGGGCCGCCGTCGGCGCGGTGACCGGGCGGCAGATGGACCGTCACGTCCCGGCCGTCCACCTCGGTGCGTACGGACGTGCCGCGTGCCGCGCCGGGCCTGCGTCCGGTGCACGGCTGCGCCGGGGCGCCCGGCAGCTCCAGGACGGACGCGGCGTTGCGGCCGTCCCGTGACGGCAGGGCGGGGGAGGTGTTCAGCGGGTCGGGCACGGCGCTGTCCAGCACCTTCAGCCACGACTTGCGGTCCGTACGCAGAATCTCCTCGCGCGGCCCGGTGCCGGGGTGGAACTGGTACGAGGCGCGGTGGTCGGAGCGCAGCCGGTGGCTGAGCGCCCACACCGCGGTGCCCTCGATGCGGGACATCAGATTCGGTGTCAGGTCGCCCGCGTGCCGGTCCCGGTCGGTGACGGTGTGCAGGAGCGCCAGCACGTCCGTGGCCGGGGCCGCCGGGTCGTCCCGCCACACGAACGTGACGAGGACGTGGCCGGGGTCGCCGTCCGGGTCCGGTTCCACGAGCGGCATCCCGGCCGCCTCGGCGCGGTGCCAGAACTCCCGCTCGGCACCGGGCCGCCCGGCCCGCACGTCCTCGGCGAGAGCGTGCAGCAGCGGGCTTCGGACAGCGGTCACTTTCGTATCCCTCTCGTCAGGAGTATCAGGAGCGTCAGGGATGTGAGGCGCATCAGGGACGCAAGGCGCATCGGGAACAGGCAGCTCGTCAGACACGTGTCGCCGCCGACCGGCCCAGCAGCACCCACAGCAGGAAGGGCCCGCCCAGCACCGTCGTCACGACGCCCACCGGCACCTCCGTGCCCGCGAAAACGATCCGCCCGACCGTGTCGGCCGCCACCACCAGCAGTGCGCCCGTCAGCATCGTGCCGACCAGCGGCACCCGCAGCGGCCCCGCCAGCCGCGACGCGATGACCGGCGAAGCCAGCGCCACGAAGCCGACCGGCCCGCAGATCCCGACGGCCAGGCCCGCCAGGGCCACCGCCAGCAGCAGGCACACCGCGCGGGTACGGCCCGGAACGGCGCCCAGCGACGAGGCGGTGGCGTCGTCGAAGCGCAGCACGCCCAGGTGGCGGGCGACCGCGAGGCTCAGGGGGACCAGGACGGCCAGACCGATCAGGACCGGTACGGCGACGGCGTAGCTGCGCCCGTTGAGGCTGCCCGACGTCCACACGTACAGCGAACTCGCGGAGTTGAGGGAGCGCCGGGACAGCACGACCTGCGTGGCGGCCGAGGCCAGCGCGGACATCGCCAGGCCCACGACCAGGACGCGGTAGCCGCGCTGCCCGAGGCCGCCGGAGACGACCGTCACCACGACCGCCGCGGCCAGCGCGCCCAGCGGTCCCGCCCACCAGGCGCCGAACGTGCCGGTCGCGCTGAGCGTGACGGACAGCAGGACGGCGGCGGTGGCACCGTCGTTGACGCCGAGCAGTTCGGGCGTCGCGAGGCGGTTGCGGGCCAGCGTCTGGGTGAGACAGCCGGCCAGCCCCAGCGCGGCGCCCGCCGCCAGCCCGGCCACGATGCGGCCGAGCCGGAACTTCTGCACGAGCAGCACATCGAACCGGTCGCCCTCCCCGAAGATCGCTTGGAAGGTGCGGGCCACCCCCATCTCGCTCTGCCCGGCGTACGCGGACAGCACCACGGCCAGCAGGAGCAGCGCCGCCAGCAGCAGCGCCGCGAGCGTCGCGCGCCGGGCGACGAGGAAGGAGAGCGGGCCGCGGCGCAGCACGAACGTGTCGGCGGGGCGCACCCGTCCGGGCTTCGGCCCGCGGCGGGGGAGGCGCTGCCGCAGCGCGTGCAGCGCCCCGCGCGCCGCCTTGCCGGCCGCGCGCTCCTCGGTGGCCGGCTCGGTCATGCCCATCGCAGCGAGTTGCCGGGACCGGACGATGCCGATGAGGACGGGCGCGCCGACCAGCGCCACGATGACGGACACGGGCGCCTCGAACGGGCGGGAGACCACCCGGGCCGCCACATCCGCGAGGACGAGGACGGCGGCGCCGATCAGCCCGGCCAGCAGCAGCCGGGCGGCGAGCCGGGTACCGGCGATGGCCCGCGCCAGGAAGCCCGCCAGCAGCCCGAGGAACGAGATCGGACCGGCCAGCGCCACCGCTGCCGCGGTCAGCAGCGTCACGCCGACGGCGACGACGGTCCGGATGACCGGCGGCCGGTGGCCCAGGCTGCGGGCCAGGTCGTCGCCGAGCGCCAGCGCGGACAGCGGCCGGGCGACCAGCAGCGCCACCAGGAAACCGGCGACCAGGACGGGCGTGAGCCTGCCCAGTTCGCCGAAGCCCTCGACCCCGGCCAGCGAACCGAGCACCCAGAACCGGAACCGGTCGTAGGTCTCCGCCGAGTTGACCACGATCACGCTGGTGAGCCCGCCGAAGGTGGCGCCCAGCGCGGACCCGGCCAGCACCAGCCGCATCGGCGAACCGCCGCCCCGGCGCCCCGCGATGAGCAGCACCAGGCCGCTGGCGACCACCGCGCCGGCGAACGCGCAGATCAGGTACGCGTACCCGGTGTCCAGGCCCAGCAGCGCGATGCCCGCGACGACACCGAACGAGGCCCCGGCGTTGACGCCGAGCAGGCCGGTCTCGGCGAGCGGGTTGCGGGTGACGGCCTGGAGGAGGCAGCCGGCGACGCCGAGCGCGCCGCCGACGAGGAGGGCGGTGAGCGTACGGGGCAGCCGCAGGTCGCCGACGACCAGGGCCAGCCGCGGGTCGCTGCGCGCGCCGCCGCGGTCGAGCAGATAGTCCAGGACGCCGCTCGCGCCCACTTCGCCGGCGCCGACGCACAGGGACACGGCGGCCAGGACGAGGACGGCGGCGGCGAAGCCCGCCACGGCGAGCGCGACGGTGCGGCGCGCGGTGCCCGCGGGGCGGTCGCGGCCGGGGTCCGCCGCGGGCCGCGCGGAGGCAAAGCCCGGGTCATCAGCGGGGGGCGGGGCGTCCTTTTGCGCCACCGCGCCCGGCAATCCGCCGCCCTCGGCGCCGCGTTCGGGGGACGGGGCGGCTATACCCGTGCGCTGCTTCTGCATAAGGTGAGGCTAGCCTAACCATTTGCCCTGCGTGCGCGCGGAATGGCGGAGTGGCTGGGCACCTGTCCTATATTAGGTTAGGCTTGCCTAACAAATGGGGAGGTTGCTCATGCCTGAGCACATACCGGGCCGCGCCGAATTCACCGGGCGCATCGCGCTGGTGACCGGCGCCGGGCAGGGCATCGGCGCCGCGGTCGCCGAGGCCCTGGCGCGACAGGGCGCCCACGTCGTGGCCACCGACCGCACCGCACCCGCGGCACCACCGCCCGGAAGCGACACCGCGGACCGGATCACCGCCGAGGCCATGGACGTCACCGACCGGACCGCGGTGGACGCCACCGTCGAACGCGTCGAGCGCGAACTCGGCCCGATCGCCGTCCTGGTGAACGTCGCCGGCGTCCTGCGCCCCGGCTCCGCCGCCGAGCTCTCCGACGCGGACTGGGCCGACACCTTCGCCGTGAACACCACCGGCGTCTTCCACACGTCCCGCGCCGTCGCCCCGCACATGGTCAAACGCGGCCGCGGAAGCATCGTCACCGTCGGCTCCAACGCCGCCGGCATCCCCCGGACCGGAATGGCCGCCTACGCCGCCTCCAAGGCCGCGGCGGCCATGTACACCAAATGCCTGGGGCTCGAACTCGCCCGCAGCGGCGTGCGCTGCAACATCGTCGCGCCCGGCTCCACCGACACCGCCATGCAACGCGCCCTGTGGACCGACGACGACGCACCCCGGCGCGTGATCGCCGGAGACCCGCAGACGTACCGCACCGGCATCCCCCTCGGCCGGATCGCCGACCCCTCGGACATCGCGGACGCGGTCGTCTTCCTCGCCTCCGACCGCGCCCGGCACATCACCATGCAGGAGCTGTACGTCGACGGCGGCGCCACCCTGCGGTGACCCGCGCGGCGCCCCGCCGCCCACCGGCCGCCGGGCCCGCACACCCCACCGCACCACCGCTCACCGAACGCCCTCCGCGCCACCACCCGCATCAGACACCCCCCGGAACCCTCGCAGCCTTCCGAGAATTGGAGCCCCCGTGCCGACGGCACCCGAAGTCGCCACGCACGTCCCCTTCACCGAGACGGCCCACCCCGCCGTAGGAGCCACCACCGCGCTCCTGGACGCCTACACCCCCGGCGCCCGCTTCCTCGGCACGCCCACGCGCACCATCCTCGCGCACGGCACCCACAGCGAAGTCCCGCACGACGAACGCCCCCTGCCCCAGCGCGTCGCCGCCACCCTCGACGCCGCCCGGGACAGCGGACACAGCACCCCGCTGGTCGTCGGCGCCGTGCCCTTCGACCAGACCGCGCCCGCGGCCCTCGCCGTCCCCGTCACCGCCCGGACCGCGCCGCCGCTGACCGCCGACCCGCTGATAGCCCTGCCCGCCGACCCGCCCGCCGGCGCCCACTGGGACATCAGACCCGTACCGGCCCCCGAGGTGTACGGCGCCGGCGTGGCCGCCGCGGTCGAACGCATGTGGCGCGGCGAGTTCAGCAAGGTCGTCCTGGCCCGCACCCTCGAACTCACCACCCCCGAAGCGCTCGACATCCCCGCGATGCTCCAGCGCCTCGCCCGCCGCGACCCCTCCGGCTACACCTTCGCGCTGCCCACCGCACCCGGCCGCACCCTCCTCGGCGCCAGCCCCGAACTGCTGGTCTCGCGCCGCGGCCACCGGGTCGTCGCCAACCCCCTGGCCGGCTCCACCCCGCGCAGCGACGACCTCGCCGAGGACGTCCGCCGGGCCGCCGCCCTGCTGGAGTCCGCCAAGGACCTGCACGAGCACGCCGTCGTCGTGGACGCCGTCCACCGGGCGCTCGCCCCGTACTGCACGGACCTGACCGTCCCCGCCCAGCCCACCCTGCTGCGCACCGCCACCATGTGGCACCTGTCCACCACCGTCACCGGAACCCTCGCCACGCCCGACACCTCCGCGCTGGAACTGGCCTGCGCCCTGCACCCCACCCCCGCGGTGTGCGGCACGCCCACCGACACCGCCCGCCAGGTGATCGCCGACACCGAACCCTTCGACCGCGGCTTCTTCACCGGCATGGTCGGCTGGGGCGACGCGTCCGGCGACGGCGAATGGGTGGTGACCATCCGCTGCGCCGAAGCCGAGGAACGGGCCTTGCGCCTGTACGCCGGCGCGGGCATCGTCGCCGCATCCGACCCCGGCGCCGAGACCGCCGAGACCGGAGCCAAGTTCCGTACCTTCCTCAGCGCCGTCGGAGCCGACCTGTGACCGATCAGTACACCTACGCCCACTCCCACGCGCCCACGTGGCCCGCGGAGTTCGCCGAGCGCTACCGCGCCGCGGGCTGGTGGCGCGGCGAGACCTTCGGGCAGATGCTGCACGACCGGGCCACCGCCCACCCGGACCGGATCGCCGTCGTCGACCCGGGCGGCGAAGGACGCCGCTGGACCTACGCCGAGCTCGACCGCCGCGCCACCCGGCTCGCCGCCGGACTCCGCGAGCGCGGCATCGTCCCCGGCGACCGCGTCGTGGTCCAGCTCCCCAACGTCGCCGAGTTCTTCGAAGTCGTCTTCGCTCTCTTCCGCATCGGCGCCCTCCCGGTCTTCGCGCTGCCCGCCCACCGCGAGACCGAGATCGGCTACTTCTGCGAGTTCACCGGCGCCGCCGCCTACGTCATCGCCGCCGAACACGGCGGCTACGACTACCGGCGACTGGCCACGACCGTACGGGAGCAGGTCCCCGGCCTGTGCCACGTCTTCGTCACCGGCGGCGACCCGGGCCCCTTCGAGGCGCTCGCGGACGTACCGGCCGACCCGCCCGCCGACGCCGCCTGGGACGACCCCGCGCCGGACGACCTCGCCTTCCTCCAGCTCTCCGGCGGCAGCACCGGCGTCCCCAAGCTCATCCCGCGCACCCACGACGACTACATCTACTCGCTGCGCGGCTCCAACGAACTGTGCGGCGTCGACGAACACAGCGTCTACCTGTGCGTACTGCCCGCCGCCCACAACTTCCCGCTCTCCTCGCCCGGCTCCCTCGGCGCCCTGTACGCCGGCGCCCGCGTGGTCCTGTGCCCGCAGCCCACCCCCGACGTGGCGTTCCCGCTCATCGAACGCGAACGCGTCACCCTCACCGGCCTCGTACCCCCGCTCGCGCTCGTCTGGACCGAGGCCGCCCCGGCCACGCCGTACGACCTCGGCAGCCTCGACGTGCTGCTGGTGGGCGGCGCCAAGTTCAGCGAGGAAGCGGCCCGCCGCGTGCGGCCCGCCCTCGGCTGCACCCTCCAGCAGGTCTTCGGCATGGCCGAGGGCCTGGTGAACTACACCCGGCTGGACGACCCCGAGGAAACCATCGTCACCACCCAGGGCCGGCCCATCTCCCCGGACGACGAGATCCGCGTCGTCGACGACGCCGACAACGACCTGCCCGCCGGCGAGACCGGCCACCTCCTCACCCGCGGCCCCTACACCATCCGCGGCTACTGGAAGGCGCCCGAACACAACGCCCGCTCCTTCACCCCCGACGGCTTCTACCGCACCGGCGACGTCGTCCGGCTCACCCCCACCGGCCACCTCGTCGTCGAAGGCCGCGCCAAGGACCAGATCAACCGCGGCGGCGAGAAGGTCGCCGCCGAGGAGGTCGAGAACCACCTGCTCGCCCACCCCGCGGTCCACGACGCCAACGTCGTCGCCGAACCCGACCCCTACCTCGGCGAACGCACCTGCGCCTACGTCATCCTGCGCTCCGGCGCCGAACCGGTGAAGCCGGTCGAGGTCAAGAAGTTCGTCCGCGCCCGCGGCCTCGCCGCCTACAAGGTGCCCGACCGCGTGGTGTTCGTGGACACCTTCCCGCAGACCGGCGTCGGCAAGATCTCCAAGAAGGACCTCCGGTCCGCCGCCACCGGCACCACCGACCCCTCCTGACCGCCCGCACCCGCACCGAACCGTCCTGAAGGGACCGCACCGCACCATGGCCCTGCCCGCCATCGCCCCCTACCCCATGCCGTCCGCCGGCGACCTGCCCGCGAACCGCGTGGACTGGAAGGCCGACCCGTCGCGCGCCGTCCTGCTCGTCCACGACCTGCAGAACTACTTCCTGTCGGCCTACGACACCCAGGCGTCCCCCGTCACCGACCTGCTGCGCAACGTGGCGGCCCTCAAGGAACAGGCCGCCCGGCTCGGCATCCCGGTCCTCTACACCGCCCAGCCCGGCGGCCAGAGCCCCGCCGAACGCGGCCTCCAGCAGGACTTCTGGGGACCGGGCCTGCCCGCCGACGACCACGCGGCGGCCATCGCCGACGCGGTCGCCCCCGGCCCCGGCGACACCGTGCTGACCAAGTGGAAGTACAGCGGCTTCGTCCGCACCGACCTCGAAGAACGACTGCGCGGCCTCGGCCGCGACCAGCTGATCATCACCGGCGTCTACGCCCACATCGGCGTGCTGATGACCGCCTGCGACGCGTGGATGCGCGACCTCCAGGCGTTCCTCGTCGCCGACGCGGTGGCCGACTTCTCCGCCGACGACCACGCGATGGCGCTGCGCTGGGCGGCCGGCAAGGCCGCCGTGGTCACCACCACGGCCACCGTCCTCGAAGGGAACTGACCACCATGGCACTGACCCTGGAGCAGCTGCGCAACGACGTCGCGGACGTCCTCGGCGAGGACCCCGCCGACATCCCCGACGACGAGAACCTCGTCGACTACGGCCTCGACTCGGTCCGCCTGATGGCCCTGGCCGGCCGCTGGAACCGCGACCACGGCATCGAGGTCGCCGTCGCCGACCTGTCCGAGGAACCCGCCCTGGAGAAGTGGGCGGTACTGCTCGGCGCCACCGGCTGAGCACCGCACCGGCCGCGGGCCCCGGCCCCGCCGGAGCCCGTACGGCAGCGGGGCGG
>NZ_JBHWHY010000085.1:0-26934 GCF_042732265.1 Streptomyces sp. NPDC059788 | reverse complement strand
CCCTCGGTCACCGAGGGAGCCGCCCGCCTGCCGTATTCGACGTCTCCGGAGAAGCAAGGCACCGGGGAAGGGTTACTTCACGGCGCTGCCCGCCACCCACTCGTTCCAGTCCATGTTCCAGCCGTTGAGGCCGTTGTCCGGCTTGATCGTCTTGTCCGGGGAGTTGACCATGTGGACGACATCGCCGATCAGCGAGTTCTGGTAGAACCAGGCACCGTCCGTGCCCGGGTCGCCGGCGCCCTTCACGTCCTCCAGGCCGATGCAGCCGTGGCTGGTGTTGGCGTTGCCGAAGATGCCCTTGCCCCAGTAGTTGCCGTGCAGGAACGTGCCGGAGCTGGACAGGCGCATGGCGTGCGGTACGTCGGGGATGTCGTACTCGCCCTTGCCGTCGTTGTTCGTGAAGCCGACCGTGGAGCCGTCCATCCGGGTCTGCTGGTACTTCTCCGAGACGACCATCTTGCCGTTGTACGTCGGGTGGTCCTTGCTGCCCGCGGAGATCGGGATGGTCTTGATCGTCTTGCCGTCGCGGACCACCGTCATCTGGTGGGTCTTGGCGTCGACGGTGCTGACCTGCGAGCGGCCGATCTGGAAGTTCACCGTCTTGTTCTGGACGCCCTTGACGCCGGGCGCGGCCTCGACGCCGTCCAGCTTCAGATCCATGGTGATCTTGGAGTTGGGCTTCCAGTAGTCCTTCGGACGGAAGTCCAGGCGCTGGTCGCCGAACCAGTGGCCGACGACGTCCTGGTTGCTGCTGGACGCCACCTTGATCGCGGACTGGACGTCCTTCTTGTTCTTCACCGGCTTGTCGAAGTTGACCGACACCGGCATACCGACGCCGACGGTCGAACCGTCCTCCGGCGTGTAGTTGCCTATGAAGCTGTTCTTCGGGGAGACCGTGGTGAAGGTCGAGTGCTCCACCGCCTTGCGGCCCTCGGAGTCGGCGGCGTGCGCGGTGATCGTGTACTTGGTCGAGCGCTCCAGCTGCTTCTTCGGCTTCCAGGAGCTGCCGTCGGCGGCGAGCGTGCCTTCGACCGGCTTTTTGTTCTCACCGGCGGTCATCGTGACGTCGGTGAGCTTGCCGCTGTCGACGGTGACCTTCGCGGCGCTGTTGATGCCCGCGTCGGCCGAACCGTTCTTCGGCTCGATCTTGATCTTGGCTTCCGAGGCGTCCTTCGCCGCCGCCTCGTCGACCTTCTTCGTGTTGTCCTGGCCGCCCCCGTCGCCGCCGTCACCGCCACCGCACGCCCCGAGTGTCAGCACACCCCCGAGCAGCGCGGCAGTGGCTATCAGGCCCTTGCGACGCTTGCTGTCCGTCATCACACGATTCTCCATTGCCTTGCTACCGAACCCGGAAACCCCCGAGCCGGGCGCCGCACCGCATACTGCCGGCCGACACCTCAGGAACGTCTGTTCCGTTTCGTCCGTTCCATACATGGCGCGGTTGTGGGAAACGCCACGCAACCCCCGTCCGGCGACGGACGTCGTCCGGGGGTCACGCGGCATCGGGCGCAGGCGCGCGCCAGGAATCCGGGGGCCGGGGCCCGGCCGTACGCGACCGGGCACGGCCGCCTCAGAAGCGCAGCCGCACCCCTTCTCCGGCCCTCTCGGACGCCCCGGCCCTCCCGGGCGCCTCGTCCTCCTCCGGGAAGTCGTCGTCCTCCGCGTCCTGCCCGAGGACCCACTCCGCGTCGGCGTCGTAGTCGATCTCCTCGCTGCTCCACGACGCCTGCGTCAGTTCCACCCCCGGCACGCCCTCGACCAGGTCGAACGGGTCGACGAGGTACGCCAGCGCCTCCGCCGGATCGCCCTGGACCGTGTCCCGCGCATGGCCGCGCTCCTCCTCGGGTAGAGAAGGGTCACCGTTGATGTGGTCGAGTGCCGCGCCGGTCAGCCGGTCCGAGTCGGCGACCTCCATGACCAGTTCGACATGGAGCCGGACAAACCGTGATGTCTCGTCATTGCTCATGTCTGGGAGCGTAAGCACCACCGGCTCCTGACTTCCCCACGACCCGCGGCGGTCACTAACATCTGTTGTCAACGGTCAATTTGCCGAGCCCACAAGGGGGATCGTTTCCGTGCCCGTGACCGCTCGTCGACCACTGCTGACCGCCGCAGCCGCGGGATCGGTACTGCTCGCCCTGTGGTTCGTACCGTCCGCGAACGCCACCGTCGAACACGGCGAGCAGACGACGCACGACGCCCCCCGCCCGGCCCGGCAGGACCCCGGGACGCAGCCGCACACCGCCGGACAGCCCGGCGAGGTCCGGCAGGCGTCCGCCGCCGATCAGGAGACGCTGCTCGCCGACACCGGCGCCTTCGACACCACGCCGTACGTCGTCGGCGGCGCCGTCTTCCTCGGCATCGGCGCCGGGCTGGTCGGTTTCTCCGTCCGCCGCACGCGCGGCGACGCGGCCTGATCCACCGCCCCACGCTCCGACCTGGCAAAGAAGCGCGGAGAAGCGCACGAGTACGCGGCCGGGCCCGCGCGGTCCGGGAGCCCGGAGGCCGGGCCCCCGGAACTCCCCGAACTCCCGGAATCCGCCGTCAGGCCAGCTCGCCGGTGACCTTCTCGACCGCCTCGACCAGCCCGCCGCCGCGTACGAAGTCGTACGCCGCCTCCAGGTCCGGCGCGAGGAAACGGTCCTCCCCCGGCCCCTGGACACCCGCGGCCCGCACCGCGTCCAGCACCGCGCGGGTGGCCGGCGCCGGGGTCAGGCCCTCGCGCATCTCCACCGCCCGGGTCGCCGCGTACAGCTCGACGGCCAGCACCCGGGTCAGGTTGTCCACGGCCGTCCGCAGCTTGCGCGCCGCCGACCAGCCCATCGAGACATGGTCCTCCTGCATGGCGGAGGACGGGATGGAGTCCACCGACGCGGGCGCGGCCAGCCGCTTCATCTCGCTGACCAGGGCCGCCTGCGTGTACTGGGCGATCATCAGGCCCGAGTCGACGCCCGGGTCACCGGCCAGGAAGGCGGGCAGGCCGTGCGAACGGTTCTTGTCCAGCAGACGGTCCGTACGGCGCTCCGCGATCGAACCGAGGTCGGCCGCGGCGACGGCGAGGAAGTCCAGTACGTACGCGACCGGCGCGCCGTGGAAGTTGCCGTTCGACTCGACCCGGCCGTCCTCCAGCACCACCGGGTTGTCGACGGCGGCGGCCAGCTCCCTGCCCGCGACCAGCCTCGCGTGCTCCAGCGTGTCCCGGCCCGCGCCCGCGACCTGCGGGGCACAGCGGATGGAGTACGCGTCCTGGACGCGCGGCGCGTCGTCCTGGTGATGGCCGGTGAGTCCCGAACCGGCCAGGACCTTGAGCATGTTGGCGGCCGAGGCGGCCTGCCCCGGGTGCGGGCGGATGGCGTGCAGCTCGGGCGCGAGCACCTTGTCCGTACCGAGCAGCGCCTCCAGGGAGAGCGCCGCGGTGATGTCCGCCGTGGTGAACAGGCGGGCCAGGTCGGCGCAGGCCATGACCAGCATGCCGAGCATTCCGTCGGTGCCGTTCAGGAGGGCCAGGCCCTCCTTCTCGCGCAGCTCGACCGGCGCGATGCCGTGTTCGGCGAGCAGTTCGCCGGCGGGGCGCACGACGCCGTCCGGGCCCTCCGCCTCGCCCTCGCCCATCAGCGTCATCGCGCAGTGCGAGAGCGGGGCGAGGTCGCCGGAGCAGCCGAGCGAGCCGTACTCGTGGACGACCGGGGTGATCCCGGCGTTGAGGATCTCCGCCATGGTGCCGACGACGAGCGGCCGGACCCCGGTACGCCCGGAGGCCAGCGTCTTCAGGCGCAGGAACATCAGCGCGCGCACCACCTCGCGCTCCACCCGCGGCCCCATGCCGGCGGCGTGCGAGCGCACGATGTTGCGCTGGAGCCGGGCCCGCAGGTCCGGGCTGATGTGGCGGACGGCCAGGGCGCCGAAGCCCGTGGAGACGCCGTACACCGGGTCCGGCTTGGCGGCGAGGTCGTCGATGACCGCGCGGGCGGCGGCGACGGCCGCCGTGGCCTCCTCGGACAGCTCGATACGGGCGGCGCCGCGGGCGACGGCGATGACGTCCTGTGCGGTCGTGCCGGACGTCCCCAGCACCACAGTGTGCATATCCATATTCAGGCACCCTAGAGACTGAATCCCGGGATGTCACCACTGGGATCGCAGCGGCCCCATCGACGACCGCCGGTCGAAGCGGGCGGCCGGCCCCCGGTCACCGCCGGAACCGGCGGCGCTCCGTCGACGAAGCCCGTTCGGGGGCGTCCGCCAGCCGGATCACCGGGTCGTCCGTACCGCCGTCCCGGCCCGCCACCACCGGCACCCGGGAACCGGCGCCCTTCGCCCGGTACTGGGCGGCGTCGGCCAGCCGGAACAGGCGCCGGGCCGAGCGCACCGGGCCGATCGGATCGCCGGTCGAGGCGACACCGACCGCGACCCCCTCGCCCAGCTCCAGCTCCGCCGCCCGGTCGCACAGCTCACCGGCCACCTTGGCCACCTCGTCGGCCGACGGACCCACCGTGAGCAGGCAGAACTCGTCACCGCCGAGCCGGGCCGCGAGGGCGCCCGGCAGTATGGCGCCGCAGAGGGAGAGCACCGAGCCGAAACGTTCCAGCAGCCGATCGCCGACGGCATGCCCGCACGAGTCGTTCACCCGCTTCAGCCCGTTCAGATCACACACCACCAGGCTCACCACCGCACCGTCCCGCCGGTGCCGCTCCAGCGCCTCGTCGAGCCGCATATCCACCGCACGCCGGTTGGCGAGCCCCGTCAGGGCATCCGTGAACGCCAGGCGGCGCGCCTCCGCCAGCCGCTCGGTCTGCGCGATCCCGGCCGCCGTCACCGCGGCCAGCACGGTCGCGAAGTCCGCGTCCGCGCGCGTGAAGACCCGGCCCCCCGCCGTACGGGCCACATACACCTCACCCCACGCCCGCCCGTGCAGAACAATCGGCGCCACCACGCAACAGCCGCGCCCCCTGCGGCGCAGCGCGGCCACCCGCTGATGGTTGTACGGACCGTCGCCCGCCGTACCGTCGACGGTCTCGACCCACGCGTTGGGCTGACCGCCCCCGGCCCACTGCTCGTGCAGAAACCCGACGATCTCCGGGAACTCGTGTACCGGATACGCCTCGTCCCCGGGGAACTCCTCCTCCCCCTCGGCCAGCTCCCCGACGTTGACCAGAACCTTCAGCTGCCCCAGCTCACGCTCCCAGGCCGAGATCGCCGCGAAGGAGCCCCCCAGCGCCGCCCGCACCCCCTCCGCGGCGGCCCGCACCGACTCACGCGGCGTGTGCGCGGCCGCCATGGCCTGCGCGAGCGCCACCACGGCCCGCAGCCTGTCATCGCCCTCGCCCGTCACCGGCCCTCACAATCCGTCACCGTGACCACTCCATGTCACTACAGCGTAGGAACGATGACGGCCGTTCGCGCTTTACCGCCCCGGTGAGGTCGTCGAAGCACTCCGCACAGGGCTGGTGAGGCGACTCACGCTGCGCAGCGCGCCCAGGGCTCGTGAAGAGCCCAGCCACGACGACGGGAAAGCCGCGCACGGCGCGGGGCTCGGGTCCGGGAGGCGCACAACGCGCGCCCCCACCGGTCGCACCCCCTACTCCCCCGGCCACTCCGGCACCCGCCGCTCATTGAACGCCGCCACCCCCTCCACCCGATCCCCCGAAAACGCCACACTCCGCCAAGCCCCGTCCTCCACCTCCAACCCGGTCCGAAGATCGAGCCCATGCCCCAGCCGCAAGGCACGCTTGGCCGCACGAAGCCCGACGGGAGAGTTGCGGGCGATGCGCCCGGCCAGTGCCAAAGCCTCCGCGGTGTCCTGGGACTCGGGTACGAGCTGGTCGACGAGGCCCAGGTCACGGGCCTCCTCCGCCTCCACCCGCCGCGCCGAGAAGATCAGCTCGGCCGCACGGGCGGCACCCACCCGGCGCGGCAGCAGCTGCGTACCGCCGCCGCCGGGGATGACGCCGACCGACACCTCGGGCAGCCCGACCACGGCAGTCGTGTCGGCCACGATCAGGTCGCAGGCCAACGCCAGCTCGTACCCGCCGCCGAGGGCGAAGCCGTGCACGGCGGCGATGGTGGGCATCGGCAGTTCCAGGACGCCGGTGTAGGCGGCACGGGCGCGCGGACGCTGTCGCATCAGGTCGGCGTCGCTGAAGGAGTTGCGTTCCTTCAGGTCGGCGCCGACGCAGAACGCGCGCTCGTGGGTGGAGGTCAGGACGGTGACGCGGACGTCGCGGTCGGCCGCGAGCGCGTCGCAGGCGGCGGTGACGGCGTCGGCCATGGCCGTGGACACCGCGTTCATCGCCTTGGGCCGGTCGAGCCGCAGTTCGGCCACGTGGCCGTGCCGGTGTACGCCGACGAAGTCCCCGAAGCGTTGCGTGTCCATGCAGCACCCTCCCTGGTTAACGGACGTTTCGTCACTGTAACCAGGTGGTCAACCGAAAACTCCGCCTGCCTCGGCCCCGCCGACGCGACCGCGCCCCCTCAGCCCCGCCGGCTCAGGAGCCACGGCTCGACGACCCCGAGCCCCCGCACCGGCCGCTGCCACATCGGCTGCAGCGCAAAGCGGTACTCCGGCAGCGGCCCCCCGTCCGCCACCGCCGCGGCAGCGGCCTTCGCGTCGGCCTCGGAGACGGGCGCCTCGCCCGTGCGCCCCAGTTCCTCCGCGAACGCCTCGTCGACCAGGACGGTGTCCTTGGGGGCTATCGACGTGAGCCGGCTGGCGAGGTTCACGGTCGTGCCGAAGACGTCGCCCATCCGCGTGGTGACCGTGCCGAACGCGATGCCGACGCGCAGCTCCGGCATCGTCTCGTCGTTGGCCATGGTCTCGATGAGGCGCAGGCCGATCTCCGCGGCCGTCCCCGCGTCGTCGGCGGCGAACAGGACCTCGTCGCCGAGCGTCTTGATGAGCCGGCCGCCGTGCGCGGCGACCAGGTCGGCGGCGGTGGTCTCGAACGCCTCGACCAACTCGCCCAGTTCCTCCTCCTCCAGGCGGCGGGTGAGCCGGGTGAAGCCGACGAGGTCGGCGAAGCCCACCGCGAGCCGCCGGTCGACCATCTCCGCGTCGTCCTGGGCCTGGACGACGCGGCCGGTCGCGGCGGCGAGCTGGCGGCGCCAGACGTAGACGAGAAACTCCTCCAGCTCGGGCAGGAGGAGTTCGACGAGGGGGTAGGTGATCTCCGTACGGGTCAGGCCGGAGTCCTGGGGTTCGGTCAGGCCCTCCAGGAAGGAGTCGATCTGCCAGTCGGCGAGCCGGGCCGTGGTCTGCCCGGTGGAGCGGGCCACCTGCACCGCCATCGCCTCGCTGAGCAGCCCGGCCTCGACCAGGCCCGCGAGCCGCCGCAGCGCCAGTACGTCGGCCTCGGTCAGCGCCTTGACCTGGCCGATGTCCGCGAAGCCCATGGCGCGCCAGAAGCGGGAGGCCAGTTCCATGGAGACGCCGGCGCTGCGGGCCGCCTGAAAGGGGGTGTAGCGGCGGTCGGCGCCGAGGATCAGCTGTTCCAGGCGGATGGCGATGGTGTCGTCGTCGGTGTCGCCGCCCGCACCGCCCGCGCCGCTGACGCCACCCGCGCCCGCACCCGCGCCGTTCACCGTGCCGTCCGCGGCACCCGTACGGTCGCCGCCGGCGCGCTCCGGCGCACCGGCGGCGCGTGCCGGGCCGCCCGCAGGCGCCGAGTCCCCCTCACGAGGAGCAGTCCCCGTCCCACGAGGGGCGATGTCCGCTTCGCGCGGGCCGGCGCCCGAGTCGTCGGCGGTCACCGCTCGCTCCCTGTCCGTTCCCTGCGCACTGCCCTTCCGATCACTGCTCGGTCGTTCGCCCGCTCCACGGCGGACGGCCTCAACGATACGGCAGGTGTGCTCTGGCTCACTCTCACACCCCGTCGCTATCGCCCCAATCGACACATAAGTGCGATTGCTCCCGAGGGTTCTTGACCAGGATCTGATCATTCTTGACCGCCATGCGGACACGCCGCGCGAAAGCGCAGGCCGGCACGGCCGTCCCGCCGCCCGTACCCCGCCACCGTACGCACGCACCCGCACCCCGCGCCCGACGGTTGGACGGCAGTTGGACGCCGCCTCGGCCGCCCCAGCCACCCGGCCGCCCCCGGCTGGACACCGCCCCGGCCGCAACGGCCGCCCGGCCACCCCCGGCCCGTCCGCTACGCCTCCGGCGCCGGCCGCAGATGCACGATGTCCCCCGCGCCGACCGGCCGCTGCATCCCTTCCTCCGTGGCGAGCACGAGCCGCCCGTCACCGTCGATGGCCACCGCCTCACCGCGCAGCTCCCGGTCCCCGGGCAGTTCGGCCCGTACGGTCCGGCCGAGCGTGGCGCAGCCGGCCGCGTACGCGTCCTGAAGGCGGCAGGCCGCCGCGTCGCCGTCCGCCGCGCTCCACTGCCCGTACCAGTCCTCGACCGACCGCAGCACGGCCCGCAGCACCGGGTCCCGGTCGGTGACCCCGGCCCCGGCCAGGGCCAGCGACCCGGCGCCGGGCACGGGCAGTTCGTCGGCGCGCAGCGAGATGTTGAGGCCGATGCCGATCACCACGCCGTCGCCGGCGCGCTCCGCGAGGATGCCGCCCGCCTTTCGCTCCTCGTCACCGACCGTGACCAGCAGGTCGTTGGGCCACTTCAGGGCGGTGTCCACCCCGGCCGTACGGGCCACCGCGCTGGCGGTCGCGACCCCGGCGAGCAGCGGCAGCCAGCCCCAGCGCTCCACGGGGACGCGCGGGGTGAGGTAGAAGGAGAAGAAGAGGCCGGAGCGCGGCGGCGCGGACCACCTGCGGTCCAGCCGGCCGCGCGCGGCGGACTGTTCCTCGGCGACGAGGACGGCTCCCTCGGCCAGGCCGCCGGCCGCGGCGCGCGCGGCGAGGTCGGTGTTGGTGGAGCCGGTCGCGGGCACGACATCGACGTCGGTCCACAGCGAGCCGGGCCGCAGCAGGGCACGCCGCAGCGCCGTCCGGTTCAGCGGTGGCCGCTCCAGGTCGGACCAGCGCCCCCCGGCGCCGGCGCCCGAGTGGTCTTTGTCCTGGTTTTCCGGTGGTTGAGGCGTCATGGCCCCAGCCTAGGTGTGGTCAACGACGCAGTGCCGCTGAGCAGTCCCGCCGATACGCTACGAAGCGGTAGCCATCCCCGTTCAACCCCCGTATCACCCTCGTACGAGCACCAGTCCAGGACGAGCAGGAGCCGCATCCCGATGTCCGAGCCGGAAGCACACATCACCACCACCGCGGGCAAGCTGGCCGACCTCCAGCGCAGGATCGAGGAGGCCACCCACGCCGGGTCGGCGCGGGCCGTGGAAAAGCAGCACGCGAAGGGCAAGCTGACGGCGCGTGAGCGCGTGGACCTGCTGCTCGACGAGGGCTCGTTCGTCGAGCTGGACGAGTTCGCGCGGCACCGTTCGACCAACTTCGGCCTGGAGAAGAACCGCCCGTACGGCGATGGCGTGGTGACCGGCTACGGCACCGTCGACGGCCGTCCGGTCTGCGTCTACTCACAGGACTTCACCATCTTCGGCGGTTCGCTGGGCGAGGTCTACGGCGAGAAGATCGTCAAGGTGATGGACTTCGCGCTGAAGAACGGCTGCCCGGTCATCGGCATCAACGACGGCGGCGGCGCCCGCATCCAGGAGGGGGTCGCCGCCCTCGGCCTGTTCGCGGAGATCTTCCGCCGCAATGTGCACGCCTCCGGCGTGATCCCGCAGATCTCGCTGATCGTCGGCCCGTGCGCGGGCGGCGCGGTCTACTCCCCCGCCATCACCGACTTCACGGTCATGGTCGACCAGACCTCGCACATGTTCATCACCGGGCCCGACGTCATCAAGACCGTCACCGGCGAGGACGTGGGCTTCGAGGAGCTGGGCGGCGCCCGTACGCACAACAGCACCTCGGGCGTCGCGCACCACATGGCGGGCGACGAGAAGGACGCCATCGAGTACGTCAAGGCGCTGCTGTCCTACCTGCCGTCCAACAACCTCTCCGAGCCGCCCGCCTTCCCCGAGGAGGCGGACCTGGAGACCTCGGAGTACGACCGCGAGCTGGACACGCTGATCCCGGACTCGGCGAACCAGCCGTACGACATGCACACCGCCATCGAGCACGTCCTCGACGACGGCGAGTTCCTGGAGACGCAGGCGCTCTTCGCGCCGAACATGCTCACCGGTTTCGGCCGGGTGGAGGGCCACGCGGTCGGCATCGTCGCCAACCAGCCGATGCAGTTCGCGGGCACGCTGGACATCGACGCGAGCGAGAAGGCCGCGCGGTTCGTGCGCACCTGCGACGCGTTCAACGTGCCGGTGCTGACGTTCGTGGACGTACCGGGCTTCCTGCCGGGTACGGACCAGGAATGGGACGGCATCATCCGGCGCGGCGCCAAGCTGATCTACGCGTACGCGGAGGCCACCGTCCCGCTGATCACCGTCATCACCCGCAAGGCGTTCGGCGGCGCGTACGACGTCATGGGCTCCAAGCACCTGGGCGCGGACCTCAACCTGGCGTGGCCGACCGCGCAGATCGCGGTCATGGGCGCGCAGGGCGCGGTCAACATCCTGCACCGCCGCACGCTCGCCGCGATCGAGGAGCCGGGCGCGCAGGAGAACCGCCGCCAGGAGCTGATCCAAGAGTACGAGGACGCCCTGCTCAACCCGTACGTGGCGGCCGAGCGCGGCTACGTGGACGCGGTGATCATGCCGTCCGAGACCCGCCGGCACATCGTCCGCGGGCTGCGCACGCTGCGCAACAAGCGCGAGTCGCTGCCCCCGAAGAAGCACGGCAACATCCCGCTGTAGAGCCGCTGCCGCTACTGCCCGCGCCCGCCGTCCGTCGCAATCCCCCTCCAGGAGGTCGGTTGACCATGATCAAGGTCGTCCGGGGCAACCCCACACCCGAGGAGCTGGCCGCCGCACTGGCGGTCGTTCGCACCCGCGCGGCGGCGGCCGCTGCCGCCGCCTCCGCCGCGCCCGGCTCGGACCGTACGGACGAATGGGCCGATCCGGCGTCCACGATCCCGCGCCGCCGGCTGCCGCACCCGGGCCCGCGGGCCTGGCGTACGAGCTACTGGCCGCGCTGAGGCCGGGGAGCCGCACGCTCCGGTCCCGACACCCGGCGGCGCTTGAGTACGCGTACTCAGGCGCCGCCGGCGTTCCCGGCGCAGGATCGAAGGATGCTGTGGTCCGATCCGCCCGACGAGCCTCCCGAGGAGCTGCGCCAAGTACAGGCGATGCTCCACCGGGTGGGCATCGTGCTGGCCGTGGCCGCGGTGGTGCTGATGGTGATGCTGGTCGGCGGGGCGTGAGCGCGGGGCCCGCCCGCGGACGGTAACCGGGCGCACGGGTGCGCGTGACGTAAACGGACGAAGAGGACCAGGTCACACACCCCGGCTGCAACCATTTCCTCCACTTGGGACATCCTTTACCGCTGAAGGCCGCAATTCGGGCGCCTGTACGGCCGGTCCGCGCGGCACCAGGCCGTACGGCAAGGGGAGTGGAGTGCGATGAACAGGCCGCTGAGGCACATAGCCGTCTTCTGCGGGGTGCTGGTGCTGGCACTGCTGGTGCGCGCCACCTGGGTCCAGTTCGTCCAGGCGGAGTCGCTGGCGAAGGACGACAACAACCGGCGGGTCAAGATCGAGGCGTTCTCCTACCCGCGCGGCAACATCATCGTCAACGGCAAGCCGATCACCGGCTCGGTCGAGACGGCCGGCGACTTCAAGTACAAGCGGGTCTACAAGGACGGCCCGATGTACGCGCCGATCACCGGCTACGCCTCGCAGTCCCAGGGCACCACGTTCCTGGAGGGCGTCTACAAGGACATCCTCAGCGGCAAGGACGACAAGCTCTTCCTCAAGCACGCCAAGGACATCCTGACCGGCGAGAAGCCGCGCGGCGGCGATGTGCTGACGACGATCAACGAGAAGGCGCAGCGGACCGCGTACAAGAGCCTGACCGACCTCAACGCCAAGGGCGCGGTGGTCGCCCTGGAGCCGGGCACCGGCAAGATCCTGGCGATGGCGAGCACGCCGTCCTACGACCCGTCGGTCTTCGCGGGCAGTTCCTTCAAGGAGGGCGACAAGTACACGTCCCTCATCAAGGACAAGGCCAAGCCGATGAACAACCGGGCGTCCCTGGAGATCTACCCGCCCGGCTCCACGTTCAAGATCCTCACCGCCGCCGCCGCCCTGGAGCACGGCATGGTCCCGGACATCGACACCCCGGTGAAGGCCGCGGTTCCGTACACGCTGCCCCAGACGGCCACCAAGGTCGGCAACGACATCACCACCGCGCCGTGCGAGAACGCGTCCCTCAAGGTCGGTATGCAGTGGTCCTGCAACAACACCTACCTGGAGGCGGCGAACCGGCTCGGCACGGACAAGATGCGCGAGACGGCGGAGAAGTTCGGCTTCAACCAGAAGCTCTTCACGCCGGTGCGCACCGCCACCAGCGGCTACCCGAAGAAGCTGGACAAGCCGCAGACCGCGCTGACCGGCATGGGCCAGGGCAGCCTGACCAGCACCCCGCTGCAGATGGCCATGGTCGTCGCCGGGCTCGCCAACAACGGCAAGGTCATGCAGCCGTACCTGGTCGAGGAGACGCGCGGCCCGGACCTGTCGACGATCGAGAAGTTCGAGCCCAAGGAACTGAGCCAGGCCGTCTCCGAGAGCACCGCGAAGAAGGTGCAGGAGATGATGGAGAACACCGCGGAGAACGGCACCGCGAAGAAGGCGCTGATCGACGGCGTCAAGGTCGGCGCCAAGACCGGTACCGCCCAGCACGGCGCGGACGTCCGCGACGAGCGCCCGTACGCCTGGTTCGTCTCGTACGCCAAGAAGGGCGACGGTTCGCCGGTCGCGGTCGCGGTCTTCGTCGACCCGTCCGACATGGACATGCCCCGCTCGGAGATCGCCGGCGGCAAGCTGGGCGGCCCGATCGCCAAGAAGGTCATGGAGGCCGTGCTCGGCAAGTGAGCGGCCGGGCGGTACGGATCGGGGCGGGCGCCGGACGGTGCCCGCCCCGCTCCGTACGATGGCGGTCATGACCGTTCAGTCCGGCGCCGCCCGCCGTCTCGTCCTCGCCTCCCAGTCCCCCGCCCGGCTCGGCCTGCTGCGCCAGGCCGGGCTCGCGCCCGAGGTCGTCGTCAGCGGCGTGGACGAGGACGCGATCACCGCGGACTCCCCCGCCGAGCTGGCCCGGGTGCTCGCCGAGGCGAAGGCGGCCGCGGTGGCGGCGCGCCCGGAGACCGCCGGCGCCCTCGTCGTCGGCTGCGACTCGGTGCTGGAGCTGGACGGGCAGGCGCTGGGCAAGCCCGCCGACGCCGAGGACGCGACCGCCCGCTGGAAGTCGATGCGCGGCCGTTCGGGAGTCCTGCGGACCGGCCACTGCGTGATCGACACGGCGGGCGGCGGACGCCAGGTGTCGGCCACCGCCTCCACCACCGTCCGCTTCGGCGAGCCGAGCGACGCGGAGATCGCCGCGTACGTGGCCTCCGGTGAACCCCTCTACGTGGCGGGCGCCTTCACCCTCGACGGCCGGTCGGCGCCGTTCGTCGACGGCATCGACGGCGACCCCGGCAACGTCATCGGCCTGTCGCTGCCGCTGCTGCGGCGCCTGCTGGCCGAGCTGGACGTCGCGATCACCGATCTCTGGACCTGAGTTCCGGCACAACTGCCCGGCAGAACTGTTGGGCAATACATCCGGATGGGATGTACGCTCTACGAAGGAACCCCGCGGCATCCCCCGTCCGCGGGGTTCCTTCATGAGCGGGTGACCGGGCTCAGGAGTCCTGCAGGGTCCCCGGCAGGTCGAACCGCTTGGTCTCGCCGGTCGCGAGGTTCACACGGGTGACCGTGTCCTCGGCGTAGACGAGCCAGCCGGCCGAGGTCGGGGTGATGTCCGAGGACGCGGCGAGGTCCTTGACCACGGCGCGGTGCAGCTCCTTGCCGCTGGTGGCGTCGACCTCCACCAGTTCGGTGTCCTTGCCCCTGGCCGCGGCCACCACGATCGACGAGCCGGTGGCCTGCACCGCGTCCACCCGGCCGCCGCTCACGGAGAGCGTCGTGACGTCCGCGCCGCTGTTGACCGAGACCTTCGCCCGGCCGGACTTGCCGGCCGGGTCCGAGCCGGCGACGACCGGGTGACCGGCCTTGCACGCCAGGGCCTTGACGTCCATGCCGTCCGGCACGGCCACGGGGGTGACCTTGCCGTCGGTCAGGTTCGCGACGGAGATCTTGGTGTGCGAGTCCTCGTCGCTGCCCAGGCAGATGGTGTCCGAGGACGGGTCGGAGGCCGCGAAGCCGATGGTGCCGGCGACCTTCAGCTCGCGCTTGGTCTGCCAGCCGGCCGGGTCGCGGACCAGCACGGTGGAAGCGGGCCCGCCGTTCGCCGTCCGCGCGTCCGGCAGCCCGGCGACCTCGCCGACGAGCGTCTTGCCGGGGATGATCCGGCGCAGCCGCTCGTCTCCCGTCATGCCGTCCAGGGTGCGGTCCTTGCGGTTGACCAGGTACCGCCGGTCGGGCCGCTCGTCCTTGCGGGGAACGGTCACCACCCAGCGTCCGTCGGCCAGCCGGGCGATGTGCGGGCTGACCGCGTCATCGTCGTCGGAGTGCTGGGGCACGGCGGCCAGGCTCTCGGCGTGCGCCTTGTCCGGGTTGATGCCCACGACCGTCACCAGGCCGTCGACCTTGGCGAGCGCGAAGGTCTTGGAGCCTTCCCAGTCGTCGCCCAGTTCCACTCCGCCCGGGCCGCCGCAGGCCGTCGTCAGCGCGGCCGTGGCGCCCAGTGCGGCCAGGAGCAGGGCCGCTCGGGCCGGACCGGCCGGCCGTCGGTCGTGCTTGCGTGTCGTGGCGTGGGGCATGGCTCGACTCACCAGTCCTTCATTGCGTCTGTGGGGGACATCCTCGCGGCCCGGCGCGCCGGGGCCAGCGCGCCCGCCGCCACCACCAGCACCGTCAGGCCGAAGAGCAGGAGCAGGGTGCCGGCCGGCGGCAGCAGCACCCGGCCTTCGACGTAGGGCGCCAGGTCGGAGCTGCGCCGCAGCACCGCGGCGGCACCGCTGCCGAGCGCCGTGCCGAGCACGGTGCCGATCAGCGCGGCCACGGCACCGGCCAGCGCCATCTCCGCGACCAGCATCGTCAGTACCGCCCGGGTCCGGAAACCGACCGCCTTGAGAATGCCGATCTCCTGGGCCCGCTGCCGGGACAGGGCGCCGGTGACGGTGACGGCGCCGACGAACGCGAGCACCCCGAGCACACCGAGCAGTACCCGGCCGACCGTCTGGATCATCTCCAGCACCGCGGGCAGGGCGCTCAGCTGCTGCTGGAGGGTGACGGCCGGATAGCCCAGCTTCTGCACGGAGGCGGTCACGGCCGGCACGTCCGCCGCGGTCCTCGCGACCACGGTCAGCTGGTCGTACCCGGTGGTGCGCAGATAGCTCTTCTCCGGCTGCCCGCTGCGCTGCGCCGCCCACTTGATCACGGTGGGGTCGGCGGCGTACGCGGCGTCCGGGTTGTCCATCTGCCAGGTCGGGTCGTACACACCGACGAGGCGGGCGTGGCCGCTGACCCCGGTGCCCTCGCCCTGCCGTACGAAGCGGGTGGTCTCGATGTCGATGTCCTGGCCCACCAGCTTGCTCAGGTCCGCGCCCTGCGACATGGCCGGGGCCACGATCTCGCCGGGGCGCAGGGGGAAGAGCTGGTCGCGTACGGACTTGGTGACGGGCGGGGGCAGCGCCGACCGGTACGTCGTCGCGTACAGCAGTACGGTGTCGCCCTCCTTGGTCGTGACGCCGAACGACACCTGCGCCCGGTGCTGCACCGACTCGACGTGCGGCAGCTTCTCCAGGCGGGCGACGGCGCTCTCCGTCAGCTGGGGGGCGTCGGGGCGCTGGTCGGGGCGGTCGACGGTGATGCTGCGGTTGGCGCTGCTCTCCTTGACGTCCGTGTCCGTGGCGCTCTGCGCCCGGTCGGCGATGCCGAGCGCGCCGATGCAGACGGCGGCGGCGACCGAGACCAGCGCCACCAGGCCGAACAGTCGGCGGCGCAGGGCACGGACGTTGGCCAGCGCCAGGCTGAAGATGTTCACTTCGAGCTCTCCGTCCCGGTGGCCGGCTCGTCTGCCGCGTCCCGCGTGTCCGTGAACGCGCCCTTTTCCAGGCGGTGCACCACGTCGGCGGACTCCGACACCGTCGGGTTGTGCGTCACCAGGAGTACGGCCCGGCCCTCGTCCGCCAGCTCCCTGAACAGTGCGAGGAGGACGTCCTCGCTGTCCGTGTCGAGGTTGCCGGTCGGCTCGTCGGCCAGCACGACGGGCGGGTCGTTGATCAGCGCGCGGGCCAGGGCCACGCGCTGCTGTTCGCCGCCCGACAGTTCACTGGGCAGATGGTCGGCGCGGTCCGCGAGCCCGACGCGGGCCAGGAGTTCCCTGGCGCGCCGCTCGCCCGCGCCGCGGCTGCCGAGGTGCGGCAGCGCGACGTTGAGCAGCGCCGAGTGCTGCGGCAGCAGGTTGTACGACTGGAACACGAAGCCCAGACGGCTGCGGCGCAGGTCCGCCAGCTCCCCGTCCGAGAGGCCCGAGGTGTCGACAGGATTCCTGCCGTCGGCGCTCCCGACGAACACCCGGCCGCCGTCCGGCGGGGTCAGCAGCCCGAGTATGTGCAGGAGCGTGGTCTTACCGGAGCCCGAGTGGCCGACCAGGGCGGTGACCTCGCCTCCCGACACGGCGAGGGAGACATCGTTCAGGACATCGACCCTCCTGCCCCGCAGGGTGTAGGACTTGCCCACGCCGTCGGCCCGCAGCAGCGGGCGCGCAACACTTTCGCTCACTTCTTGTTCCTCGGCTTCGTGCCCGGCAGCCATCCCATGGCGCCGTGCAGTTGTCGGTCCAGCGTCCACACGCCCCAAGTGGTCTTCAGGTCGCAGGCGGAGTCGCCGCCGCCGACCTGGTACAGGTCGGGCAGGCCGGGGCAGCCCTTGTGCGAGGTGACCCCGCGTTTGAGTGCGTCGCGCAGCGACGCGTCCGTTTCGCCGCCCAGCAGCGCATAGGCGCGGGCGACGAGGACGTAGCCGTACACGGAGTTGAACCGGTCCGGATTGTGGGCCCACTGCTTCAGGGCGTCGGCGGTGATCCAGGCCGGAACGCTGTCGCGCAGGTCGCTGTCGGCGAGCCCGACGACGACGGTGGCCGCCGCCACCACCCGGTCCGGGGTGTCCAGGCTCCAGGTGCCGATCTTCGGGGCGTCGACCGGGGCGCCGGCGTCGGCGCAGTTCAGGGTGGTGCGCTGCCACTGGGTGGCGTTCTGCTCGGTCACGGAGCCGGGCAGCACCCGCGGGTCGGCGCACAGCTGCCGCGCCTGTTCACCGGCATCGCCTCCCGCGGTGACCTTGCGCAGGGCGGCCCGGTTCAGCCGCTCGGCGCTCTCCTGGCTCGCGTCGGGGGACTTCTCCTCGCGCTCCAGCGCTGTCCGGAGCCCGGTGTCCTTGCGTGACCAGCCGGCCAGGGCCCGCAGCCGCTGTACGAAGAGGGAGGCGTCCGGGTTGCCGAGGTAGGCACCGGGGTCGCGGACCGTCCCGTCGTCGAGGCGCTCGCCTTCGAGCCGCTTCTCCACCGGCGCGAACACGGCCTTCGGCGAACCGGCCGCCTTCAGGATGTGGACGAGCTGGTAGAGCTGCTCGTAGGGCAGCGTCGCGGCGCCGTCCCTGAGCACCGGCTCCCAGACCTTGCGGTCCGCCGCGGGCCGCTTGCCGGCTGCTTCCTGGACCACCACGTAGCTGTAGGTGTCGGCGAGCCGGGCCGCCCTGTCGTCCGGGGTCAGCTGTGCGAAGTCGTCGGTGCGCGGCGCGGCGATCCGTGTGAGCGCGCCGGGGACGGGTTCCTTCAGCAGCTGGAGGCAGCGGGCCAGCGCGCTGCTCTGGTCGAGGGGCCGGGGCTTGGCGGACAGCGAGCGCAGCCAGTCGAGGGTCGCCTCCCGGTCCTGCGACGGGAGGGCGTCCAGGCGCCCGAGCGCGTCGAGGACTTCGAGGGCGGCCCAGGTGGAGCCGAGGCGCGCCTCGTCGCTGTCGTCGCCGAGTGCGGAGTCGACGTACCAGCCGCCCTTGTCCCGCAGTTTGTTCACGGCCTCGGCGTCGCCCGCGCTCAGCACCCCGTCGGCGCCGGCCGCGCGCAGCGCGATCATCCAGTCACGGCCCCAGAGGGAGGACGTCTCCAGTGCTCCCCGGCGAAACGACTCGGCGTCGTCGGAGGCCATGCTCGTTTTGGGGTCGCGGCCCAGTTCGGAAAGCGTCCGCAGCGCATAGGACTGCGCCTGGGGACCGGCCGGGGCCTGGCGCAGGAACGGGTGGTAGTAGTAGCCGTTCTGCTTGCTGACCAGGAGATCGAATTGTCGGGCGGCGGCGGATTCCGGGGCTGCGGGCTCCTCCGACGCGGAGGTGCACGACGCCATAAGGGCGACGCACACGGCGGCCCCGGCAAACCGGGACGCCAGTTTTCCGGCATACGCTGCCGTACGGAATTTCACGAACGCCCCCGTGCGTCTTTTCTCCGGCTCATGAAAAAGTGCCACACCGCCGGGCCCTGACGGTGTGACACCTTTACTCAGTTCACGCACCGCATCGGCTCAGCCGAAGCAGAAAGCGATCAGGCAGCGCCCGCGTAAGCGCACTTCTCGCTGACGTTGATCGACTTGGTGATCTTGGCCGAGCCGCAGCTCTTGGTCGACACGTAGGTGGTCATGCCACCCGGACGCATCTGGCCGTGGGTGTCCGAGATCTTGGCGTTGGTGTTCTTCCAGCGCACCTCGCCCAGGGACTTGCTCTTCATCGTGAGCGTGGCCTCGGGGTTCTTCGAGATCTTGATGGACACGCTGACGCCGTGGGCCTGCAGCTGGGCGCGGTTCTGGATCCACTTCGCCTTGCCGGGGTTCTTGCCCGACATCTTCGTGGAGGCCTTCCAGTCACAGGCCGAGGTGTAGAAACCGCAGTGCCATGCGTTGATCGAGATCTTGTTGCCACCCGGGATGCCGACCGAGGTCGAGGCGGAGGTGGCGTGCGCCGGCGAGGTGGTCAGTACGAGGGCCGAGGCCGCGAACGCAGCAGCGGCACCGGACAGCAGGCGCGTACGTATACCCTTATTCATTTACTCAACTTCCCCGTGAGTTACCGCGAACGGCCCCCGAGATATGAGGCCGCAGTGGTGCCGCGCCCTTAATCCCCGGACGCGGCGGTCGCCCCGAATTCAACACGACGCGGCGTTCCCTACGCAACCCATCGGAACACCGGCAAGAGCGCCCCGGATCATTACGACGGGACTCCCTCCACCGCCGGATCTCCGATGCGCCGAATACCTGGCCGGCCGACCGACCGGACCATGCCTCAGTTGATGGGCGGCGGCCGGTTATTGCGGTGGGGGTTATGCGAACACCAGGGCAAGGATTGCTATTTGCACTTCCCTCCGGATCAACTCCTCTTCCATCGACAGCCGTTCGAACACGGCGAGCACGAGAAGGGCAGCCCTCCCCGGCAAGCACCCCCGGATCATCACCAGGAGCCATATCGACGTAAATGCCAAATAAAGGCAGCAATGTCTTTTACGGCGCGGCGCTGCCGGAGCGGCGCTAACATACATACATGCCTGTACGTAAAAGAGAGGCGCCCCGGACCGGCGAGGCGGCACTCTCCGGCCCGCTCACCGAACCGTCCGCCGTCGCGCCCGCCCCGCCCGCGCGGCCCCGCGCCACCCAGGCCGACCGCCGGGCGCGCACCCGCGCCGCGCTGCTCGAATCGGCCGCCCGGGGACTGTCCCGCCACGGCTACGGCAACCTCAGGCTCGAACAGGTCGCCAAGGACGCCGGATACACCCGCGGCGCGCTCTACCACCAGTTCACGGGCAAGCAGGACCTGGCCCTGGCGGTCACCGCATGGGTCCTGGACACCTGGTGGCAGGAGGTCGGCCGGCGCGTCGAACAGGAGCCGGACCCGGTCGCGTCGCTGCTCACCCTGGCGCGCGGGCACGCCGTGTACTGCCGCCGCGACATCGCGCGCGTCGCGATGGCGCTGCGGCTGGAGTTCGCCGGACAGGACCACCCGGTGGGACGCGAGGTCGAGAAGGCCTACGGGGCGCTCGTCGAGCGCTGCGCCGGTCTCGTCGAAGCGGCCCGCGAGGCCGGATCGCTCCCGGGCGGCCCGCCGGCCCGGACCGTCGCGCTCGCCTTCGTCGGCGCGGTCGAGGGCACGTCGATCGCCCTGTCCGGCCAGGCCCCGCACGACGCGTCGCTCGTGACCGGCGCCGCCGCCGGCGCCCTCGGGCTTCCGTACGGCCCCGGCGAGTCAGCGGACGCGGAGCACACGGCGCGGCAAAGGGCCACGCCCGACCCGAGCACCACGGACCGCACAAGTCCCGCGCACAACGAAAGACCCACGCACCACATACGACTCACAGACCGCACAAGTCCCACGCACCACGTGAATCCACCCACCACATGAAGGAGATCTCCATGAAGATCGGCATGGTGGCACACCACTACCCGCACGCCGCGCACCGCGAGGAGTTCGTCGCGCGCGTGCGCCGCGTCGCCGAGGAGTTCCGGCGGACGCCGGGGTGCCTGTCGGCGGACTGCTGGCTGGCCGCGGACGGCGACGCGGTGGTCTCGATCGTGCAGTGGGAGTCCGAGGCCGCCTCGGCCGCGTCGCTCGCCGCCGTACAGGCGGCGGCCGGACTCGACCTCGCCTACGACGAGCGGGAGTCGCGCCCGCGCGAGATCGTGCGCCTCACGGCACCCTGACGGCCGGGACCGCGGGGCGTCACGCCGCGGCGGTCGCGGCGTGACGGCAGTGCGTGCACAGCAGACGGCGGCCCGCCAGGTGGGCCGTGCTGCGGCCCAGGCCCGCCGTCCGGTGGACCGTGCGCGGCACGGCGGCGGCGTGCGCTCCGCAGGCCGCCGCGCCGCAGTCCGCGCAGACGGCCAGCGCGGCGGTCTCGCTGCCGAGTTCCGCACAGTCGAAGCACTGCATTGAAAGACTCCTGATGGGCTTGGTTCCGTGATCCCCGGTGAGGTGACCGTCTCGAACACAAACAGCGGCCGGCCTCCGCGCATTCCGGGAATTCGTGCGCGGTGACGACCGTCACGATGCCGGAGAATTCACCCGCCGCCCAGGCCCGATTTCCCCCAGGAACCGCATTCCTGGTAATGGCGGTACCACCCGGGATTCGCGGTACCACCCTGGAGCCGAATCCGGGAGTTCAGTCCCCGGCCGCCAGCCGGCGCAGTTCCCGGTCCGCCGCCGATCCCGGCTCGGCCAGGTAGACCACCACCGCCTGGTCCGGCTCGTCCGGCAGCCGCAGGGTCTCGAACGACAGGTCCAGGGTGCCGGCGGCGGGGTGGTGCAGCGGCTTGCTGCCGTACGTCTTGTCGCGCACGTTGTGGTCGGACCACAGGCGGCGGAAGTCCTCGCTGTGCTCGGTGAGTTCGGCGATCAGCGCGGCCAGCTCCGGGTCGTCCGGATGCCGCCCGGTGTCCAGCCGCAGGAAGGCGACCGTGTCGTCGGCCTTCTGCTGCCAGTGGACGTACCGCCGGCGGGCCGACCGGTCCAGGAACGTCAGGCGCGCGAGGTTGCGCTCCCCGGGCGGGAGGGCGGGAAAGTCGGCGATCAGGATGCGGGCCAGCTCGTTCCAGGCCAGCACCTCCTGGCGGCGGCCGACCACATAGGCCGGCGCGTGTTCGAACGTCGCCAGGAGCCGCCGCACACCGGGCCGCACCTCCTGGTCCCGCCCCGGCCGCCGGGCGTCGTCGTGGCGGCCCTCCTCGCCGCGCACGAGGGCGTACAGGTGCGCCCGCTCGTGCGCGTCCAGCCGCAGGACGTGCGCGATGGCGTCCAGCACCTCCGCCGACGCGTGGCCGCCGCGGCCCTGCTCCAGGCGTACGTAGTAGTCGACGCTGACCCCGGAGAGCTGGGCCAGTTCCTCGCGGCGCAGGCCCGGGACCCGGCGGCGGCCGCTGAATCCGGTGCCCGGCGCGATACCCGCGTCCTCGGGGCGCACCCGGGCCCGCCGCGATCGGAGGAATGTGCGCAGTTCGACCCGCCGGTCCATCGTTCCCACCTTCGACACCGCGGGCCGTGAAACCCGTACTTCCCGGCTTCCTTGCTGCACAGCCGCGCTGCTTCTCACCTGCCCGGCCACTTCACCGTCCGGCTTCTTCGCCGCTCCGCTTCTTCGCCGTCCCGCTTTCCCTATTCTCCCGTGACATTCTCCCGCGGCCAATTCCGGCACGGAATGCACAGGGGCCTGTCCAGCGTACTTCCGGGGAATCGGTGAAGCTGTGCGAGGCTGGAACGCCGTACGCGCGCGCCGCCTGCCCGCGTGCCGCCCCGCCCGCACAGCGCCGTGCGCCGCGCCCGTACCGCAGCCCCGCCCCCGAGGGAGACCGCCATGCCGCAGTCAGTCGACCGTGCCCTGGACCTGCTCGACGCGGTCGCCGGGGCGGCGGAGCCGGTGACCGCGAAAGCGCTGGCCCGGCAGCTGGACTGCGGGCTGTCCACGGTCTACGAGCTGCTCGGCGCGCTGACCGAGCGCGGCCACCTGGCCCGTACGGCCGCCGGCTACACCCTCGGCTACCGCGTACCGGCCCTGCACCAGGCCTTCCAGCGGCAGTTGCGGATCGACGAGCGGGTGCACGAGGCGCTGCTGCGGCTGCGCCGGTCGTCGGGCGCCGACGTCTTCTTCAGCACGTACCGGGACGGCGGGATCGCCGTGCTGGACGGCGCCGCCGGGCCCGGCTCCGCCTTCTCTGTCGGCCGGGACACCGCCGCCCACGCCACGGCGCACGGCCGCGCCCTGCTGGCCTCCCTCCCGGCCGCCACCCGGCGCCACTACCTGGCCGCCAGCGGCATGCCGGCCCGCACCGCACGCACCATCACCGCCCCGGAACGACTGGAGCGCGAGCTGCGCCGGGTCCGCAGGGACGGCCTCGCCGTGGAACGCGAGGAGGCCGCGTCGGAGATGGCCTGCGTCGCCGTACCGGTACCGGTACGCCCCGGCGGCCCCGGCACCCCGCCCACACTGACCGCCGTCTCGGCCGCCGTCCCCCTGGAAGACTTCGCACGCCTACGCACCCCACTGACCGAGGCCCTGCGCCGCGAGGTGGCGGCGCTGGCGTGAGGTGCATGGGGCCGGGCCCGGGGGAGGCGGGGCCGGTGCGGTGCGGCGCTACGTTGGTGTCCGCGTCGTGCGGGGAACGCGCTGCGCACGGTGCTCGTGATGTGTACGGAGCTACAGCGACCGCAATGACCACTGCGGTCCACGGGGAACAGGGGGAACCAAAATGCCCAGCAGGCCCACCGTCTCCGAGTTGACGTACTACCCCGTCAAAGGGTGCGCCGGAGTGTCCGTGCGGGTCGCGGAGCTGACGCCCGCCGGGCTCGCGTACGACCGTGCTTTTCTGGTTGTCGGGGCGGACGGTGTGTTTCGCAGTCAGCGGCGTGATCCCCGGCTGGCTCTGATCCGTCCGGAGATCGGTGGTGACGGCGCCCGTCTGACGCTGCGCGCGCCGGGCTTCGGGGCGCTGGAACTGGCGGTGGACACCACGTCCGCCCGTCGGGACGTGCTGCTGTTCAAGACCGCTTACCGGGGTATCGACCAGGGTGAGGCCGTCGCCGGCTGGCTGACGGAGGTGCTCGGCGCGCCGAGCCGGCTGGTGCGGGTGCCGCCGGAGCACGACCGGGTGACGGACGGTCTGACCCCGGGCACCTCCGCGTACGCCGACAGCTGCGCCCTGCACGTGCTGTCCCGGTCCTCGCTGGACCTGCTGCACCGGCAGCTGGCGGAGCGGGGTGCGGCGCCGCTGCCGATGGACCGCTTCCGTCCGAACATCGTGGTCGACGGCTGGGACGAGCCGCACACCGAGGACCGGGCGCGCCGGATCGCCATCGGGGACACCGAGTTGGGCTACGCCAAGCTCGCCGTACGGTGTGCCGTCACCACCGTCGAGCAGTCCTCCGGCGCGCGGACCGGTCCGGAGCCGCTGCGGTCGCTGGCCGGGTACCGGCGTACGGCCGAGGGTGTCGTGTTCGGCGCCAAGTTCGCCGTACTGCGGCCGGGCAAGCTGTCGGTGGGGGATGAGGTGGCCGTCAGTACGTGGGGCGAGCCGGAGGGGTAGCCGAGGCGCCGCGCCCGGCCCGGCCGCCGTCCTCGACGCTCTCGTTGTCCCCGCCGCCCCCGCCGCCGCCGTACGCCGCTCCGTAGGCCGTCAGGGTCAGCACCAGCAACGCCAGTACGGCCATCATCGCCGCGAACGCCCCCCAGCCGGCCAGCCCGACCGCGAAGGCCCCGAGGACGGCGTGCACCACCGCGCAGCTGACCAGCACGATGCGCCCGAACGTGCCCGGCGGGCGGTCGCGCAGGCCGATACGGGCCAGGAGGACGGCGCAGCACACCAGGTAGACGGCGAAGACGGCGCCGAGCACCCAGGCGCCGGTGGACATCGCGGCGGGGTCGACGCCCGCCATGGACATCTGCTGCTTGTCCACGACGATGCTCAGCACCCAGTTCAGGAAGAGGACACCGAGCGCCTCCGGCACCAGCACCACCGCCGCCACCCACGCCACCGGCCTGCGTGCCGTCACCCCGCCCACCCTCTTCCCCGTTGCGCTGTTACCGCGAGTACGAAAGGACACCGGGCACGTTACTCCTGGGTACCCCCCGCTCTACAAGAGCCCGGAGCCGGGTATGAGCCGGAAGCGGAAGCGGTGCGCGAGCACGGCGGAACCGGAGCGGGTACGCCACCGCGGCACCGCTCAGCAGGACGGGACCCGGGCCGGGGCGGCCGGACCCCGGTCGCAGCCACGGGCAAAGATTCCTTCGCCCATTCGTAGGGACTCCACAAAGAAACGGGGTTCCGGCGAACGGCAGCGGTGCGAGACCTTGCCCACATTTTGATCACTGCCCCACCCCGGGAATACGGGCCTACCCTGGGATACCGGGGAACTTCGGCCCCGTAACCCCACCGGACACACACTCCGTGTGGGCAAGCTCACTACCGGGAACGGGTCGGCACGTGGTGTCGCCAGTCCCTAAACTCGCGACGTCCTAATTTGTTGCGGCGAAGCGCCAAGGAGGAACCGATCGTGCGCAAGGTGCTCATCGCCAACCGAGGCGAAATCGCCGTCCGCGTTGCCCGGGCTTGCCGGGATGCCGGAATCGGGAGCGTGGCCGTCTACGCCGACCCGGACCGGGATGCCCTGCACGTCCGCGCGGCGGACGAGGCCTATGCGCTGGGCGGTGACACTCCGGCCACCAGTTACCTGGACATCGCCAAGGTCCTTGCCGCCGCCGCCGATTCGGGTGCCGACGCCATCCACCCCGGCTACGGCTTCCTCTCCGAGAACGCCGAGTTCGCGCAGGCCGTGCTGGACGCCGGGCTGACCTGGATCGGCCCGCCCCCGCAGGCCATCCGCGACCTGGGCGACAAGGTCGCGGCCCGGCACATCGCGCAGCGCGCGGGTGCCCCGCTGGTCGCCGGCACCCCCGACCCGGTCTCGGGCGCGGAGGAGGTCGTGGCCTTCGCAAAGGAGCACGGCCTGCCGATCGCCATCAAGGCGGCCTTCGGCGGTGGCGGGCGCGGCCTGAAGGTGGCCCGCACCCTGGAAGAGGTCCCGGAGCTCTACGACTCCGCCGTACGCGAGGCCGTGGCGGCCTTCGGGCGCGGCGAGTGCTTCGTCGAGCGCTACCTGGACCGTCCGCGGCACGTGGAGACCCAGTGCCTGGCCGACAAGCACGGCAACGTGGTCGTCGTCTCCACCCGTGACTGCTCGCTCCAGCGCCGTCACCAGAAGCTCGTCGAGGAGGCGCCCGCGCCGTTCCTGAGCGAGGCGCAGAACGCCGAGCTGTACCGCGCGTCCAAGGCCATCCTCAAGGAGGCCGGTTACGAGGGCGCGGGCACCTGCGAGTTCCTGGTCGGCCAGGACGGCACCATCTCCTTCCTGGAGGTCAACACCCGCCTCCAGGTCGAGCACCCGGTCACCGAGGAGGTCACCGGCCTCGACCTGGTCCGCGAGATGTTCCGCATCGCCGACGGCGAGGAACTGGGCTACGACGACCCGGCGGTGCGCGGCCACTCCTTCGAGTTCCGCATCAACGGCGAGGACCCGGGCCGCAACTTCCTGCCCGCCCCCGGCACGGTCACCACCTTCGAGGCCCCGGCCGGCCCCGGCGTGCGCCTGGACGCCGGCGTGGAGTCCGGTTCGGTCATCGGCCCGGCCTGGGACTCGCTGCTCGCCAAGCTCATCGTCACCGGCGCCACCCGCGAGCAGGCCCTGCAGCGCGCCGCCCGCGCGCTCGGCGAGTTCACCGTCGAGGGCATGGCCACCGCCATCCCGTTCCACCGGACGGTCGTCAAGGACCCGGCGTTCGCGCCCGAGCTGACCGGCTCCACCGAGCCCTTCAAGGTCCACACCCGCTGGATCGAGACCGAGTTCGTCAACGACATCAAGCCGTTCGCCGCGCCCGGCACGGACGAGGCCGAGGCGGACACCCGCGAGACGGTCGTCGTCGAGGTCGGCGGCAAGCGCCTGGAGGTCTCGCTGCCGTCCTCGCTGGGGATGCCGCTGGCCCGCGCCGCGGTCGCCGGGGGCGCCAAGCCCAAGCGCAAGGCGGCCAAGAAGTCCGGCTCCGCGGCCTCCGGCGACACCCTCACCTCGCCGATGCAGGGCACCATCGTCAAGGTCGCCGTCGAGGAGGGCCAGGAGGTCGCCGAGGGTGACCTGGTCGTCGTCCTGGAGGCGATGAAGATGGAGCAGCCGCTGAACGCGCACCGCTCCGGCACGGTCAAGGGCCTGACCGCCGAGGTCGGCGCCGCGCTCTCGTCCGGCGCGGTGATCTGCGAGATCAAGGACTGAGGTCCGGTACGGCGGTGCGGGCCCGCGTCCGCACCGCCGTACCGGCCGCAAGCGCGGGGCCCGGGGCACTTGAGTGC
>NZ_JBHWHY010000084.1:21219-27076 GCF_042732265.1 Streptomyces sp. NPDC059788 | reverse complement strand
GTGTCCGTCATCGCGTGCGGCGGCGCGGGCTCCGGCCCTTCTTCACCCCTCCTCAGCGCGCTGCCGCTCCATGCGGTGGATCTGCTCGACCAGTTCGGCCGCCAGCGACTTGATGGTCTGCAGGCCCTCGCGCCCCCACGGGCGGCGTTCGAGGTCCACCACGCAGACCGTGCCGAGCGCCATCCCCGTACGGTCGATGAGCGGCGCACCCAGGTAGGAACGGATGCCGATCTCGTCCACGACGGGGTTGCCCGCGAAGCGCGGGTAGTCGCAGACGTCCTCCAGCACCAGTGCCTTGCGGCGGACGATGACGTGCGGGCAGTAGCCGTGGTCACGGGCCATCACCCGGCCGGGCTGGGCGCTGGGCGGCGCGGGGCCCAGTTCGACGGGCGCCTGCTTGTCGTCGGGCGTGTAGAGCCCGGCGAAGTACTGCCGGTGCTCGTCGATGAAGTTGACCATGGCGTACGGCGCCCGGGTCGTCCGGGCCAGCTTGCGCGCGAACTCGTCGAACGCGGGCAGCGGCGCCTCGCCGATGCCCAGGGCGCGCAGCCGGGCGACGCGGGCCGGTGCCTCGTGGTCCTCGGGGGTGAGCAGCAGATGACGCGTGGGGTCGTAGGAGGCGTACGACACGCGTGGGGCGGGACGGGTCACGGGAACTCCGGGGTGGCGGCGAGGGCGGGGGTCAGCAGGTGCTGGACGAGCGAGACCAGGACGTGGGTGGAGGAGCTGCACTGGCGTGCGTCGCAGAGCACGACCGGGGTGCCGGGAGGGAGGTCTATGGCGCTGCGCACCTCGTCCGGGCCGTAGTGGTAGGAGCCGTCGAACTCGTTGACGGCGACGACGAACGCGATACCGCGCCGCTCGAAGAAGTCGACGGCGGCGAAGCACTGGTCCAGGCGGCGGGTGTCGGCGAGGATGACGGCGCCGAGCGCGCCGTTGGACAGCTCGTCCCACATGAACCAGAAGCGTTCCTGCCCCGGCGTGCCGAAGAGGTAGAGGATGTGCTCGCGGCCGAGGGTGATCCGGCCGAAGTCCATGGCGACGGTGGTGGTGTTCTTGTCCTCGACGCCGGCCAGGTCGTCGGTGCCCACGCTGACCTGGGTGAGCAGTTCCTCCGTACTGAGCGGTTCGATCTCGCTGACCGCGCCGACGAAGGTCGTCTTGCCGACGCCGAAGCCGCCGGCCACCAGGATCTTCAGCGCCAGCGGGAACGGGTCGGCCGCGAAGTCCGCGGGGGACGCCCCCGCGGCGGACGGGAGCCGGGCATCGGCGGACAAGGCGTCAGAGCCGTTTGCGAAGTCCATGCAGCACCGCCTCCAGCAGGGCTCGGTCGGTACGGTTCGGGGGGCCCGACCCGCAGGCGGACACCGGTACGGGCGCGCGGGCGGCGAGCGCCCCGCAGTCGACCAGGTCGGCCAGCAGGACCTTGGTGACCACGGCGGGCAGATGTATGTGCGCGGCGATCTCCGCGACCGACACCGGCCCGCCGCACAGCCCGAGCACCTGCGCGTAGTCGGGCCCCTGGCAGGTGACGGGCCGCTTCCCGGTGGCTGTCACCATGGTCAGCAGGTCGAAGTGGGCGGTCGGGCGGGTCCGCCCGTTGCTGACCGTGTACGGGCGGACCAGGCGGCCGGCCTCGTCGTCGAGCCACGGGATCTCGCGGCCCGCTCTGCGGCGGCGCCGTACGCCCACCGTCAGCGACCGCCTGCCGGGGCCTGCTGCCGCACCGGCGTCGCCAGGTAGGGACGGACGCTCTTGACCAGCATCCCCATCTCGTAGCCGAGGACCGCCACATCGGCGTCCCGGCCGGCCAGCACGGCGAGGCAGGCGCCCGACCCGGCGGTGGAGACGAACAGGAACGTGGTCTCCAGCTCGACGACGACCTGGAGCACGTCGTCGCCGTTGCCGAAGCGCACCCCGGCGCTGCGGGCGAGCGAGTACAGGCCGGAGGAGAGGGCGGCCAGGTGGTCGGCGCTGTCCGGGTCGAACCCGTGGGCCGCCTTGACCAGGCCGTCGGAGGACAGCAGAAGCGCGCTGGTCGCGTGGGGCACGCGGTTCACGAGTCCGGTCAGCAGCCAGGACAGATCGGTCTGCTGGCCTCCCTGCAGGTGCGCAGGTGCCTGTGTGTGCACGTCACTCACCATGGTCGCGGTCGTCTCCTAGGCGGGGGTCGGGCCTGTCGTGGCCGGCGTCGGAGCCGGCCCGGTAACTGTCGTAACCGTCGTGGTCGCCGGGGCCGGCGTAGCTGTCGTCGGCGAGGCTGATGCCGCGCCGGAACGCGGCCATCAGGCCGGGGTCGTGCTCGGGTTCGGGCCTGCCGTCGCGGCGCCCGGCGTTCGGCAGGATCGGCTCGCCGCGCAGCTGCGGCACCAGGTGCTCCTGCTTGCGGCGGCGCGGCAGGCGCGGCCGGGTGCCGTCCTCGGCCGCGGCGGGCGGGGCGGGCGGCATGAGGACCGGGCCGGGCGCGGCCGGTGCGGCGGGGTGCGGGCCGGGATGCCGAACCTGGCCGTCGTGGGTGTCGGGTGCCCGGTGGGCGCCGGCCGGGGGCGGACCGGCGGCAGGCGGCGCGGCGGCGTGCACGGCGCGCGTGCCGGCGTGCGGGGTGTCGGCCGCGCTGGGCCACACTCCGTCGCCGTACACGATGTCCGGGTACGCCCCCGCGGTCGCCCCCGCGGCGGGCGCTCCGTGGGCGGCCCGGACGAGCCTGCGGCGCGGTCCGCGCGGCGCGGCGGGGTCCACGGGGTCCGCGTCGTCGTCCTCGTATCCGTCCCCGTATCCGGACGCTCCGGCCAGGGAGCGGGGCTCGGGGTCCGTCAGGGTGATCTCCCCGGCGTCCGCGTACGGTGCGTCCTCCTGCGGCTGCTCGGTCTCCGGGCCGAGCAGGCCCTTCGGTACGACGAGGACGGCCTGCACCCCGCCGTAGATGTTGCTCTGCAGGCGGACGACGATGCCGTGCCGCCGGGCGAGCGAGGAGACCACGAAGAGCCCGATGCGCCCGTCGCTGAGCAGTTCGGCCACGTCGACGTGGTCGGGGTCGGCGAGCAGTCCGTTCATTTGGGTCTGCTCCTCCACCGACATGCCCAGCCCGCGGTCCTCCACCTCGACGGCGAGACCGGCGGTGACCAGTTGCGCGCGCAGCAGGACATGCGTCTGCGGGGCGGAGTAGACGGTGGCGTTCTCGACGAGTTCGGCGAGCAGGTGGATGACGTCGGCGACGGCGTGGCCGCGCAGCGTGCCCTCGATGGGCGGTACCAGCTTGATCCGCGGATACTGCTCGACCTCGGCGATGGAGGAGCGCAGCACCTCGGTCAGGGTGACCGGGCGGCTCCACTGGCGGCGGGAGATGGCGCCGCCGAGGACGGCGAGGTTCTCGGCGTGGCGGCGGATGCGGGTGGCGAGGTGGTCGACGTGGAAGAGGCCCTTGAGCAGGTCGGGGTCCTCGACCTGGTTCTCCAGCTCGTCCAGCAGCTCGATCTCGCGGTGCACCAGGGATTGCAGGCGCCGGGCGAGGTTGACGAACACCTCGACCTTCTGCTCGTTGCCGCTGGCGTTGCTGCGGGCGATGGCCACCGCGTCCACGACGGCCGCCTCGGCCGCCCGGCCCACCGTGGCCACCTCGTGGGCGAGCAGGTCGAGGGTGTCGCCGGCGGGCGGCGGGGCGGGTTCGCTCTCCCGCTGCTGAAGCCATTCGCCTTGGCGGAACCGGTCCAGCAGGTCGTAGAGGTCGTGCTGGCTGCGGGCGCAGACCTCGCGCAGTCGCGCGTAGCGCGCGACGGCGGCGCGCGCCTCGTTGTTGGCCGCGGCGCCCGCGGCCGTCACGATGGCGCAGACCAGGCCGCAGGCCGCGAGCAGGACGATCCATTCCCGGCCGCTGAGCCCGGTGCCCCCGGACCGTACGACGAAGGCGGTGGCGGCCGAGCAGGTGGCGGCGACCAGGAGGCACGGTACGGCGGCGAGCCGCACCAGGCGGGTCCGTATGGCCGAATCGGCGGCCGTCTCCGGGAACGCGGCCCGGCCGTGCCGCCCGCCCTCCCGCTCCCGGCGCCGCGTGGCCGCCGTCGCGGGGTCCACCCCCCGGGGACCGTGCGGGCCCAGGGGACCACGGGTCTCCTGGGTGACTGGGGTCCCCTCGGGGAATGCTGCAGGCATCGGCGCCCTCCGGATCGGCCGTCGGCAGTTCGCGGAGCACGCACGCTAGTTGTTGCGGGGGTGGGGTACGGACACACTTCGGCGTTTCGCTACCCCGCGCCACCTCCCCCCGAGGGGGCCGCTCGCACGCCAGTGCACTTCTATCCGAACCCGCGTTCAACTGCGGTGACTTGGCGCACCTGAACACTCCCCGCCTGCCGGGCCGGGTGGCGCGCACGCCACCGGTCCGGCTCGGCGGCGCCGGGCGGCGTCAGCCGTGGACGGTGCCGCGCGGACAGCGGCGAACCGCGCGGACCCCGAAGTCCGCGCGGTTCGGGCTGCCGCCGTTGCGCCGTAGCTTGTGGGGCTACCCGGCGGACGGTGCCGTACGCATCGCGTCCACCCGCTCGAAGGCGAAGCGCTCCCACGCGCCGACGCGCTCGGAGCGCGCACGCAGCAGGCCCTCGTCGCCGCCGGTGGCGTTGATCTCAGCGGTGACGTACTTGCCGTTCGCCTGCGACTTCAGCGCGAACGTCCCGTCGGGCTGCGGCTCCAGCAGGAACTTCTCCCAGGAGCCGATGGTGGTGCCACGGGTGCGCAGCATTCCGCTGTGGTCCCCCGCGTCCTTGAGCTCCGCGCTGACGAACAGGTCGTTCGCCTCGGACCGCAGGCTCACCGTGCCGTCCGCGTCGTTGTTGTCGTGCAGCGTGAACCGCTGCCAGGAACCGATCTTGTCGCCGCGGGCCCGCAGCTTGCCCTGCTGGTTGCCGCTGTCGTTGATCTCGGCGGTGACGTACTTGCCGTTCGCCTGCGACTTCAGTACGAGCCTGCGGACATTGGTCCGGACCCACTCGCCGATGTCGTCGACCCGGGTCGCGACCGCGCTGTTGCGGGTTTCGCTCTCGTCGGTGCCGAAGCAGCCGCCCTGCCAGGAGGCGGTGTTGACGGCGACGAGCCGGTACTGGCCGTCCTTCTCGCGGAAGACGGGGCCGCCGGTGTCGCCCTTGCAGACGGCGGCGCCCGCCGTGCCGGTGACGCCGATCCGGCCGTCGGCGACCGAGTCCACCCCGAAGGCGCCGGTGTGGAGCCGGTCGGGCACCCAGGTGTCCTTCGTCCGGCCGTATCCGGTGGCCCGCAGTTCCTCGCCCACGGTGGGGGCGGTGGTACCGAGGGCGACCGGGGTGATGTCCGTGACCGGCTTGTCGAGGCGGGCGAGCGTCAGATCGCGGTCGACGCGCGGCACGAGTTCGACGACCTCCCGTACCTGGCCGGTCCGGGTGGTGAGGTCGGTGCGGCCGATGGTCGCCATGGTCTTCCGCGTGGGCTTGCCGGCCGGAACCTCGAAGCCCTGGGCGGGCGCGTCGGCGAAGCAGCCGGCCGCGGTCAGAATCCAGTGCGCGTCGACCAGCGCGCCGGTGCAGCCGCGCTCGCCGTCGCCGATGTCGAGCTTCGCGGTGAAGGGGTACGCCTTGTCCTTGGCGGCGTCGCCGACGACGGCCTGCGCCGGGGCGGCGGTGAGCGCGCCGGCGGCGACCAGGGCGGTGGCGCATCCGGTTATCCACGCCGGGCGCGAAGTCTTGCTGTGCACGGTTCGTTTCTCGTTTCGTCGGAGCGGAAATTGCTTCTCCGGTTGTCCGGCGGGGGATGACACCCCCCGACAACACCCCAACACCCCCCCGGCTGCCCTCAAACACAACGCACGGCGACCGGTACCAAAAAAATACACTTA
>NZ_JBHWHY010000084.1:0-21209 GCF_042732265.1 Streptomyces sp. NPDC059788 | reverse complement strand
AAGTAGCGGCTGTTTGGGCTGTTTTGTTTTTTTTTGTCGGCGCACGTCTGTTTCGTGGGGGGGGGGGGGGCGGGGCAGCCCCCCCCCCACCACACCGCCGTACAGCCGTCGGGCTGCCGTCAGACTCCCGGCAGGGAGACGGTTCCATAAAGCGTGTGATGGTCGGAGGGTTCGGCCCGCGGGGAAAGGGAACAGGCCGTGAAGGGCGCGTTCTTCGGGGCGAAGATGTAGTCGATCTTCATGTCGCGTATGGTCGCCCGGCCGTCGCGCGGCGCGCCGGAATCTCCGAGCTGCGCGCACTCCCGGTATTTCGCGTACACGGGCTCCAGCACGTCCCGGGATTCCCCCTTGGCGGCGTCCGGCGGGACCACGTTGAAGTCCCCGCCGAAGACGGCGCGGTATCCGGGCTGCTCTACGGTCCGCAGCAGTTCGGCGGCCTGGGCGCGACGGTAGCTTCCGTCCGCGTCGTCGTACGCGGGTCCGCCCGCGCTGAAGTGCGTGGTGCACAGCAGCAGCGCCCGGCTCGGGAGCGCGGCGCACAGGGCGGTGCGCTGCTCCGTCCTGTCCCCCCGCAAGTTGGTGTCCGGGGAGGTCAGGTCGTATCGCCGGAACCAGGAGCTCTCGTCCGGCACGGCAAGCCCGATGCCGTATGCCCCGCGGTCCACGTCGCCCGCCGTGTCGCACTGCTTCTGGGCCTTGAGCGGGCCCGCGTTGTAGTGGATGGGGGCGAAGAACACGTTCCAGCCGCGGCCGGTCGCCTGCTCAAGTTTCTGTTCCACCGGCTTGGTGTGCTTTTCGCAGAATTCCTGGAGGAACACCGCGTCCGGCAGTGGCCCGTCCGCGGTGGGCCGCAGCCGGGAAACCAGCTCGGCCGTCAGTTTGTCGGCACCCGTGTGCGCGTTTGCGCACTGCGTATTGTTGTTGCCGCAGACATTCCACGTCATGACGTGGAACTGCTCCGCGCGAGGAGCCGCGGGGGCCGGAAGCACGCTTGCGCTGTCCACCCGCTCGAAAGCGAAACGCTCCCACGCGCCGACACGGTCGGAGCGGGCCCGCAGCAGGCCCTGGTCGGCGCCGGTGCCGTTGATCTCCGCGCTGACGTATGTGTCGTTCGCCCCGGATTTCAGAGCGAACGTTCCGTCAGCCTGCGGCACCAGCTGGAACTTCTCCCACGTACCGATCCTGGTACCGCGGGTGCGCAGCATTCCGCTGTGGCTCCCCGCGTCCTTGATCTCGGCGCTGACGAACAGTCCGGTCGCATCGGACCGCAGGCTCACCGTGCCGCCCTTGTCGCCGGTGTGCAGCGTGAACTGCTGCAGGGGCCCGGCGGTGTCGCCATGGGCCCGCAGCTTGCCCTGCTGGTTGCCGCTGCCGTTGGCCTCGACGGTGACGTACGCGCCGTTGGCCTGGGACTTCAGGGCCCACCGCTGCCCCGCCGACCTCGCGGTGTCCGCGGTGTCGGCGGTGTCGGCGGCCCGCGCCTGTGTCACGGGCAGGGCCGCGGCGCAGGTGAGCAGCCCGCACAGCGCGGCGAACGACACTATGAGCCGTCGCACGCGACCTCCTCCTCTTCCTGGTTCGGTCCGTGCCTCATGGGGATACGGACACAGATTTCCGAATTCTATGTACAGGGCACCGGAAGTCGTTCATGCGCCGGGACGGGGCCCGGCGTCCGCCTCGCCCGCCCGCGGGTGTTGGCCGGAACGACGCGATGGCTTCGCCGCCGACTCGTGCAAGTCTGAGAAGGACCGACGAGTGAGGGAGGCGTTGGCATGACCCAGACGAATCTGCCCGCTGAGACCGGTGCTGCGCGGCTTCCCGACTTCACCGCCCTGCCGCTCGGCGAACTGGCGGCTCACACGGAACACCCGGTGCTGAGCACGCTGCTGCCCGGCGTACGCGAACGCCTGGACGACCCGGACACCGTCGCCTTCTACGACGACGCGCCTCCTGCATGAGTGAGGCGGTCCGCCCCGTCCCCTTCCGGCAGTTCGTGCTCAAGGTGCACAGCAGATGCAACCTCGCGTGCACCTACTGCTACGTCTACGAAGGCCCCGACCAGAGCTGGCACCACCGTCCGGTCCGGGTCTCCCGGGACACCATGCGCCGCACAGCGGGACGGATCGCCGAGCACGTCACCGCACACGGAATGCGCTCGATACGCGTCGATCTGCACGGCGGGGAGCCCCTCCTGTCCGGCCCCGCCCTGCCGATCGACTACGCGCAGACCGTACGGGACGCCCTGCCCGGGGACTGCGCGGCGGCCGTCTCCGTCCAGACCAACGGCACGCTGCTCACCCCGGGCACCCTGAAGCGGCTCGGCGCGGCCGGCATCACCGTCGGGCTGAGCCTCGACGGCGGCAGCGCGCGGCTCAACCACCGGCGCGTCGACCACGCCGGCCGGTCCTCCTGGCCCGCGGTACGGCGTGCGGCCGGCCTGCTGGCCGGCGCCCCGGACTCCTACGGGGGCATCCTGTGCACCATCGACGTGCACACCGACCCCGCGGAGCTCTACCGCTCACTGCTCGCGCTGCGCCCGACCACCCTCGACTTCCTGCTCCCCTACGGGAATTGGAGCGATCCGCCGCCAGGACTCGGCCCGTTCGCCACTCCCACGGGCCGGGCAGCGCGTGCCGTCCCCTACGGGGAGTGGCTGACCCGCGTCTTCGACCTGTGGTGGGACACGCCCCCGGGCCGCCCGCCCGTACCCGTACGCCTGTTCCAGGAGATCGTGGCGCTGCTGCTGGGGGCGGCGAGCAGGACCGAGACGGTGGGGCTGTCTCCGCTGGCCGTGGTGGTGGTCGACACCGACGGTTCCATCCAGCGCCTCGATTCCCTCAAGACCGCCTACGCGGGCGCGCCGGACCTGGGAATGAACGTCTTCCAGCACGACTTCGAGGCGGCCCTGAACCACCCGCACACCGTGGCCGCCCAGACGCGGGCACGGGACACGCTCTGCGACAGCTGCCGGCACTGCCCCGTCGTCGCCGTCTGCGGCGGCGGCAGATACACCGACCGCTACCTGGACGGCTCGGGCTTCGGCCATCCGTCGGTCTACTGCGCGGACCTGGAACACCTGATCCGCCACATCGGGGACCGGCTCCGGCGGACCGTACGTGCCCAACTCCCCGGCGCGGCGGTCTGAAGCCTGGTCGGAGCCGCCGTGCCCGCCTCCTCACTTGCGGAAGTCCTCGGGGACGGTGGCGGTGATCCGTACAGAGCGGGGGCGTTCGGCGGGGAGGAGGAGGGAGTCGAGTTCGCCGCGGATTCTCGCTTCGGTGGCCGGGCCGGGGTCGGTGACCGCGATCTCCAGGTCGAGGGCGCTCTCGCCGTCCGCGTGCCGGTTCAGCCGGGGTACGCAGCGGATGACCCCGTCGATGGTGTGCACGGTCCGGCGCAGGCCGCTGAGCGAGACCTTCTCGCCGCGGATGACGGTGAAGTCGGATAGCCGGCCGCGGAAGTAGTGGTAGCCGTCGCCGTCGAGGGTGAAGACGTCGCCGGTGGCGATGCGGCCGGGGGCGATCAGGGTGCGTTCGGCCGGTGCGCCGCCGATCTTCCGTTCCAGGACGGTGTCGGATGCCACGAGGAGTTCGCCGGTGTCCTCGCGCAGGGACGTCCGCATTCCCGGGAGGGGCAGTCCGGCGGAGGCGTGCCGGTGGGGCGGTTCGGCGTGGGCCGCGAGGGTCAGGACGCGGGGGCCCGCCTCGGTGAGGCCGTAGGTCAGGTACAGCTCGCCGTGCGGCCTGGCCGCGAGCAGCCGTGCGACCTGCGCCGGGTGCAGGTGGTCGCCGCCGATGGTGAGGGTGTGCGGCCCTGCCGCCGACGCGGGGTCCAACGCCAGGAGTCTGCGGGCGAGTTCCGGGGTGATCGAGGAGTGCGTGACGCCGTGGGCGGTGACGGCCGACGCGTATCCGGCCGGGGTGAAGGGCGGGCCGGTGACGACGATCCGGGCGCCCGAGACGCAGGCGGCCAGCACCTGGGCGACCATCGCGTAGGAGTAGTACAGCGGCAGGTTGACCAGCACGGTGTCGTCGGCCGTCAGGCCGACCGCGGCGGCGTGGCGGCGGGCGTTGCGCAGGAGTGCGCCGACGCGGTGCAGGCAGGCGCTGAACGCCCCCGACGTGCCGGATGTCGACATCAGGACCCGCCCCGGACGGTACGGCGGCGGGCCGTCGTCGCCGAGCAGCACCGCCTCCGCGCCGCCGACGGTCCGGGTGCCGGCCGCGCCGTACCGCTCGGGGGCCACCCTGGCGGCCAGCAGGGCCCGCACCCCCAGCGTCGCCGCGAGCCGCCGTATCCGGACGGGCGGGGTTCTGGGGGCGATGGCCAGCGGGACGAGGCCGAGCAGGAGAGCGGCGAGGTACAGGCGGACGGTGCGGGTGGAGTTGGAGAGGGCGATGATGACGGCGTTGCCCGGTGCCAGGCCGAGCCCTGCGAGGTCCTTGAGCGTGTCGTCGAGCGTGTCCCGGCAGGGCCGGGTGTCCGCGTCGGCCGCCCGGCCCAGGAAATCGGCGACCAGCTTCGCGTCGAGCGACGGCTCGCGGTCTGTGGCGGGCATTCGCAGTGGTCCTCTCATGCCGGCGTGGTGACGGACGTGCCCGGGGCGGTCAGGAAGGCGCGGGGGTCGGCGCCCGGCTCCGCGGAGGCGCCCAGTACGGCGCAGGCGGCGGTGTGGCGGCCGTCGGCGCGTACCTGGTGCCGTACGCCGATCACGTAGCGGGTGTGACCGGAGCGCAGCCACGCGTCCGCGACGGTCAGCGCGGCGTCGACGGCGCTGTCCTCGGCGGCGGCGAGGACCAGCGACGGTCCGCGCAGTCCCCATCGGATGCAGGTGAGTCCCGCGAGGATGCCCGGGTTGGCGCCGGCGAAGCGCAGGGGCGAGGTCCGGCCGTCGGCCGCCTGTGCCGCGAGAAGCCTGGACGTCGGCAGGGGCCGGGTGCCGGTGAGCACGACGACTCCCACGGCGTTCCGGGCCGCGAGCACTTCCTCGCGGCGTCCGCTCTCGTCGAGGGCGGCTTCGACGGCGGCGGTGACCAGCCAGGCCACGGGATCGGCGTAGAAGGAGGGGCGGTTGGCGGAGCAGGTGGCGGGGTCGTCGACGGTGACCGCGCCGTGGCCGATGGAGGTCGTACGGCCGGGTCCGGGTCCGTCGGGTCCTTCCCCTGCGGCCTCCTCCCCTGCGTCCCCCACTTCCCCGTACGAGAACCGCAGGCACGTGTTGAAGCCGCCGAATCCCAGAGTCAGGCTGAGGCCCGCCCTGCCGGACACGTCCGGCGCCGTGCCGTCGGACAGCCGCAGCGGGAAGCCGGGCATCGGCGTTTCGAGCCCCGCGACGGGCGGCGTCGCGCGGTGGCGCAGCGCCTGCACGGTGGCGATCGCCTCGATCGCTCCGGTGGCGCCGAGGCTGTGTCCCAGGGCGCCCTTCGTGCCGAAGACGACCGGGGATCGCCGGGCGTCGGCGAACAGCCGGCGCAGGGTGGCCGACTCGACCTCGTCGTTGACGGGTGTGCCGGTGCCGTGGGCGCACACCACGCCGATGTCCTCGATGCCGCCCGCGCACCGGCGTACCGCGGCGACGACGCTGTCCCCCGTGGGGTCCGGGACGGTCAGGCCGGCGGCGTCGTTGGCGGAGCCGGCGCCGTCCAGGCGGGCGTGGACGCGCGCGCCGCGGGCACGCGCCGTCTCCCGCGCCTCCAGGACCAGGAACCCGGCGCCCTCACCGAGCACCAGTCCGTCGTGGGCCGCGTCGAAGGCGCGCAGGCCGGTGGGGCTCATCGTGCCGAGCGCCGTATGCCCGAGCCGTTTGGCCTCGCTCAGTACGTCCGCGCCGCCCGCCACGCAGATCCGGGCGTGGCCGCCGCGGATCAGCGCTTCGGCGACCAGCAGGCTGTCCGCTCCGGCCGAGCACGCGGTCGTGACGCACAGCGGGGCGCCGGGGTGCCCGAGCCGGTCCGCGACCTCGCGGGTCCAGTGCCGTTCCGGTTCCTGTTCCGCGTCGAGCTGCCCGCCGAAGCTGGTGCCGAGTACGAGGGTGACGCGAGGGTCGTCGGCCGCCAGTCCGGCGTCGGAGAAGGCCGCGGTCAGCGTCCGGGTGGCCAGCGCGATCTGCCGCTCTTCGGGAGTGGCCGACCCGTACGGCGCAGACGGCACCGGCGCGGCCAGCGGGGTGCGCACCCGGTGCGGCGAGTCGACCGGAACGACGCCGGTGGCGCCCGCGCACAGCAGGCGCCACACGTCGTCGAGCCCATCACCGAGCGGGGTGGTCCACGCCATGCCGGTGACGACCACGGGCACGTTCACCACAACTGCCGCCCCATCTCGGCGACCTTGGTCCGCACAAGGCTGCCTTTGAAGGTGGCGACCCGGGCGCCGTCGACGGTCGCGTGGCACGAGAAGAAGCAGACGTTGCCGCGCAGGCCGTCGACGCGGACGTCGAAGACGACCTGGTCGCCGGGGACGACCGGTTTGGTGAAGCGCGAGGTGACGGAGCCGATCAGGGTCAGCTCGTCCTCGGCGAGCGGGCTGGTGCTCAGCTGGTAGAGGATGATGCCGGTCTGCGCGAACGCCTGCATGAGGTGGCTGCCGGGGAAGACGGCGCGCTCGGGGAAGTGCCCCGCGATCGCTTCGAGGTTGCCGGAGACGGACAGCAGGCTCTTGATGAACACGCCGGGTTCGTGGTCGACGATCCGGTCGATGTAGATCATCGGGTGCCGGTGGCGCAGCCACTTCTTGATCTCGGTGAAGCCGAGCGTACGGTCGGCGGAGGGCGGGCGTGCGGCGGAGGGCGTGCGCTCGGCGGAGGGCGGGCGCTCGGCCACCGCGCCCGCCGCGTCCTGCTCCGATTCCGCCTGCGGTGACTCCGTCTGAAGGTGCATCTGTGGCGTTCCCTTGCGGTAGAGGTCGGATGCCGGGCGGCGCGTACGGGTGCGCCGCGGGCGGCGCGTCAGCCCACGGTCTCCTTGTCCTTCAGCAGCCGCTCCACCAGCTCCTGGACCCCGCCGAGCGTGGAGAAGTGCTCGGGCGAGAAGTGGTCGTCGTCGACGGTGATGCCGAAGACCTGCTCGCAGCGGACGCGCAGTTCGCTGTAGCCGAGCGAGTCGAGGCCGTAGACGTCGCGCAGGCTGTCGTCGAGTCGCATCCGGTCCGGGGGCACGTCGACGAGGAGGTCGGTGCCGAGGATTCCCTTGATCATCTGTAGTACGTTCACGTGGCCTCTCTCCGGAAGGTGGGGCGGGGCATGAGGAGGGTGGGCGGCGCTCCGCGGGGCGGGGCGGGGCCCACGCCCGGCAGAGGTCTTTGCACCCCTTTGTGCCGTTCTCACTCCGTCGGACGCGGCTGCCGGCCCCCCTGATACACCCGGCAGTGGCCCGGCTTCGGGTCCGTCAGGAACGCGTCGATCGCGCTGGCCACCGCGGGCGCGTCCTCCACGTACATGAAGTGCGCGGTGTCGGAGATCACGGCCAGTTCCGCGTCCTGGTGGTTCTCGTGAATCCACACCGCCTGCTCCGGCGGCGTACAGCGGTCGTGCTCGCCCGCGACGACGAGGGTGGGAACGGTCAGCCGCCGGACGAGGTCGCGCAGGTCGGGATGGACCAGCGTCATCAGCTGCCGGTGGGTCTCGAACGGTACGGTCGACCAGGCGGCGCAGACCCGCCGCGCGGTGTCCGGGTGCCGTTCGTGGAAGAACACCGGACGGGCCCGTGCGTTGGCCTCGCGCACGAAGTCGGGGAACGTCTCACGCGTGACCGGGGTCTCGGGCCGGCGGAACGGGAGCCGGAAGGTCGCCGCCGTACCCATGAGGACCAGCGCGGCGACCCGCTCGGGCCAGCGGTCGGCGAACGTCATGGCGGTGGCCGAACCGAGGGAGTGGCCGACGAGGACGACCCGTTCCCACCCGTAGTGCTCGGTGATCTCCCGTACGTCCTCGGCCAGCAGCTCGGGGCTCGGCGTGCGGTCGAGGGGGGACGACAGCCCGTGTCCCCGGAAGTCCACCGCGGCGGTGTGCCAGCGGTCCTGGAGCAGTTCCTGCACTTCGGCGTAGTGGGTGTGGTTGTCCCGGTTGCCGTGCAGGAGCAGCACCGGCGGCCCGGCGGTCGGGTCGCCGGCGTGCCGGCAGAACAGGAACGTGGTGTCCGCGACCTCGACGTAGTCGGTGCGGAGGGTGGCGATGGTGGCGGTCACGGCGTCTCCTGACGAACGCTGATGCGGTGCGCCGGTCATGCTTCGACCAGGGCGAAGGGGCGGGCCCAGCCCGCTCCCGCGCCGGCGACCCGGACGGGTGCGCAGAAGACGGTGAATCCGGTGGGGCCCGGCAGCCCGTCCAGTCCGGCCATCCGCTCGATCTGCAGGTATTCACGTTCGCGGCCGAACATGTGGCAGGGCCACAGGTGCTTCGTGTCCCCCGTCGTGACGAACCGCTCGACCATCGTGCGGGTGGGCAGGTCGAAGCCGCTGGTGTCGATGCCGATGAGCTTGACGCCGTGGTCGACGATCAGCTCGATGGCCTCGGGGGTCAGCGCCGGGTGTTCGGTGAAGTAGGCGGTGTCCGGCCAGCGTTCGCTCCAGCCGGTCTCGACGAGGACCACGTCCCCCGGCCGCAGCCGGTGGCCGACGCGGTCGAGTTCGCGCTCCACGTCGTCCCGGGTGATGACCTCCAGCGCCCCCTTGTCGCGGAACGACAGGCGGACGCCCGGTCCGCAGCACCAGGCGAGCGGGACTTCCTCGATCGTCTTCGCGGGCCGGCCCTCCGAGGTGGGGCCGTAGTGGAACGGCGCGTCCAGGTGCGTGCCCCCGTGCACGGTCAGGGTGACGACCTCGTTGCTCATGAACACGCCGTCCGGAAAGGCGTGCTGATCGAGGACGGGCACCGGCGATATTCCCTGTTTCTCGGCGACGGTCCCGATGAATTCGGCCATCACCTTCCCGATACGGCCCGGTCCGCTCTCGTGCGTCCAGCGTTCGATGCCGCGGACATTCGGGTCGTTCGGGTCCTGCGTTATCATCATGCTCAGGTCGACCAGGCGCATGGGGACCGCCTCACTGCTGGGGTACGCGAAGGGTGTAGAACCGCATCTCGCTGGGCCGGGTGAAGTACGGCCGCATGTCCGCCGTCATGGTTTCGTGGGTGGCGGACCGAAGCCAGGTGGTGAACTTCTCGCGGTCTTCCCAGTCGCTGACCAGGACGTAGGAGCCGGGCGAGTCGTCAAGGCGCAGGAGTTCGTCCCTGATATGCCCCGGTACGGTCGCGACGTGTTCGCGTACCTTGCCGAAGGCCTTTTCGAACTCCTCCTCCCGCTCCGTGTCGACGGTCGAGAACAGCATCATGCGAACAGCCATCTTCCGTCTCTTTCCTGAGGTGGGTGGAGCGGCGATCGGGCGCCGTCTCACACCGTGATCGAGAACAGTGCGACATTGCCGCGGGTGTGGAGCTCGTAACGGTCGAACCGCTCTTTCAGCGCGTTGTCGAGATCCCCCAGGGAGTCCTGCTCGTTGGCGAAGACGCCCAGCTGGTTCATATAGCCGAGTTGGGACCGTGACAGTTTGGTCTGCGGCACTCCCCGGCTCAGGATGGTCGAGCCGAACAGCTTGCCGCCCGGCCGGAGCAGGGGCGCCAGATGGTCGAGGACCTGCGCCTTCTCGGGTATGTCCCCCGGCAGGCAGTGCAGGACGTGGACCAGGGCTACCGAGTCGAACCGCTCCTTGTCCAGCGGGAGGGGTTTGAGCAGATCGGCCTGGACGCACCGTGGTTCGTGCCGGGCGATCCGCTCGGCCGCCCGGCTGAGGACGTCGGAGTTGACATCCAGCAGGTGAATTCCCGGACGCGTGCCGGGGAATCGGCATTTGCGGAGGTACCAGCCGGTGCCGGGGCCGGCATCGAGGTGGTTCTCGGAGACGTTCCGGCGGTAGAGGTCGAGGATGTTCTTGCTGGGGCACCGCCAGGTGAATCGATTCTGGATTCGAATGACGAGCGGGTCGTAGATGTACCGCAGGAAGAACGGTGTGTAGGCGGCCTGGCCCGCGTACGCGGGATCGTCGGGGTCCAGGCGCTGCCCGGCTGTGTGCGCGTTGTTCCGGGAGCTCGGCGTGGCGGACATGCACTGCAGACGGCGCGGCGGCACCGGAGATACCTGATCCGCCGGAAAAACATTCGCGGGGCGCTCATGTATCACGCGGCGGCGGCACTCGTCTGAAGGACATCCACGTTCTTCGCCCACGAAGTCATCCGTCCCAGGGAGAGCCATGCCTTCTGCCGAGTCGACTCTCGACGAGCGTGTACAAGGGAGCGTTGTCAGGCCCGGTGACCAGCACTACGACGAGTACCGGCGGGTATTCAACGGAATGATCGACCGCCGGCCGCGCCTTATCCTGCGCTGTGCCGCGCCGTCCGACGTGACCGTGGGAATCGCCTACGCCAGGGAACAGAACCTGCCGCTGTCCGTACGGGCCGGTGGCCACGGCGTGACCGGCGACGCCGTCCTCGACGACGCGGTGTGCCTGGACCTGCGGCCGATGAACGCGATCACGGTCGACCCCGAGCGCCGGCGGGCGTTCGTGCAGGCCGGGGCGAACTGGGGCGAGTTCGACGCCGCCGCCCAGAAGTTCGGCCTGGCCGTGACGGGAGGAAGGATCCGCGGCACCGGGGTGGCCGGGCTGACCCTCGGCAGCGGGAGCGGCTGGCTGGAACGCAAGGCCGGTCTGACCTGCGACTCGCTGCTGTCCGTCGAGATCGTCACGGCGGACGGCGAGCTGCGTACGGCGTCGCAGGAGGAGAACCCGGAGCTGTTCTGGGGTGTGCGCGGCGGGGGCGGGAACTTCGGCGTGGTCACCAGGTTCGAGTTCCAGCTGCATCCCGTGGGGCCGCAGGTGCTCGGCGGTCTCGTGATGTACCCGCCGTTCCGGGTCAACGAACTCGTCCAGCACTTCCGCGACTTCATGGCGACGGCACCCGACGAGGTCGGGGCGGGGCTCGCCTTCATCTCGGCGCCGGACGAGCCGTTCGTGCCCGAGTTCGCGCGGGGCAAGCCCGTGGTGGGCGCGGTCCTGGCGTACTTCGGCCCCGTCGAGGAGGGCGAGGAGGTGCTCCGGCCGATGCGCGAGTTCGGGCCGCCGGTGAACGACATGGTGGCGCCCATCGCGTACACCGATCTCCAGGGACTGCTGGAGCCGGGCAACCGTGAGGGCCTGCAGAACTACTGGAAGGCGGAGTTCCTCGCCGAGCTGCCGGACGAGGCGATCGACCAGATCGTGCGCTTCACCCAGAGCGTGCCCTCGCGGTTCACGCAGACGATCCTCATGCCGCTGGGCGGCGCGCTGTCCCGCGTCGACAACGACGCGATGGCGTTCGGGCAGCGCGAGGCGCCGTTCAACCTGCACGTCCTGTCCATGTGGGAGGACCCCGCCGACAGCGACCGGCAGATCTCCTGGACCCGTGAGTTCCACCGGGCGATCGAGCCGTACAGCACCGGCGGCGCCTACCTCAACTTCATCGGCAAGGAGGGCGGCAACCGCATCAGGTCCGCCTTCGGTCCGGAGAAGTACGAGCGGCTGGTCGCGCTGAAGCGGCGCTACGACCCGGAGAACATCTTCGCCGGGAACCAGAACATACCGCCGCACGGCGAGGACGCCGTGGCGCAGGAGCCCGAACGGCCCGACGCCGAGGGCCATTTCGCTCCGCTGGCCGTACTCGAAATGCTGAACGGGATGTGGGTCGCGCGCGCCTTGCAGGTCGCGGCGCAGCTGGGGATCGCCGACCTGCTGGGCGACGAGCCGCGTACGCTCGCCGAGCTCGCCGAGCGCTCCGGCTGCCACCCGGGGGCGCTGGGCCGGCTGCTGTCGGCGCTCAGCACGGTGGGGGTCTTCGCCCGGGTCGGCGCGGACACGTTCCAGCAGACGCCGATGTCGGCCGCGCTGGCCGCGGACCATCCGCGGTCCGTGGGGGCGGTCGCCCGGCTGTTCGGTTCGGACTGGCAGTGGCGGGTGTGGTCGGACCTGGAGTACTCGATCCGGCAGGGCGAACCGGCGCTCGAACACGCGCTGGGGACGGATCTCCTGGAGTTCCTGGACACCTCGTCGCCGGAGTCGGGACGCCTCTTCGACGAGGCCATGACGGGCCTGTCGCGGCTGCTGAACCGTACGATCCTGAACGCCTACGACTTCTCCGGCGCCGGACGGATCGCCGACGTCAGCGGCGGGCACAGCACGCTGCTGCTCGACATCCTCGCCGCTCACCCGGAGCCGACCGGGGTGCTGTTCGACCGGCCCGCGGTCGCCGGGAAGTACCGGGACGCCCTGCGGGAGGCCGGCCTGAGCGGCCGTCTGGACGTGGTCGAGTGCGACTACCGCGCGTCCTTGCCGGAGCAGGTCGACACCGCCGTACTGAACCGGGTGCTGCACGACTGGGACGACGCGTCGGCCTCCTCGATCCTCCAGGCCTGCCGGCGCGCGCTGCGTCCCGGCGGCCGGATCGTCGTGGTCGAGCAGCTCATGACGGGCGACAAGCGCGCGGCCTTCCTGGACCTCCAGATGATGGTCCTCCGCGGCGGCCGGGAGCGCTCGCCGGAGGAGCTGGAGGACCTGTTCAAGCGGTCCGGTTTCCGGCTCACGGAGACGATCGCCACCTCCTCCCCCATGCGCCTTCTCATCGGCCATCCCCTCGACGACTGAACGGGCCTCAGCCATGGCAGACACCTCGAAAGTCATCAACAGTTCCGACATCGCGCCCAACCGCAACCGCGGCGGCGAGATCCGGGTGACCCTCAGCCAGCGGACCGTCGGCGCCACGTCGGGGTTCGGCGGCTCGCTGCGGCTGGAGCCCGGCGACTACGTGAGCGAGCACTACCACCCGTACTCGGAGGAGTTCGTCCACGTCATCCAGGGCGACCTGGAGCTGCGGGTGGAAGGCGAACCGTTCCCTCTCGGGCCCGACGACTCGTTCCTGGTACCCATCGGGCAGCGCCACCGGCTCGCCAACGTGGGGGACTCGACGGCACACGTCATCTTCCACCTGTCGCCGCTGGCGCCGCGCCCCGACCTCGGACACGTCGACACCGAACCGCTGCCCTCCGCCGGAGACCGCTGATGAGGCGTGCCGTCATCACCGGCGTGGGGGTGCTCGCCCCCGGCGGCGTCGGGCGGGACGCGTTCTGGAAGCTGCTGGCCGGCGGCCAGAGCGCCACCCGCACCCTGTCCCTGTTCGACCCGGCGCCCTTCCGGTCGCGGCTCGCCGCGGAGGTCGACTTCGACCCGTACGCGGCGGGTCTGACCGAACGCGAGGTGCGCCGCATGGACCGGGCCGCCCAGTTCGCCGTCGCGTGCACCCGGGAGGCGGTCGCCGACAGCGGACTGGACCTCTCCGGCACCGACCCGGCGCGCGTCGGCGTCAGCCTCGGCAGCGCGGTCGGCTGCACCATGGCCTTGGAGGAGGAGTACCGGGTCCTGTCCGACGAGGGCCGGAGCTGGCTCGTCGACCACACCTACGGCGTCCCGCACCTGTACGGGTTCATGGTGCCCAGCACCCTGGCCGTCGAGGTGGCGTGGCAGGTCCACGCGGAGGGCCCGGTCCACCTGGTGTCCACCGGCTGCACCTCGGGGCTGGACTCCGTCGGCACGGCCGCCCGGCTGATCGAGGAGGACTCGGCCGACGTGGTCGTGGCCGGCGCGACCGACGCGCCCCTGTCCCCCATCACGTACGCGTGCTTCGACGCGATCAAGGCGACCTCGCAGCGCAACGACGACCCCGAGCACGCCTCGCGCCCTTTCGACGCCAGGCGGGACGGCATCGTCCTCGCGGAGGGCGCCGCCGTCCTGGTGCTGGAGGAGGAGAGCAGGGCGCGCGCCAGGGGCGCCCGGATCTATGCGGACCTGGTGGGGTACGGGCAGCGCAACAACGCCTTCCACATGACGGGCCTGCGCCCCGACGGGCGGGAGATGGCGGAGGCGATCCGCGCCGCCCTGCGCGAGGCCCGGCTCGACCCCACGGCCGTGGACTACGTCAACGCGCACGGCTCGGGCACCCGGCAGAACGACCGGCACGAGACCGCGGCCTTCAAGGACAGCCTCGGCGAGCACGCCCGCCGGGTGCCGGTCAGCTCGATCAAATCGATGATCGGCCACTCCCTGGGGGCGATCGGCTCGATCGAGCTGGCCGCCTGTGTCCTCGCGCTGGAGCACCAGGTGGTGCCGCCGACGGCCAACCTGGAGGTGGCCGACCCGGAATGCGATCTGGACTACGTCCCGCTGGTCGCCCGTGAGCACCGCATGAACGTGATCCTCAGCGTCGGCAGCGGCTTCGGCGGGTTCCAGACGGCCACCGTGCTCGCCGCTCCCGGAACGGTGCGCCCATGAGTGTTCTCGCGATCACCGGCATGGCCGTCGTGGCGCCGACCGGCCTGAGCCCGGAGCAGCACTGGGCGTCGGTCGTCGCCGGGCGCAGCGGCATCCGTCCCGTCAGCCGCTTCGACGCGGCGTCCTACCCGGTCCGGATCGCCGGTCAGGTGACCGACTACGTGGCGCGGGGCACCATGCCCGCCCGCTTCGTCCGGGAGACCGACCGCGGTACCCAGATGGGCCTGAGCGCGGCGGCGGACGCGCTCGTGGACGCGGCTATAGAGCCCGCCGAACTCCCCGAATACGCGGTGGCCGTGGTCACGGCGAGTTCGTCCGGCGGTACGGAGTTCGGCCAGAAGGAGATGGAACGGCTCTACCGCAACGGCCCCTCGTGGGTCAGCCCGTACCAGTCCATCGCCTGGTTCTACGCGGCGACGTCCGGCCAGGTCTCGATCCGCCACGGCACGAAGGGCCCGTCCGGGGTGCTGTGTGCCGAGCAGGCGGGCGGCCTGGACGCCATCGGCCACGCACGGCGCCTGGTCGACGACGAGGTGCGGGCCGCCGTCGTCGGCGGCAGCGACGCGTCCCTGTGCCCGTACGGACTGGCGGCGCAGCTCACCACGGGCCGGCTGACGACCGCGGACGACCCGGAGCGCGCCTACCGCCCGTTCGACGCCGCCGCCGACGGCTACGTGGCGGGTGAGGGCGGCGCCATGCTGATCGTGGAGTCCGTCGCCACGGCGAAGGAGCGGGGGGCGCGTGTCCACGGCACCGTGCTGGGGTACGCCGCGGGCTTCGACCCGGCGCCGTGGACCGGCCGGCCGTCGGCGCTCCGGCGGACCGTGGAACGGGCGCTGGACGACGCCGGAATCGGGCCGCGGGACGTGGACGTCGTCCTCGCCGACGGCAAGGCCGTGCCCGCCGACGACGCCGACGAGGCCAGGGCCATCCGCGAGGTGTTCGGGGACGGCGGCGTCGCGGTGACCGTGCCGAAGGCGCTGACCGGCCGGCTCTACGCGGGAGGCGGCGGGCTCGACGTGGTCACGGCGCTGCTCGCCCTGCGGGACGGCTGCGTGCCGCACACCGCGGGGACCACCGCCGTCGCGCCCTCCTACGGCCTCGACCTGGTACTCGGCCGACCGCGGCGGTGCGCGCTCCGGCACGCGCTGGTGCTGGCCCGCGGGCACGGCGGCTTCGTCTCCGCGCTCGTGCTCGGCCGTACCCCGTAACCATCCACCGATGAGGAGAACGACACCATGGCAGAGCCCGCCGTCACGGCCGCCTTCACCCTTGAGGACCTGCGTGCGCTGCTGCGCGTGGACGACGCCGACGAACTGACCGAGACCCGTGCGGACGAGGAGTTCGGCGACCTCGGCTACGACTCGCTCGCCAGGTTCGAGATGGTCTCCCAGCTGGTGCGCCGGTACGACATCGAGATCTCGGACGAGACGATGGAGCACCTGCGCACGCCCCGGCAGGCCGTCGACCACATCAACGCCCTCCTGCTCGACTCCCGGAAAGCACAGTGAGGTTCGCAGATGTCGGCACACACCGATAACGCCATCACCATCGCCGCGCCGATGGAGCTCGTATGGGACATGACCAACGACATCGCGTCGTGGCCCCGGCTGTTCAGCGAGTACAGCGCCGCGGAAGTCCTGCGCCGGGACGGGAACACCGTACGGTTCCGGCTCTCCCTGCACCCCGACCCGCAGGGCGTCGTCTGGAGCTGGGTGTCGGACCGCACGGCCGACCCGGACAGCCGGACCGTGCGCTCGCACCGGGTCGAGCTGGGCCCGTTCAAGTACATGTCGCTGTTCTGGGAGTACGTCCGGGCGGACGGGGGCGTACGGCTGCGCTGGGTCCAGGACTTCGAGATGAAGCCGGGGGCGCCGCTCGACGACGCGGGCATGAGCGACCGCATCAACACCAACAGCGCCACCCAGCTGAAACTGATCAAGGACGCCATCGAGGCGGCGGCGCGGGGCTGACCGCGCCCAGGGGCCTCGCGCGGGGGCGGTCACCACGCACCGCCCCCTATCCCACCGGCTTTGACCGACCATCAAGGAGTCCTTCGATGACGGCTACCGCCGCGCCCGCCGCGCACGGTGACTGGGAGCGGTGCGGGAACTGCGCCGCACTCGTCTACCGGCCGCGGCTGCTGCGTTCGCGCCGCGTCTGCCCCGAGTGCGGGCACCACCAACGGCTCACCGCCGCGCAACGGCTCGCCACCTTCGTCGACCCCGACTCGTTCACCTGCGCGCCACAGGTACGCGGCGGCGACCCGCTCGCCTTCGAGGACGCGCGCCCCTACCCCGAGCGGCTGGCCGAGGCACGCGGCCGTACCGGACTCCAGGACGCCGTCCTGTACGGCCGCGCCACCGTCGGCGGCCGGCCCGTCGTGGCGGCGGCGATGGACTTCGCCTTCCTGGGAGGCAGCATGGGCTCGGCCGTCGGCGAGGCGGTCACCCGTGCCTGCGAGCTGGCTCTGCGCGAGCGGGTCCCGCTGATCCTGGCCGTCGCCTCCGGCGGGGCGCGGATGCAGGAGGGCGCGGTGTCGCTCATGCAGATGGCCAAGACCGCCCAGGCCATGCGCGCGCTGCGGGACGCCGGGGTGCTCAGCGTCTGTGTGCTGACCGATCCGACCTTCGGCGGGGTGACCGCCTCCTTCGCGACCCTGGGCGATGTGCTGCTGGCCGAACGCGGCGCGCTCATCGGCTTCGCGGGCCCGCGGGTGATCGCCGCCGCCACGCGGGAAGAGCTGCCGCCGGGCTTCCAGACGGCCGAGTACCTCAAGAGCCGCGGTCTGCTCGACCGGGTGGAGACCAGGGATTCCCTGCGCCCGCTGCTCGTCAGGCTCCTGGCCGTCACCTCGCCCGGGCGGGCCCGCGCGGGCGAGTGCGGGGCGGCGGACGAACCCGCACGGCCGCTGACGCCGTACGAGACACTGCGCCTGGCCCGTGACCCGCGCCGCCCCACCACGCTGGACCACATCTGGCGGATGTGCACGGACTTCGTCGAGCTGCACGGCGACCGGCTGGAGGGCGACGATCCGGCGATCGTCGGCGGACCCGCGCTCCTCGACGGCCGTCCGGTGATGGTCATCGGCCATCAAAAAGGCCACGACACCGGGGAGCTGATCGCCAGGAACTTCGGGCTGGCCCACCCCGAGGGCTACCGCAAGGCGCTGCGGCTGATGCGGCTGGCCGACCGGCTCGGGCTGCCGGTGGTCACGCTCGTGGACACCCAGGGGGCGGCCCCCGGCGTCCGCGCCGAGGACCGCGGGCAGTCCTGGGCGATCGCCGAGTGCCTGGCCGGCATGTCGCGGCTGTCCGTACCGGTGGTCTCCGTCGTGATCGGCGAGGGCGGCAGCGGGGGCGCCCTCGCGCTGGCGGTGGCCAACCACGTACTGATGCTCCGGCACGCGGTCTACTCGGTGATCAGCCCGGAGAGCTGCTCCACCATCTTGTACGGCGACCCGTCCCACGGCCCGCGCATGGCCGAGGCCCTGCGGATCACCGCGCCGGAGCTGCTGCGCCTCGGCATCGTCGACGCCGTCGTGCCCGAGCCGCCCGGCGGCGCCCAGGCGGCGCCCGCGGCCGCGGCGGAGCACCTGAAGACAGCCGTCCGGCAGGCGCTTCGCGAACTGGCCGGGCTGAGCGGGGACGAGCTGCGCAAGCACCGCTACGAACGGTTCCGTGCGCTGGGGATGATCACTGATGACTGAGCACACCGACGACCGGCACGCCGCGATGCGCCTGCTGCGCGAAGAGGCCGGCAACATCGTCAAGACCGTGCCGGGACCGCTGGCCAGCCTCTCGCTGCGGGCGGGCGAATGCGCGCTGGACATCTCCTGGGCCCCCGGAACGGCGCGGGACGCCCCGCCGCCGGTGGCGGAGGAGGCGGGCGATCCGGGGCTGCACGCGGTCACGGCCCCGCTGGTGGGCACCTTCTACGTGGCGCCGGAGCCGGGAGCCGCGCCGTTCGTCCAGGTCGGGGAGCGGGTGCGGGCGGGGCAGACCGTCGGCATCGTCGAGGCGATGAAGCTGATGAACCCGGTCGGCAGCGAGCTGGCGGGCGAGGTGGTCGAGGTCGTCGTGGCCGACGCCGAGTCCGTGGAGTACGGCCAGACGCTGGTGCGGATCAGGGCGGAGGAGCCGTGAGCTTCGGCAAGGTGCTGATCGCCAACCGCGGTGAGATCGCCCTGCGTATCGCGCGGACCTGCCGGGAGCTGGGGATCGCGACGGTCGCGGTGTACTCGACCGCCGACCGTGACGCGCGCTTCGTGGCCCAGGCGGACGAGGCGGTGCACATCGGGCCCGCACCGGCCAGGCGCAGCTATCTCTACCCTCCGGCGATCATCGAGGCCGCGCTGCGTACCGGCGCCGACGCCGTCCACCCGGGGTACGGATTCCTCTCGGAGGACGCGGACTTCGCGCGGATCTGTGTGGACCACGGGCTGGTCTTCATCGGGCCACGGCCGGAGGTGATGGAGTGCGTGGGCGACAAGGCGCGGGTGCGCGCCCTGCTCGCCGCGGCCGGGCTGCCCGTGCTGGCGGGCAGCGACGGCCCGGTCACGGACCCGTCCGACGCCGAGGAGGTGGCCGAGCGGATCGGCTACCCGGTCATCGTCAAGGCCGCGGCCGGCGGGGGCGGGCGTGGCATCGAGTCGGCGCGCGACCGCGGTGAACTGCGCGAGGTGTTCCGGCGTACCACCGCCTTCGCCCGCCAGGTCTTCGGCAACGGCGAGGTGTATCTGGAACGCCTGGTCCCCGAGCCGCGCCACGTGGAGGTCCAGCTCCTGGCCGACGCCCACGGCACGGTGCTGCACCTGGGCGAACGCGACTGCTCGCTCCAGCGCCGCAACCAGAAGCTGGTGGAGGAGGCGCCCTCGCCGCTGCTGTCCGAAGAGGTGCGCCGGCGGCTCGGCGCGTACGCCGTGGCCGGGGCCCGGCACGTCGGCTACACCGGGGCGGGGACCATGGAGTTCCTCCTCCACCCCGGGGGCGACGTCACCTTCATGGAGATCAACGCCCGTATCCAGGTGGAACATCCGGTCACGGAGCTGCTGACCGGTGTCGACCTGGTGCGCGAGCAGATCCGCGTCGCCGCCGGCGAACCGCTGGGGATCACCCAGGACCGGATCACGCCGACCGGCGCCGCCATCGAGTGCCGGGTCAACGCCGAGGACCCCGCGGCCGGCTTCCGCCCCACCCCCGGCCGGCTGACCGCCTACTGTCCGCCGGGAGGTCCCGGGGTGCGGGTCGACTCGGGGTTCGGCCAGGGCGACGTGATTCCGCCGGACTACGACTCGCTCCTGGCCAAGGTGATCGTGTGGGCGCCGACCCGCGAGCAGGCCATCGCGCGCGCCGACCGGGCGCTGGCGGAATTCGTCGTCGAGGGGCCCGGGGTGGCCACGACGATCCCGTTGCTGCGGCGGCTGCTGGCACAACCGGATTTCGTACGGGCCCGCCACTCCACCGGATTTGTCGAGGCCGTGATGGCCCGCTGACCGATGTGCGCGCGGGAACGGAAACCGACCCGTCGGCTGACGCCGCGATTCCGTTCCGTACCGCTCCGCGCCGGGGGTGCGGGTGTACCGCGGACGATTCTTCGGCATCGCCCGCGGGCCGGTGCGCGCCGTCACCCGGAACAGGGTCCCCGGCGAGCCGGATTCGTCCAGTCGATTTCCGGCCCGGACCGGCCTGTCCTGCTGTCGAACCGCCCTTCCGGCGCGGCGGGATTTTGCCGGCAGCGGGACGTTTCCCGCACGCACCGAACCGGCCGGGCCGAAGGCGCCACAGCACTGTCAGTGGCCACGGAAACTACACAGGGAACACCGGATTTCCCAGAAAAATATGGGCACTTCATGCAACGATCCGACCTGATCGACGCGTGTGAAGAGGTTGAAGGTGAAGGGGGAGCGAAGGGCGACGGGCAGTGTCTGCCGATGTCGCGGAAACGGGGGGAACACGATGAGGCGTTGCCGGGTCACTGTGCGCATGCGGCACTCGGCCGTAAACGGCGCGCACGGTTCCGATCCGGCGTACCGGTAATCCGCCCAGGCACATCGAAGCCGCCGCAGGCCCTGGCCACGCCGGGCCTGTGATCAGGCATGGCGCGGCGCCGGGACACCACGACGAGAGGAGGGCGGACTCGGCATCCATACGGCGGTGGGGATATCGGAAGAATCCGTACAGGCGTCACCGTGCGACGGGGGAAAGGAAAGTAGCGGTGGTCGAAGGTGTCACTTCCGGAACGTACAGCGATATTTCCCAGGGGGATGCGGCCGGACGCACGGGCGCGGGCGCCGGCCCACCGGGGAAAGCCGCCCAGTTGGCAGAATTGGTCGAGGCCGCCCGCCGTGGCCGGCAATACGGATGGGACGGACTGGTCGACCGGTTCGCGCCACTGATCCGGTCGATCGCGCTCCGTTACGGCCTGAAAGGGCAGGACGCCGACGACATCCACCAGACGGTATGGCTCCGCCTGCTGGAGAAAATACATGACCTCCGTGAGCCGAACGCACTGCCCGGCTGGATATCCACCACCTCCAGAAACGAGTGCGTCAACGCCATTCGCGCGTCGGTCAAGGTGGTCTGTATCGAGGACTGGAACACCATTCACCCGGCGCGGCTGCAGCTGATGTTCGACTGGGACGAGGAACTCGCCCAGCGGGAGCGGCGGCACGCCCTGTTCGAGGCCTTCTCCGAACTGTCGGACATTCACCGGCGGCTGCTGACCCTGCTGATCCAGGACCCGCCGCTCCCCTACTCGGAGATCAGCGAGATTCTGTGCATACCCGTGGGCAGCATCGGCCCGACCCGGGCCCGCGCCCTCAACCGGCTGCGGGGTTCCCGGTCGCTGGTCGCCCTGGGCGCCGC
>NZ_JBHWHY010000083.1:0-27130 GCF_042732265.1 Streptomyces sp. NPDC059788 | reverse complement strand
GCGTCGTAGAGATCTACGACGCCGGCCCGCCCGCCGGCGGTGCCGAGCGCCCGAGCGGTGCGGATCAGTGCGCCCCGATACCGGTCAGCACGCCCAGGCCCCGGTCAGTGCGCCCCGGTCCCGGTCAGGGAGCGGACCTCCAGCTCGGCGTACTTCTTCACGTCCGGCTCCTCCTTGGACAGCAGCGAGCCGACCCAGCCCAGCAGGAAGCCCAGCGGGATGGAGACCAGGCCCGGGTTCTCCAGCGGGAAGAAGTGGAAGTCCACGCCGGGGAACATCGAGGTCTCCTTGCCGGAGACGACCGGCGAGAAGAGCACGAGCAGGACGGAGGAGGCCAGGCCGCCGTAGATGGACCACAGCGCGCCCTGGGTGGTGAACCGTTTCCAGAACAGGCTGTAGAGGATGGTCGGCAGGTTGGCGGAGGCCGCGACGGCGAAGGCGAGGGCCACCAGGCCGGCGACGTTCAGGCCGCGCGCGAAGACGCCGAGGACGATGGCGACGGCGCCGATGCCGACGGTCGCCCAGCGCGCGGCGGACACCTCCTCCTTCTCGGTGGCCTGCCCCTTGCGGATGACGTTGACGTACAGGTCGTGCGCGAAGGACGAGGACGAGGCGAGGGTGAGCCCGGCGACGACCGCGAGGATGGTGGCGAAGGCGACCGCGGAGATCACGGCGAGCAGGATCGCGCCGCCGGTGGAGTCGGCGCCGCCGCCGATCTCCTGGGCGAGCAGCGGGGCGGCCGTGTTGCCCGCCTTGTTGGACGCGATGATCGTCTCGGGCTTGATCAGGGCGGCGGCGCCGAAGCCCAGCGCGATGGTCATCAGGTAGAAGACGCCGATGATGCCGATCGCCCAGTTCACGGACTTCCGGGCGGCCTTGGCGGTGGGCACGGTGTAGAAGCGGATGAGGATGTGCGGCAGGCCGGCCGTGCCCAGGACCAGCGCGATGCCCAGCGAGATGAAGTCGATCTTCGAGGTGGCGGTCACGCCGTACTTCAGACCGGGCTCCAGGAAGGCGGCGCCCTTGCCGCTCTCCTCGGCCGCCCTGCCGAGCAGGGTGGAGATGTTGAAGTTGAACTTGAGCATCACCAGGAACGTGATGAGCAGGGTGCCGGCGATCAGCAGGACGGCCTTGACCATCTGGACCCAGGTGGTGCCCTTCATGCCGCCGATGGAGACGTAGAGGATCATCACGATGCCGACGAGGACGACGACCAGGATCTTGCCGGCCTCGCTGGTGATGCCGAGCAGCAGCGTGACCAGGGCGCCCGCGCCCGCCATCTGGGCGAGCAGGTAGAAGATCGAGACGATGATCGTGGAGACGCCGGCGGCGGTGCGCACCGGGCGCTGGCGCATCCGGTACGCGAGCACGTCGCCCATCGTGAACCGGCCGGAGTTGCGCAGCGGTTCGGCCACCAGCAGCAGCGCCACGAGCCAGGCGACGAGGAAGCCGATGGAGTACAGGAACCCGTCGTAGCCGAAGAGGGCGATGGCGCCCGCGATGCCGAGGAAGGACGCGGCGGACATGTAGTCGCCGGAGATCGCCAGGCCGTTCTGGAAGCCGCTGAACTGGCGGCCGCCCGCGTAGAAGTCCTCGGCGCCCTTGGTCTGCCGGCCGGCCCAGACGGTGATGCCCAGCGTCGCGGCGACGAAGACCGCGAACAGCGTGATGATCAGCGTCCGGTGTTCGCCCGCGCCGCTCGCGGCGAGCTGCCGGGCACCGTCGGCGAGCTGCTGCGCGCCGGTGGCGAGCTGCGGGGTGGGGCTCATGCGTCACCCTCCAGGCGGGTCTTGATCGCCTCGGCCTTCGGGTCGAGCCGGGTGGCGGCGTGGCGGGAGTACCACCAGGCGATGAGGAAGGTGGTGACGAACTGCGCGATGCCGAGCACGAAGGCGACGTTGACGTTGCCGAGGACCTTGGTGCCCATGAAGCCGCCCGCGTAGCTGGAGAGCAGCACGTACAGCAGGTACCAGAGGATGAAGGCGACGGTGAGGGGGAAGGCGAACGAACGGTAGGAGCGGCGCAGTTCGCTGAATTCCGGGCTCGTCTGGACCTCGCGGAAGTCCGGCGGCCGGTGCGGCCCCGGGTCGGTGGGCGGCGGTGCGGTGCTCACGGCTTCTCCTGGTGTGCGTAGGGGTGGACGGCGGAGCCCGGCGATAAAGGGTGCGTAAGTGATACGGATCACGCATCGTAGAGGGGCGGCATTCGATGCGACAGAGGTCGGTTGGTTGAATTCCGCAGGAAGCACGGGTGCCGGCCGCCACCGCGGCAGGGCCCGTTCGTTGGGCAGAGTGTGATGTCCACACCGCACACCGAGCCCCCCGGGCCGGGCCGCCGCCCGTACGGAACGGTGCGGCTGGCCGCCCCCGTGGCGCCCGCCCCGGCGCAGCGGCGGCCCCGGCGGGCGGCGCCCGGACGCTGGTACGGCCACCGGCCGGCGCTGCCCCCGCTGAGCCTGGCGGCGCTGCGGCGCGAGTCCTGAGGGCGGGCCCGCGGTCCGGGAACGGCCGCCCGGCGCGGCGTGCCACCCCCGGGCCCTTCCGTGGCACCCGTGCCTGACGGCTTGTCAGTCTGCGGCTTGTGACAGGTTTTCTCCCTGATCCATTGATGTTCCGTGGTCGACACGGATAACTTCACGGGGACTTGCCGCGCGTCGGGGCCATTCCCCCGGACGGCGGTATGCACCTGCCCGTGCGCAATCGGCGTGCGGGCGGTCTCACGGATGATGTGGAGTACCCATGGCGCATCCCCGATCCAGACGGGTGCGGGCGCTTGCCGTGCCGCTCGGTCTGGCTCTGACGGCATCCCTCGGCTTCCTGCCGGCCGCGGCCACCGCCGCGTCCCAGGACGCGGCTCCGGCCGCCGTCGCCACCGACGGGCCGCTGCTCTCGTACGTCGTGAACGCCACGCCGGGCCACGCCTCGGTCGGCAAGGTCACGAAGGCGATCAAGGCGGCCGGCGGGAAGGTGGTCGTCGCGCACGAGAAGATAGGCGTGATCGTCGTCCACTCGGCGAACCCGCTGTTCGCGGCCACCATACGCAAGGCGCCGGGCGTGCAGTCCGCCGGCGCCACCCGTACGACCCCGCTGAAGGCGTCCGCGACCACGGACGTCGGCAAGCCCCAGAAGGTCGAGCGCCTCACCGCCGACAAGGCGGCCAAGGCGGCCCGCGTGGCCAACGCCGCGGGCGACGACAAGGAGCCGCTGGAGCCGCTCCAGTGGGACATCCCCGCCATCAAGGCGGACCAGGCCGCGAAGATCGACGAGGGCAGCAAGAAGGTCACCGTCGCCGTCATCGACACCGGTGTGGACGACACCCACCCGGATCTGAAGGCCAACTTCGCCGCCAAGCAGTCCGCGAACTGCGTGGGCGGCGTGCCGGACACCTCGCCGGGCGCCTGGCGTCCGTACGACCCGGCCGAGGACTACCACGGCACGCACGTCGCGGGCACCATCGCCGCCGCGCGCAACGGCGTGGGCGTGGCCGGTGTGGCACCGGGCGTGAAGCTCTCCGCCATCAAGGTCAGCGAGCCCAAGACGAGCCTGTTCTACGCCGAGAGCGTGGTGTGCGCCTTCGTCTTCGCGGCCGACCACGGCGCCAAGGTGACGAACAACAGCTACTACGTCGACCCGTGGATGTTCAACTGCAAGGACGACCTGGACCAGGGCGCCATCGTGGACGCCGTCGGCCGGGCCGCGAAGTACGCCGAGGGCAAGGGCGTGGTGAACGTCGCCGCGGCCGGCAACTCCAACATGGACCTGGCGGCGGCGCAGCTGACCGACACCTCCAGCCCGAACGACTCCACGCCGGTCTCGCGTACCATCGACCCGAAGAAGTGCTGGGACGTCCCGACCCAGCTGCCGGGCACCGTCACGGTGGCCTCGACGGGCGTGAAGGGCCTGAAGTCGTACTTCTCGAACTACGGCAACGGCGTGATCGACGTGGCGGCGCCGGGCGGCGACTCCCGCCAGGTCCCGGACCTGCCCGCCAAGCACGGCGGCATCCTGTCGACCATGCCCGGTGGTGACTACGGCTACCTGCAGGGCACCTCGATGGCCAGCCCGCACGTGGCCGGTGTCGTGGCGCTGCTGAAGAGCACCCACCCGAAGTCCAGCCCGCAGGAGATCCAGTGGCTCCTGAAGATGCAGGCCGACAACCCGGGCTGCCCGGCCGCCGACAAGACGTGCACCGGTACGCAGCACGTCAACGGCCACTACGGCTACGGCATCGTGGACGCGCTGGACGCGGTCCAGGACTGACGACGCCGCAGGACCGGTAACGGTCCGGCAGGGGCCGGGCGGCGCGCCGCCCGGCCCCTCGGTGCTGTCTCACCCGCGCCCCAGAAAGGCCGCGAGCCGGTCCGCGCCGCCCGCGCCCTCCGGAGCGGCCCGCTCCGGCGCGAAGGAGCCGCCGTCGGTGCGCGGCGCCGCCCCGTAGATGCCGTGGGCCGCCGCCAGCACCTCGTCCGCGACCTCCGGCGCCAGGTCCGTGCCGGCGCCGAGCGCGCGGGCCAGGTCCCAGCCGTGCGCGAGGAGTTCGACCGCGGCCTGCTGCGCGAACAGGGCTCCGGGCGCTTCGTACGGGCCGTACGTGCGCTCCAGAATCCGGGTGCCGGTGAAGGCCGCGAGCAGGCCGGCCACCGACTCCCGGAAAGCGGCGGGGTGGTCGTCGCCCAGGTGGTCGGCGTCCGGGTCCGTGCGGGGCGCGTCCCGGGCGATCGAGGCGATCATCAGGTTCTCCCACGTCATGTGGTCGATCAGCTGCCGTACGGACCATGTCGCGCAGGGCGTGGGCCGGTCCAGCGCGTCCTTAGGGACGGCGTCGACCAGCGCGGTGACGTGCGCGCTCACCCGCTCGTACACATACAGCGCCCGCCGCGCGTCCGGCGCGGGCGGCAGGACCGGAGCGGGGCCGGGTTCGGGGTGGGCACGCAGCGCCGCAGTGGTCCAGGTGCCGGCCGCGTCCCAATGGGGCGGCTGCGGGCGCCCGGTGGCGGCGCACATCAGCTGCCAGTACCGCTCGATGTGCGGCTCGGCGGCGGTCTCCAGCTGTTCCAGCAGTCCGCGGCGCGCGGCGGCGCCGTCCTGTTCGGGCGGGCCGGCCGTGTCCGTCTGGGTCGGCAGCCAGGCGGCGACCAGCTCGGCCACGACGGGCTCCGCCGCCGGGGAGTCGGGGGCGATCCCGGCCGCGAGGGCAGCGTCGCCGCGCTCGCGCATCAGCCCGGCGACGCGCACGGCGGCCTCGGCGGCCGTCGCGGACGGCGTGGCGGGGGTGACGCGGGCGCTGTACTCGGCCAGCCGCCGCAGCGCGGCCCGCACCTCGGGGCGCTGGACGTGTTCGGCCAGGTCGATCCAGGCCCCCAGTTGGCCGGGCGCCGGGTCCTCGGGCAGGTCGGGCGCGGCGGCCAGCAGGCCGGCGCGGTAGGCGGGGGCGTCCACGCCGTCGAGGGCGTCCGTGACGAACTCCTCGATGATGCGGCGCCGTTCGACGGCGGTCAGGCGGGCCAGTCGGTGCACGTCCGGTAGCTCCTCGGCTGCGGTCCCCCGCGCGGCCACTGCCCGCAGCACGGCGCGCCGCAGCCGCAGTGTGCGGATCTGTGCGTCCAGGGCGTCCGCCCAGTGCCGGGCCGTGTCGGCGACGGTGCGTTCGCTGCACAGTACGGCCCGGATCTCCGCGGTACCGATGCCCAGTTCGCGCAGTGTGCGCACGATCTCCAGTCGGGCGGGGGCGTCCGGGCCGTACAGCCGGTAGCCCGCGGGGGTGCGGGCGGCGGGCGGCAGCAGGCCCTCGTCGGACCAGCGCCGGACCGTCTTCACCGTCACACCGGTGCGCCGGGCCAGGGCGCCGATCGTCAGCAGGCCGCCGCCGTCCTCGTTCATGCCGTCCACTGTGGGGTCTCCCCCGGCGGGAGACTCAAGCCCGCCGTGGGTGGTGGTGGCGCGCATGACGGACGTTCCTTGCGGTCAGACGGTTGTGCTACGTACCTCGCCGTACGCCCGAGTGATACCGGTGGCCCCGGGCCGCTCGCGCGCCGTATAGGCCCGGCGGACGCCGTCGGCCAGCGCGTACTGGGCCGCCGTATAGGTCAGCATGACCCAGAACTGGGCGGCGGGCGGCTGCTGCCAGTGGGCGAGACCAGTGGCGAGCAGTGTGTCGGAGAGCAGGAAGAACAGCCCGCCGATCGTGGCCCGGGGCCCGAGCCGCAGGGCCGTGAAGGCCGTCGCGGCGAGCAGCAGGCTGTACGCCGCGACCGGCAGCCGCATGTCCGCCGCCAGGTCCGGCCACAGCAGCGCGACCGTGCCGAGCCAGGCGATCGTGTAACCGGCGGCGAGCGGTCCGGAGCGCCGGAGGCCGCCGGGGAAGGCCCCGCACCGGGCGAGAAGGACCAGGTAGCAGACGTGTCCGGCGGCGAAGGAACCCATGCCGGCCAGGAACAGCGTGTCGTCGCCGGTCTGAAGGAGGGTGTCGCCGCCGCAGCCGAGGAGCAGTGCGACGGCGAGCAGCCGGGGCGCGCCGGCGGCCAGCACGTAAGCGGCCAGCACCGGCATCAGCGCGGGTTTGGTCAGGTGGACGACGGTGGCCGTACCGGCGAGCAGCGCGCCGAGGTGGACGGCGGTCAGCACGGCGAAGGCGCCGAGCAGGGCCCGCGCCGTGCGTGCGGCGGTCGTCACGCGACGGGCTCCTTGGTGGCGTCGGCGGGCTTGCGGGTCCTGGGCGCTTTGGCGGCCTTGGCCGTCTTCGCGGACTTGGCCGTCTTGGGCGCAGCGGGTGTCCTGGCCGTCCCGGCGGCCTCCGGCGCCCCGCCCTCCGCGGCTGCCGGTGCGTCGGCGAGCCGGGCCGGCTGCCACCCGGGCCCCCGGAACACCCGCCCCGCCCGCTCGCTCCAGCTGTCGGCCGCCCGCAGGTCGCGCGCGATGGCCGCGTACTCGTGAGTGGCGACCCGCAGCGGGTTGAAGGTGTGGATGTTCTTGGTGAGCCCGTACACCGGCCGCTCCGTCTCCGGTACGAACGAGCCGAACAGCCGGTCCCAAATGATGAGGATGCCGCCGAAGTTGCGGTCCAGGTAGCCGCCCTGCGAGGCGTGGTGCACCCGGTGGTGCGAGGGCGTGTTCAGGACGTATTCGAAGGGCCTGGGGAGCTTGCCGACGCGCTCGGTGTGCACCCAGAACTGGTAGACGAGGTTGGCCCCCGAGCAGAACGCGACCGCGGCCGGGTGCACGCCGAGCGCGATCATCGGCACGTAGAACGGCCAGACCGTCCAGGTCGTCCAGGGCTGGCGCAGCGCGGTGGTGAAGTTGAACTTCTCGCTGGAGTGGTGCACCACGTGGCACGCCCACAGGACGCGGATGACGTGGTGGCCCCGGTGCGACCAGTAGTAGAAGAAGTCCTGCGCGAGCAGCATCAGCGGCAGCGTCCACCACAGGACGGGCACCCGCAGCGGCGTCAGTGTGTAGACGGCCGAGTAGACGGCGACGATCGGGATCTTCCACAGGGCGTCGAAGACCAGGCTGCCCAGCCCCATGCCGACGCTGGTCGCCGCGTCCTTGGCCTCGTACCCGGCGGCGTCCTCGTCGGGATGGAGGCGGTAGCTCACCATCTCCACCACGGTGAGCACGACGAAAGCGGGCACGGACCACAGCACGACATCGGGCAGGTGCGGCATGTCCGCACCATAAAGGCGCCGACGGGGCCCTCGCTAGGGGTTGTTACCGAGAAGTATGTAAGAAGGAGTGTCAGCGGCGGGCGCAATCGGCCCCGTACACATCCACCCGGCACCCGCCCGCCCGAACCGGACCTTTGCGACGTAACGCCACAGGAGGGGCGCCCGGCCGACAGCACGACACGGGAGGGGGCCGCGCGCCGCCGGGTCGCCGCTTCCCCCGTTCGGGTCCCAACGGGCGGCCGGACGCGCTCCGTTCGCGCACGTCCGCCCCTGTCCGTACGGCCGGGAAAGGTGCCCGGGAGCCGGGCGGTACGGGGAGGGCGGTGGCGTTGTCAGTGGCGGCCCGTATCCTCAGTGACCATGCTCGAAGACCGTATGGCCGCAGCCCGCCCGATCACTCCAGCGATCGGGCAGCAGCCGTCCCCTCCGGAGGCGGCGGCCTCCTGGCCGGCCGCGTATCCCCAGGGGTACGCGGTCGTCGACGTGGAGACCACCGGCCTGGCCCGCGACGACCGGATAGTCTCCGCCGCCGTCTACCGGCTCGACACCCACGGCGAGGTCGAGGACCACTGGTACACCCTGGTCAATCCGGAGCGGGACCCCGGCCCGGTGTGGATCCACGGCCTGACGAGCGACATGCTCGCCGCCGCCCCGCTCTTCCCGGAGATCGTCCCCGAGCTGTCGAAGCGGCTGGAAGGGCGCGTCCTGGTCGCCCACAACGCGATGTTCGACTGGTCGATGATCGCCCGCGAGTACGCCCGCGCCGAGGCCGAGGCGCCCGTACGGCAGCGGCTGTGTACGATCGCGCTCTCCAAGGAGCTGCGCCTGCCGCTGCCCAACCACAAGCTGGAGTCCCTCGCCGCGCACTACGGCGTCACCCAGCAGCACGCCCACCACGCGCTCGACGACGCCCGGGTGCTGGCGGAGGCCTTCCGTCCCAGTCTGCGGCTGGCCGCGCAGGCCAACCTGCGCCTGCCGCTGCTGGCCTGCCAGCCGCTCACCGAGTGGTCGGACGGCCCGGCGCCCCGGCAGCGGACGGCCGCGCCCGCCTACCGGCCCACCACCTGGCGCCCGTCGCGCAAGCGCCCCGCCTGCCCCTACCCGAACCCGGGGCGGTACGAGCCGGGGGCCCGGCTGGTGCAGGGGATGCGGGTGGCGTTCTCCGGTGACACCTCCGTCGACCGCGAGCTGCTGGAGGACCGCGCGATCGAAGCCGGTCTGCACGTGGCCACCAGCGTCTCCCGGCTGACCAGCCTGCTGGTCACCAACGACCCCGGCGCGCGGACGTCCAAGACCGCCAAGGCCGCCTCCTTCGGCACGCCGGTGATCGACGAGGCGGCGTTCATGCAGCTCCTCCAGGACGTGGCCCCGGCGCCTGCGTCCGGGTGAAGCCCCACAACACGCCTGGGGCAGGCTCGCCCCACCGCCCGCCCCACCCGCACCCTGTGGCGCATGGCACGTTGTGAGGTCTGCGGAAACGAATACGGCATGACGTTCGAGGTGCACGCGCAGGGCGCGGTGCACGTCTTCGACTGCTTCTCCTGCGCCATCCACCGCATGGCGCCGATCTGCGAGCACTGCCGGTGCCAGATCATCGGCCAGGGCGTGGAGGCCGCGGGCCGGTGGTTCTGCGGCGCCCACTGCGCCCGCGCCGAAGGGCAGGCGGGCATCGTCGACCGGGTCTGACGGACCCCGGCGGCGGGGTGCCGGATGCCTCGGTCGTACCCTCGTGGGGTGTACCGCTTCCTGTTGTCCCGGCAGTGGGTGATCCTCACCCTCGTGGGCCTCGTCCTGATCCCAGTAATGATCAAGCTGGGGTTCTGGCAGTACCACCGCCATGAACACCGGGTCGCGCAGAACCAGCTCATCGCGGACAACCTGCACGCCACCCCCGTGCCGGTCACCGACCTGACCGCCCCCGGCCGGCCGCTCCCCCGCGCCGACATGTGGCACCGGGTCACCGCCACCGGCACGTACGACACGAAGCACGAGGTCGTGGTCCGCCAGCGGACCGCCGCCGACCAGCAGACCATCGGCTATTACGTGCTGACCCCGCTGGTCCTGGGCCAGGGCCCGCGCAAGGGCGCCACCGTCCTGGTCAACCGCGGCTGGATCGCCTCCGGCAACGACCTCACCCGCTTTCCCGACGTCCCCGCCGCGCCCACCGGCGAGGTCACCGTCACCGGCCGGATGATGGCGGACGAGACCACCGAGAACAGCGGCATCAAGGACAAGCCGGGCCTGCCCGAGCGCCAGGTCATGCTGATCAACAGCGCGCGGCAGGCCGAGGCGCTGCACCGCCCGGTCCTCGGCGGCTACGTCGAGCAGACCGCGCCGAAGCCGTCCGGCGGCAAGCCCGAGCCGGTGCCCGAGCCGGACCACGACAGCATCGGCCCGCACATGGCCTACGCGGTCCAGTGGTGGCTGTTCGCCGCGGCCGTGCCCGTCGGCTGGTTCGTGCTGGTCCGCCGGGAGCGCAAGGACCGCCTCGCCGCCGCCGCGAACGCGGCCGAGGCCGCGGGCGACGGTGGCGGTGACGGCAGCGGCGGCGATGACGACGGCGGCGACGGCAAGAGCACCGGCACCGCCGAATCCACGCCCGGGGAGCCGTTGACCCGTACAGTCGCCAGCAGCGAGTAGCCGCTGACGAGAGGGGCGCCGCGTGCACGCACGCATCGAGGACTACGCGCTCATCGGTGACCTGCAGACCGCCGCCCTGATCGGCCGGGACGGCTCGGTCGACTGGCTGTGCCTGCCCCACTTCGACTCCGCCGCCTGCTTCGCCGCCCTGCTCGGCGACCGGGAGAACGGGCACTGGCTGCTCGCCCCCGCCGCCACCGACGCCCGGCCCGAACGGTCCTACCGCGGCGACTCCCTCGTCCTGGACACCGTCTGGCACACCCCCACCGGCTCGGTGCGGGTCACCGACTTCATGCCGCACCGCGACCGCGCGCCCGACGTCGTACGCATCGTGGAAGGGCTGAAGGGCACCGTCACCATGCGGAGCGTGCTGCGGCTGCGCTTCGACTACGGCCTGGTCGTCCCCTGGGTGCGCCATGTGGACGGCTGCCGCGTCGCGGTGGCCGGGCCCGACTCCGCGTGGCTGCGCACCGAGCCCGAGGTCGAGACGTACGGGCAGGGGTTCAGCACCCGCTCGGACTTCGACGTCGCCGCCGGCGAACGGGTGGCGTTCGTGCTGACCTGGCACCCCTCGCACGAGCCGCGCCCGGCCCAGATCGATCCGTACGAGGCGCTGGAGCACACCCTCGACGACTGGCGGGCCTGGTCCGCGCACTGCCGCTACGACGGCCCCTACCGCGCTGAGGTGCTGCGCTCCCTGATCACCCTCAAGGCCCTGACCTTCGCGCCCACCGGCGGCATCGTCGCGGCGCCCACCACCTCGCTGCCCGAGGAACTGGGCGGCGTACGCAACTGGGACTACCGGTTCTGCTGGCTGCGCGACGCCACCTTGACCCTCAACTCCCTGGTCACCGCCGGGTACACCGAGGAGGCGTCGGCCTGGCGGGACTGGCTGCTGCGCGCGGTGGCCGGCAACCCCGCCGACCTCCAGATCATGTACGGCCTGGGTGGCGAGCGGCGGCTGCCGGAGGCCGAGCTGCCCTGGCTCGGCGGCTACGCCGGCTCCCGGCCCGTACGCGTCGGCAACGCCGCCGTCGAGCAGCGGCAGCTCGACGTGTACGGCGGCGTGCTGGACTCCTTCCACATCGCGCGCGTCGAGGGCCTGCCGTCCAAGCCGCACGCCTGGAACATCCAGCGCTCGCTGCTGGACTTCCTGGAATCCCACTGGCGCGAGCCGGACGAGGGCCTGTGGGAGGTCCGCGGGCCCCGCCGGCACTTCGTCCACTCCAAGATCATGGCGTGGGTCGCCGCCGACCGCGCCGTGCGGGCGGTCGAGTCCCGCCCCGAACTGGAGGGGGACGTCGCGCGCTGGCGCGCGATGCGCGACGAGGTGCACCGCGAGGTGTGCGAGAAGGGCTACGACGCGAAGCGCAACACCTTCACCCAGTCCTACGGCTCGGACCTGCTGGACGCGTCGACGCTGCTGATCCCGCGCCTCGGCTTCCTGCCCGCCGACGATCCGCGGGTCGTCGGCACGGTCGACGCGGTCCGCGAGGAACTGGCGCACGGCGGCCTGATACGGCGTTACGGCACCGACGGCACCGCCGTGGACGGGCTGCCGGGCGACGAGGGCACCTTCCTGGTCTGCTCGTTCTGGCTGGCCGAGGCCCTGCACCTGACCGGGCGGCGGGCGGCGGCCCGGGAGCTGTTCGACCGGCTGCTGCGGCTGCCCAACGACCTGGGGCTGCTGGCCGAGGAGTACGACCCGGTCGCCGGCCGCCAGCTGGGCAACTTCCCCCAGGCCTTCAGCCACGTCGGCCTCATCGGTACCGCCTTCACCATGTTCGGATGCGACGGGGCAGACTGACCCCCATGGATCTAGGACTCACCGACCGGACCTACATCGTCACCGGCGCCACCCGCGGCCTGGGCCTCGCCACCGCGCGGGAACTGGTCGCCGACGGTGCGAACGTCGTCCTCAGCGGACGCGGCGAGGACAGCGCACGGGCCGCCGCGGCCTCGCTCGGCGAGCGGGCGCACGGCGTCGCCGCCGACAACGCCGACCCCGGCGCCGCCGCGCGCCTGGTCGAGGCGGCCCGCACCCGCTTCGGCCGCCTCGACGGCATCCTCGTCAGCGTCGGCGGCCCGCCGCCGGGAGCGCCCACCGAGAACACCGACGAGCAGTGGCAGTCGGCGTTCGAGTCGGTCTTCCTCGGCGCGGTACGCCTCGCCCGCACGGCGTCCGCCGCGCTCGGCGACGGCGGCGCGATCGGCTTCGTGCTGTCCGGTTCGGTCCACGAGCCGATCGACGGGCTGGCCGTCTCCAACGGCCTGCGGCCGGGCCTGGCGGGCTACGCCAAGGCGCTCGCCGACGAGCTGGGCCCGCGCGGCATCCGGGTCTTCGGCGTCCTGCCCGGACGCATCGCCACGGACCGGATGACGCAGCTGGACGCGCTGTCCGGGGACCCGGAGGCGTCCCGCGCCCGCAACAGCGCCTCGATCCCGCTGCGCCGCTACGGCGAGCCGCAGGAGTTCGGCCGGACCGCGGCGTTCCTGCTGTCGCCGGCGGCTTCGTACATCACCGGCGTGATGGTGCCGGTGGACGGGGGGAAGCGGCGGGGGTTCTGAGCCGGGGGCGGGAGCTGCGGAGCGCCGTTCTTACGAAGCAGATGCCGGCGGGTCCTGCCGCAGGACCCGCCGGAACCCGCACGCGTCGGTCAACTCACCCGCTCCGCGCGGTGCTTGACCGCGCGGAGCCGGACCTCGGCGGGCAGCCGCTCCAGCCCGGCGGAGGTGCGCGCGTGGGCGATCGCCTCCGACGACAGCCGCGCGATCACGGCGCGGGGCTCCGCGTGCGGGGCCAGCGTCAGCCCCACCCGGGCCCGCGGCTCCGTACGCCGCCCGGTCAGCAGCACCCGGGCCCGGTCCACGCCGTCCAGCGACTCGGACTCCGCCGCCAGGACACCCTCCATCGCCCGGCCGCGCACCTGGGCGCCCTCGCCGTCGCCGCTGTCCACGAGGATCTCCCCGAGCCGGCGCCGGCGGAACTGGGACAGCAGCCACCACAGCGCCAGCAGCACGAGCACCGCCAGGGCCGCGATGACCACCGGCCACCACCAGCCGCGGTCCGTCCAGCGCGTCCGGTCCGTGTCCCGCAGCAGGACGTCATCGGGCCGGGACCAGCGCCACCCGGACGGCATCCCGAAGCCCCACTTGCCCGGCAGGTCGAGGCCGCCGAGGAGCACCGTGCCGCCGACGCCGATCAGGACCAGGCCCGTCAGGCCCAGCAGCACCCGGTTGACCGTTCGCAGAACCTTGCGCATCGCCGCACTCACCTCTTCGCCGATCCGCGCACCCGTACGGACAGCGCGTGCCGCCGGGCGAGGCCCAGCTGCCGCAGCCCGTCGCCGAGCGCCGCCTCCAGGTCGCTCCGTACCTCGTCCAGTTCGCGGAAGTGCGAGACCGCGCGCGCCTTGGCCCGTCGGCGGCCGACCGCGACCCGTACGGACTGCACGCCCGGCACCTCCATGGCCCGGTCGCGCAGCACCAGCGCGGCCGCCGCGCGGTCCAGGCCGCCGCGTACGTCCGGTGTCGTGCGCCGCATCGGGAGCACGTCGCGCAGGCCGGGCGTCACGGCCAGCGCCAGCAGCCAGATGCCGAGGGCGACAGCCACCGCGGCGCCCACGAGGACCCATACGTCGTCCAGGTGACGGGACGACAGTTCCGCGGCGAGGCGCTTGCGCCAGGCCATCGCGGGCCGGTCGGCGCGCACCGCGGCCACGTCGTACAGCAGCAGCCCCGCGCCGCCGAGCACGACGAGCGCGACCAGCGCGGACGGCACCCGTCGGGCCGCCCAGAAGCGCCGGGCCCGCCCGCCGCCGTCCGTCTCCTCCTCGGGGGGATGCCCGGTGTCCGCCGGGCCGGTGTGCCGTGGCCCGTCCGGGGAGCCGGGCGCGTCGCCCGCGGTCCGGTCGGCCGTGGCGCCCGCCGACTTGTCGAGGGTGGGCAGCCGCCGGGTGTCCCGCAGGTCGGGATCGTCGTCGTTCATCGCACCCTCCCCCGGGCCGTCCGCTCCGTCTGCGGTGAGTGCAGCCGCTCGACCTGGACGGCGACCTCGGGCACCGACATGCCGGCCAGTTCGCGCACCCGCCGGGTCACCTGGCGGCGTACGGCACCGCACTGGGAGCCGATGTCGCAGGGGTAGCCCAGTTCCACGGCCACCCGCACCCGGGCCTCGCCGAAGTCGCGCCGCCCGTCGCGGCGGCGCACCGTCACCGACGCGTGGGCGTCGGTGTGTGCGGTGGAGGCGTCGCGCAGGGCCTCGCGGGCGGCCTGCGCCGCGATCTTGGCCACGACCCGGTCCGCGATCCTCGTGGCGCCCCGCTCACCCGCGGGTACGGCCGAACGGGCGGCGCCGGGCGCGGCCGCGGGGGACACGGTCGCCACCGGGCGTCACCTCCGCCGGTCGTCGCGGTCGCCCGTACGGGTGCGGAAGAACTCCCCGGGCTCCAGATCGCCGTCCACGAACCTCCCGACGATGAATCCGATGGCGCCCAGGGCCGCCACCAGTACGAAGGCCCCGAAACCGCCGAAGTATCCGGCGAAGCCCAGCGCCATTCCGGCCAACAGACCGACCACGGCCATGCTCATTTACGCGCTTCCCTTCGCTACCACCCCGGCCGGGCCCTGCGGAGCGAAGCCCCGGCGCAATTGTCTGGAATACCTCCCCCGCTTTACTGCAGCCGGGGCTCCTCGTCGCTCTCCTCTTCCTCGTCGTCGGGGAGTTTGACATCGCTCACCGCGATGTTGACCTCGACGACCTCCAGACCCGTCATCCGCTCCACGGCGGAAATCACGTTTTCCCGTACGGCCCGGGCGAGATCCGCGATGGAGACGCCGTACTCGACGACGATCTCCAGATCCAGCGCGGTCTGCACCTCGCCGACCTCGGCCTTGACGCCGCGGGTCACCGACTTGCCGCCGCCGGGCACCCGGTCGCGCACCGCGCCGAGCGTGCGGGCGAACCCGCTGCCCATGGCGTGCACGCCGACCACGTCCCGGGCGGCCATCCCGGCGATCTTCTCCACGACGCCGTCGGCGATCGTGGTACGCCCCCGGGTCGCGGGGTCGCCGCCGCCCCGCTTGGCTCCCAGGGTCCTGCCCTGCGACTCTCCGGTCCGCGACTCGGGCCGGTTACCTTGTGCGCTCTCGGTCATCGCCGATCGTCCCTTTCCGGAGGGGCGGAGCTCGTAGCCGCTCCGTTTCCCACAGTAAGTCCGGTTCCCCCGGCCCGCTCCGGGGATGCGGCAGCGGGTGGAACGGTTGACGCCATTCGGGTACGTGCCCCTGCCGCGCGGCCGGGTGTGCGGCAAGGTGGAAGGACTGTTCGGGAAAGAGGTGACGGCCGGTGGCCGGTGACCAGTTGGTGACGTCGGTACGGCGGCAGCTCGGGCTGGGCCGGCTGCTGCCGCTCGGCGGCCCGGGGGACGGGGCGTGGATCGCGGAGCGGGCGGCCGTGGGGGTGCTGCGGGAGGCCGTGGGCGCGCTGCCCGGGCTCCGCGTCGGTACGGTCCGGCTGACCCTGGCGGACGCGGACGCCGCGCCGGCCCCGGCGGTGAAGGCGCCGCCGAGCGCGCTGCCTCCGGGGCCGCTGCGGATCGAGGCGGACTTCGCGGCCACGGCCGGGCGGCCGGTTCCCGCCTCGGCGGGCATCCTGCGCGAGGCGCTGCTGAAGTGTGCCGCCGAACGGGTGGGACTGGAGGTGTCCGCCGTGGATCTGCGGGTCACCGACCTGCTGGGTGAGGACGAGAACGAGGCCGGGAGCGGGGGCGGGCCCGGAGCCGGGAGTGCGGGTGGGGCCGGGGTCCGGCAGAGCGGTGGGGGCGCGGGCGGAGCCACCGCGCAGGACGCCGGGCCGCTGGAGACGGCCGTGCTGCGCGTCCCGGGAGTCGTCCGGCTCGTACCGGCCCTCGGGGCGCTGTCCCGGCCGGTGCGCGAGGAGGACGGGCACGTACTGGTGCAGCTGGCCGTCGCGCCGGACCGGCGGACGCTGGACGTGACGCGGGCGGTCCGCGGCGCGGTCGAGGCGGCGGCCACCGGGGACCGGCCCACCGTCGCGGTGCTCGTCGCCGCCCTCGAACCGGCCGCCGCCTCCTGAGCGTCGCGGTTACTCCCCCAGGCCCGCGAGGTCCCGCAGCCGGCGCGCCTGCGCGGCCCGCTCGGCGGCCCGCTGCTCCTCGTACGTACGGGAAGCGGCGCCCGCCAGCAGGGCCTTGGTCTCGATGACGGCGTCGCGCGGCGCGGCGGTCAGGGCCGCCGCCAGGTCCGCGACGGCGCCGTCGAGGTCGGCGGCGGGCACGACGAGGTTGGCCAGGCCGATGCGCTCGGCCTCGTCGGCGTGGACGAAGCGGCCCGTGGCGCAGATCTCCAGCGCGCGGGCGTAGCCGACCAGGGCGACCAGGGGGTGGGTGCCGGTCAGGTCCGGCACCAGCCCGAGGCTGGTCTCACGCATGGCGAACTGCGCGTCGTCGGCGCACACCCGCAGGTCGCAGGCGAGCGCGAGCTGGAAGCCCGCACCGATCGCATGGCCCTGGACAGCGGCGATCGACACCACGTCGGAACGCCGCCACCAGGTGAACGCCTCCTGGTACTCGGCGATCGTGGCGTCCAGTTCGTCGTCCGGACCCCGTGCCATGTCGAGGAAGGACGGCTCGCCGTCGAAGCCTTCGGGCGTGAACGCCTGGCGGTCCAGGCCGGCGGAGAAGGACTTGCCCTCGCCGCGCAGCACCACGATCCGGACGTTCCCCGGCACCAGTGATCCGGCCTCGGCCAGCGCCCGCCACATGGCGGGCGACTGCGCGTTGCGTTTGGCCGGTCCGGCGAGGGTCACCGTGGCGATCACGTCGTCCACGGTGAGCCGCACACCGTCCTTGTCGAGCAGAGTCATGGGGCGCCTCCGAGTCAGCCGACCGCACTTGCGTGCTTAAGTGACTGAACAGTAACCACCCGGTCGCCTGCTCGACCGACCGGGTGGCACCGTAGCTCCCGGAGCGGAACGCCTCGGTCAGGCCGAGGCGGCCTTCTTGCCCCTGGTGGCTCCGCCACGACCACGCAGGGTCACACCGGATTCGCTGAGCATCCGGTGCACGAACCCGTAGGAGCGGCCGGTCTCTTCGGCCAGCGCCCGGATGCTCGCTCCGGAGTCGTACTTCTTCTTCAGGTCTGCCGCGAGCTTCTCGCGCGCGGCGCCGGTTACCCGGCTGCCCTTCTTCAGAGTCTCGGCCACCCGTGCCTCCTCGTGGGAAGTGCGCTCTGGACTCTCATGATCACCCCTCACGGCCTTCCTGGCCACCCATTCAGCAAGGTCCGTGGGACATCGTTTGGCTCTGAAGGCGCCGCATTGACTCTTGGAATTAGGGGTTCCGCTCGGAATTCCACGGGTCCAAGAGCGGAATTTCCGGCGAACAAGCAGGTCAGAGCGGGCTGGTACGAAATGATGACGGCCGGGCCCCAAGGGCCCGGCCGTCACAGGGAGGCTCGCCGATGTACGAGCCGCACTCACTCAGATGATGGATCACCCGTCGGCCGAATGATCCATACGCCCTTGATCCCTCCGGGCCCCGGACCGCATCCGGGCATCGGACGGGCACGGAGAACGGGGAAACGGGCAGCGCGGAGCGGCCCGGCCGTGCGGAGCCTCAGGCCAGCGCGACCAGGTCCGCGTAGTCCTGGCCCCACAGGTCCTCGACGCCGTCGGGCAGCAGGATGATGCGCTCCGGCTGGAGGGCGTCCACCGCGCCCTCGTCGTGGGAGACCAGCACCACGGCGCCGGTGAAGGTGTGCAGCGCGCCGAGGATCTCCTCGCGGCTGGCCGGGTCGAGGTTGTTCGTCGGCTCGTCCAGGAGCAGGACGTTGGCCGAGGAGACGACCAGGGTGGCCAGGGCCAGCCGGGTCTTCTCGCCACCGGAGAGCACGCCCGCCGGCTTGTCGACGTCGTCACCGGAGAAGAGGAACGAGCCGAGCGTCTTGCGGATGTCGACCAGGTCCATGTCCGGCGCGGCCGAGCGCATGTTCTCCAGCACCGTACGGTCCGGGTCCAGCGTCTCGTGCTCCTGCGCGTAGTAGCCCAGCTTCAGGCCGTGCCCGGGGCGGACCTCGCCGGTGTCCGGCTTCTCCACGCCCGCCAGCAGGCGCAGCAGCGTCGTCTTGCCCGCGCCGTTCAGGCCGAGGATGACGACCCGGGAGCCCTTGTCGATGGCCAGGTCGACGTCGGTGAAGATCTCCAGCGAGCCGTACGACTTCGACAGGCCCTCGGCGGTGAGCGGGGTCTTGCCGCAGGGCGCGGGGTCCGGGAAGCGCAGCTTGGCGACCTTGTCGGAGGCGCGCTTGGCGTCCAGCCCGGCGAGGAGCTTGTCGGCCCGCTTGGCCATGTTCTGCGCGGCGACGGTCTTGGTGGCCTTGGCCCGCATCTTGTCGGCCTGCGAGTGCAGCTGCGCGGCCTTCTTCTCGGCGTTGGCGCGCTCGCGCTTGCGGCGCTTCTCGTCGGCCTCGCGCTGCTGCTGGTACAGCTTCCAGCCCATGTTGTAGATGTCGATCTCGGAGCGGTTGGCGTCCAGGTAGAACACCTTGTTCACCACGGTCTCGACCAGGTCGACGTCGTGGGAGATCACGATGAAGCCGCCGCGGTAGGTCTTCAGGTAGTCGCGCAGCCAGGCGATCGAGTCGGCGTCGAGGTGGTTGGTCGGCTCGTCCAGGAGCAGGGTGTCGGAGTCCGAGAAGAGGATGCGGGCCAGCTCGACGCGGCGCCGCTGACCGCCGGAGAGGGTGTGCAGGGGCTGGCCGAGGATGCGGTCCGGCAGGCCCAGGCTGGCGGCGATGGTCGCGGCCTCCGCCTCGGCCGCGTACCCGCCCTTGGTCAGGAACTCCGTCTCCAGGCGCTCGTACTTCTTCATCGCCCGCTCGCGGGTGGCGCCCTTGCCGTTGGACATCCGGTCCTCGTTCTCGCGCATCTTGCGCAGGACCGAGTCCAGGCCGCGGGCGGACAGGATGCGGTCCCGGGCGAGCACGTCGAGGTCGCCGGTGCGCGGGTCCTGCGGCAGGTAGCCGACGTCGCCGGAGCGGGTGACCGTGCCCGCCGCGGGGATGCCCTCGCCCGCGAGGACCTTGGTGAGCGTCGTCTTGCCCGCGCCGTTGCGGCCGACCAGGCCGATCCGGTCGCCCTTGGCGATGCGGAACGAGGCGGACTCGATGAGGACGCGGGCGCCGGCGCGCAGCTCAAGGCCGGAGGCGGTGATCACGGAAAGACTCCTGGGCAGGTGAGGACAGCGGAAGGGACGGGGATGATCACAGCCGGGCGGCGCGCCCCGTACACGGCACAGGCCTGTGCGGACGGGCGGCATGGACGGCGTGCCGACGCCGTCTAATGCACGAGGAGAATTGCCATACGGACCAGTCTAGCGGTGACGTGCAACCAGTTTTCCCGGGCTGCCGTAAGGGGAACGCGGCGCGGCGCGCGCCCCCTCGCACGGTGCGACGACCGGTTCCGGGGCCGGCCGGCGGGCGTTCCGGGGGCGTTGTCGGACCCCGGTGCCAGACTGTGATGTGGGTCTCGCGGGGCGGGGCCCGCAGAGCTGATCGCAGGCAGGGAAACCGCAGACAGGGAAGGTGATCGTCATGACCGGTGAGGCGGCAGGGGCGCCCACGTTCTGTCCGACGCTGCAGTACCGCGACGCGAAAGCGGCGATCAAGCAGCTGACGGAAGCCTTCGGATTCGGGCGGAGCGCGCTGTACGAGAGCGAGGACGGCACGGTGCTGCACGCCGAGCTGTCATACGGCAACGGCGTGGTGATGCTGGGCTCGAAGGGCGGCGGCGGAGCGTACGAGAAGGCGCTGGGCGGCGGCGGCCCGGTCGGGGTGTACGTGGTCGTCGCCGACCCGGACGCGCACCACCGGCGGGCCGAGCGGGCCGGGGCGGAGATAGTCATGCCGCTCAGGGACCAGGACTACGGCTCCCGCGAGTACACGGCCCGCGATCTGGAGGGCAACCTCTGGACCTTCGGGACGTACGCGCCGGTCGTGCCGCCGGTCTGACCGGTCCGAGGGGCGGGGCGCCGGGCACCGCCGGGCGCCCGCCCCGCCCCGGGAGCGTCAGGCGCCGCCGGTGTGCACCTGGAAGGCGGCGCGGCGGACGGCCTTGGCGAGGGCCGGGTCGGGGTGCGCGGCGGCGAGGGCGACCAGGACCTGCACGGTGCGCGGATGGCCGACGGCCCGTACCTCCTCCAGCAGGCGCGGGACCGAGCCCTGCACGGCCGAGTCGAGGTGGCGGACCAGCAGCTGGCTCTCGCCGTGGTCGGCGACGGCCGCGGCGGTGTCCACCCACAGCCAGGTGGACTCCTCGCGGGTGAGCACGTCCGGCGCGGTCTCCGGGTCGCCGCCCTCGTGCTCGACCAGCCAGAGCAGGGCGTACGGCCGCAGGGCGGGCTCGGCCGCGGCGGCGCGCACGGCCGGCTCGGCGGGAGCGCCGACGGCGCGCAGCGCCTCGAAGGCGAGGCCGCGCAGCAGCGCGTCCTCGCCGCGGGCGACGCCGAGGAGTTCCTCGACCGCGCTGCCCGCCGACCGGGCGGCGAGCCAGGCGCGGTATTCGGCGCGCGCCGGGCCCGGGGTGAGCCGGGCGCAGCCGCGCAGCATCGCCTCGGCGGACTGCTCGATGTTGCCCGCCGGGCTCTGCGCGGCGACGCAGATCTGTTCCAGTTTGACCCAGACCGACCAGTTGCCGAGGGGGGTGAGCAGGGCTTCGCGTTCGGCGGGCACGCCGGTCTTCGCACCGTCGCGCACGACGAGCGCTCCGACGGCGGCGAGGCCGTCCAGCGCCCAGTCCAGGAGCACCGCGAGTGACACCCCCGCGGTGTCACCCACCGCCCCGGGCCGGTCCGGACCCGGACCCGGACCCGTGTCCGCCTCGGCCCGGTCCGCGCCGGCGTCCGTCCCGGGCCGGTGCGTACCTGTCTGGCACGTGCCTGCCTGGTGCGTCCCGGTCCGGTCGGGGCCGTGGCTGCCGTCCGGCGACGCGTCCGCGCTCCGGTCCGGCCCGTACGGCACCTCGCAGCGCTCGGTGCGGAGTTCGGCGACGCGCTGTTCCAGCATGTCCAGCAGCACCGGCAGGCGGACCGGACCGGCCGACAGGTGCAGCAGGGACAGCAGCTGCGGTACGGCCTCGACGACCTCGGCGACGGCGGTCGGCCCGGCGCCGGGCGGCGCGGGGCGCGCCAGCGACCAGGCGTCGAAGAGCGCGACCCAGCCGCGCAGCGCGGCGGTGTCGTCGCGCTCCCAGGCGCGCAGCCGCCAGCCGGGGCGGGCCAGCCCTCCGTGCAGTTCGACGAGCCCGGCCAGCCGGGCCAGATCCCAGTCCGTGCGCACCTGGTCCGGTGTCAGCCGCAGGTCGCCCGCGGCCTGTTCGGCGACGTCCGCGGGGAGCGCGCCGTCCGGGCCGGCCCGCAGGCCGGCGCCCGCGCCGTGCTCGCCGTCGGCCCAGCGGGCGAGCCGTACGGCGCCGGCCAGGCCGGTGCGGGCCTGCCGCGCCAGTTCCGCGGGCGGTGGGGTGCCCTGGGGCGGCCTGGGCGCCGGGCGGGCGGCCCGGGTGCTCACCGCCCGGCGGGCGGCGGCAATCGGTTGACGGGGGACAAGTCGGAGCCGGGAGTCGCGCGGAGTACGGGACGTCACAGGGGGCAGTCTTCCCGCTGACGGCCCGAAAGCCCAATCGGAACGGTCGGTACGTTCCGGCGGCCCGTCGCACGAGGGGCGCACGGGGCCGCCGCCACAGGCCGTACGAGGGGGTCACCGGAGGCTGTACGGAAGGTGGCCGGGGACCGTACGAGGGGGCCGACCCGGGGTGCACGGGCGTGGCCGCCGGCTGTACGAGGGGCGGCTACGGACCGCCCGGGGCAGGTCACCGCACGCCATCGCCCCGCGCCTCACACGAGCGCCGCCTCACATGACCCGAGCCTCACATGACCCGCGCCTCACATGAGCGGTGTGAGGAAGCGGCGCATGGCCTCTTCGTACGTGGCGGGGTCGGCGTTCCACATGGCGGCGTGCGGGGCCTGCGGCACCGGGTGAAGCGAGATCAGGTCGGGACGGCGCGCCGCCAGTTCGCGGGAGGCCGCCCAGGGGGCGAGCGTGTCGTGCGGCCCGTGGATCAGCAGGGTCGGCACGGTGAGCAGGTCCGGGGTCCAGGCTTCGGCCAGCCGCCCGGCGTGCAGCCCGGTGCTGCCCTCGGCGGCCCGTACGGCCAGCGGGAGCAGCGGGCGCGGGACGCGGCGGGCGGCGGCCAGGGCGCGGACGGTGGCCTGCCAGTCCAGGACCGGCGAGTCCAGGACGAGGCCGGCGATGCGGTCGCGCAGGGTGGAGCCGGCGGCGGCGCGCAGGGCCATGGACGCGCCGGTGGACCAGCCGTGCAGCACGACGCGCTCCGCGCCGTACAGGACGGCGTAGCGGATCGCGGCGTCCAGGTCGCGCCATTCGGAGTCGCCGAGGTGGCTGATGCCGTCGGCGGTGGGCGGGGCGCCGACGTCGTTGCGGTAGGCGAGGTCCAGGACGGGCAGCTGCTGGTCACTGAGGAAGGGCATGACCACCATGGGGTGTTCCCGGGTGGTGCCCAGGCCGTGCGTGGTGATGACCCAGGTGTCCCGGATGCCCGGCACGAACCAGGCGGGCAGGGCGCCCAGTTCCCCGGGGATGTCGACGTCGGCGCAGTCGATGCCCAGCGCGTCGCGGGGGTTGCCGATGTGCACCTGAGGGGTGAGCCGCATCCGGGCGCCGGGCTGGAGGGTGCCGTGGGTGACCCGTTCCAGGCGGCGGACGACCGTGTCCGCCGGGTGCGGTACGCCGTCCAGGAGGGGGCCGACGACGGCGTGGCAGCCCGCGCCGGTGAGGCCGTAGGTACCGGGCCGCAGCGAGGCGAGGCTGCGGGTGAGGGTGATCCGCCCGGGCCCGGTGGCGTGCACCGTGAGGCGGGAGTCGCCCGGCAGCGGCCGGTCGGGGGCCGGCTTGAGGACCATGTCGCTGGCGTACCGGCCGGCCGCCACCGCGGCCGCGCCGGCACCGATCACCGTGGTGGCGGCTGCTGCCGCGGTACCCAGACGCATCCTCCCCAGTGTGGGCGGGCGCCGCTGCCACGGCCAGTGGGCGGCAGCGCCCGGGTGACGACGGGCGCGCCCGCGCGCGCCCGGCGGCCGTCCGCCGGCGGTGTACGTCAGCGGCGCTGCCCGTACCCGCGCAGGCGCTCGCCGGCCGCGTCGACCTGTTCCGGCGTGAGCAGGGCGGGTTCGCGGCCGGGCAGCGCGCTTGCGGCGAGCCACACGCGGCACATCCACTCCAGCTGGGCGGTGCGGTCGTACGCCTCGTCAAGGGTGTCGCCGTACACGATGGTGCCGTGGTTCCGCAGGAGGCAGCCGGTGCGGTCGCGCAGTGCGGCGAGCATGTTCTTGGCCAACTCCTCGGTGCCGTAGAGGGCGTACGGGGCGACGCGGACGGGGCCGCCGAGGGCCGCGGTCATGTAGTGCACCGGCGGGAGTTCGGTGACGAGGGTGGAGACGGCTGTGGCGTGCGCGGCGTGGGTGTGCACGACCGCGGTGGCGTCGGTGGCGCGGTAGACGGCCAGGTGCATGGGCAGTTCGCTGGTCGGCCGCAGCGTGCCGCGGGCCGGGTGCCCGTCGAGGTCCACCGCGGTGAGGTCGCCGGGCCCGAGCCGGTCGTAGGGGACGCCGCTGGGGGTGACCAGGACGAGGTCGCCGACGCGCACGGAGACGTTGCCGGAGGTGCCGACCACCAGCCCGTCGGTGACCGTGCGGCGGGCGGTGGCGACCAGCTCGTCCCAGGCGCGGTCGATGGCTTCCCGGTCCGTCATGCGTGTGCCTCCGGTGTGCGGTGCGGGCGGGGCCCGGTGGGGGCGCGCGGACGTGGTGCGCGCGGGGCTGCCGACACCGTACGGGCCGGGCGCGGCTCCATGGGGCGGACCCGCTTCCTCCGGTATCCGCCATGTCGGACCGGCGGTGCATCGGCAGGGATTGACCGAGCATCGACCGCCTTGTACGGATCACTCGCTACGCTTCCGGGGATTTGTCATGCACGTACTTGTCATGCACGTAGCCGTCCGGGGGAACTCCGGGGGGACCCATGACCCGTGACCATGATCGTCTGTCCGACCCGCAGCGCCCGCCCGGCCGCCCGCGCGGCCGACGGCGCCGACTGGCCGCCGGAGCCCTGGCCCTGGGCACGCTCACCGGCACTCTGTACAGCGCCCTGCCCACCGCCGAGGCCGCCGGCAAGCCGGCCGGGCACGACGTCTCCTCGCACCAGGGCAACGTCGACTGGAGGAAAGTCCGGGCCCAGGGCGGCCGGTTCGTGTACGTCAAGGCCACCGAGTCCGACTGGTACCGCAGCCCGTACTTCTCGCGGCAGTACCGCGGGGCGCGCAAGGCCGGCCTGCTGCGCGGCGCGTACCACTTCGGCATACCGAGCGCGTCCTCCGGCACCGCACAGGCCCGCTACTTCCTGCGGCACGGCGGCCGGTGGAAGGCGGACGGCTGGACACTGCCGCCGGCGCTCGACATCGAGCACAATCCGTACAACCCGCGGCAGGCGTGCTTCGGAATGAGCGGCGCCGCGCTGGTCCGGTGGATACGCGGCTTCAGCAACGAGGTGCTGCGCGGCACCGGGCGGCGGCCGGTGATCTACACGACGGCCCGGTGGTGGAACGGCTGCACCGGCGGCAGCCGCGCGTTCGCCGCCACCCACCCGCTGTGGCTGGCCCACTGGCACAGCACCCCGGGCAGGATGCCGGCCGGCTGGGTGTATCCGAGCATCTGGCAGCACGCGGGCCACGGCACGCTGCCGGGCGACCAGAACAAGTGGAACGGCACGGCCCGGCAGCTACGGCGCTTCGCCCGGGGCTGAGACACAGGCGCCCGGCGCCGCGACACCCATACGGGCACCCGGCACCGCGACACACATACGGGCACCCGGCACCGGGCACACATGCGGCGTACGACGCCGGTACGCATGCGGCGCACGAGGCGTTTGCGCTGGTACGCGCGGTGCCCGGGTGATGGCATGGACACCTCCGCACCACCCCTGCGGGGGCGTCACCATTGCGCCCGGCCCAGTTCATCTTCCGTTCACCCGTCGTCCGTACGGTCCCGAGCGTTACTGCCCACCGAACTGATTGCCTGGGTGAATGGAACACATCACGCTTCTCATCGGGATCGTGATCGTCACGGCCTTGGTGTTCGACTTTACGAACGGCTTCCACGACACGGCCAACGCCATGGCCACCACCATTTCCACCGGGGCCCTCAAGCCCAAGATCGCGGTGGCGATGTCGGCGGTCCTGAACCTGGTCGGCGCATTCCTGTCCGTGGAGGTGGCCAAGACCATCTCCGGCGGGATCATCGACGAGACCGCCGGCATCAGACCAGAAGTGATCTTCGCCGGGCTGGTCGGCGCCATCGTCTGGAACCTGGTCACCTGGCTGGCCGGGCTCCCCTCCAGCTCCTCGCACGCCCTCTTCGGCGGTCTGATCGGCGCGACCCTGGTGTCCGTCGGCGCGAGCGGCGTGCACGGCGGCGCCGTGGTCATGAAGGTCCTCATCCCGGCCGTCGCCGCCCCGATCGTGGCCGGTCTGGCCGCGACGGCCGCGACCCGGCTGACCTACCGGCTGGCCCGCGACCGCGCCGAGGAGGACACCGCCAAGGGCTACCGCGCCGGGCAGATCGCCTCGGCCGCGCTGGTCTCCCTCGCCCACGGCACCAACGACGCCCAGAAGACGATGGGTGTGATCACCCTCGCGCTGATCACCGGCGGCGTCGTCGCCCCGCACGCCGACCCGCCGCTGTGGGTCATCGCCTCGGCCGGCCTGGCCATCGCGCTCGGCACGTACCTGGGCGGCTGGCGGATCATCCGCACGATGGGCAAGGGCATCACCGACATCCGGCCGCCGCAGGGCTTCGCCGCCCAGACCGGCGCCGCGGCCACCATCCTGGCCTCCTCCCATCTCGGCTTCGCGCTCTCCACCACCCAGGTCTGCTCCGGTTCGGTGATGGGCGCGGGTCTGGGCCGCAAGGGCGGCGTGGTGCGCTGGTCCACGGCGGGCCGGATGGTCGTCGCCTGGGGCCTGACGCTGCCGGCGGCCGGTCTGGTCGCGGCGGGCGCCGCGCTGCTGGCGGACCAGGGCGACTGGGGCATCACGACCGTCGCCGTCCTGGCGCTCGTCGTCTGCGGCGCGATCTGGGTGGCGTCCCGGCGCAAGCCGGTGGACCACACCAACGTCAACGAGGCCCCGGCGGCGGAGCCCGCCGGTGTCGTCACCGCCGCCCTCCAGGCCGTCTCCCCGCCGCCGGCCGGCCCGGCCGCGCCCGCGACGGAGGTGGCCCCGGTCCCGGCGCCCGCCGTGGCCGACGCGCCGCTCGCCGACCCGGTCGGCGGCGACCCGGTGATCGCCGACCCGGTCGCCGCCCGACCGGTGGCCGCCCACCCGCACGAGGCGCACGCGGCCAAGCGGCGCGCCAAGGCCGGCTCGGCCGCCGGCTGACCCGGCCGTACGGCTCCCACAGAGGAACGAGAACGCAATGAGCATCGACTGGGCAGCTCTCGGCCAGGTCTTCGGCGTCACGCTGTTCGTGACGGTCGGGATCGTGGGTCTGTTCACCCTCGGCATCGTCGGTACGTCCCGCAAGCCGCAGCCGGAGGGCGCGCCGGCGCCCACCGGCGGCGGGGCGGCGCGGGTGGGCGCGTACGCCTGCTTCGCGCTGTGCGCGACGGCCGTGGCGTACGGCATCTACCTGATCGTCGCCGCCTGAGGCGCCGGCACGGCACTCCGGGGCGCCCGGTGGC
>NZ_JBHWHY010000082.1:0-27884 GCF_042732265.1 Streptomyces sp. NPDC059788 | reverse complement strand
GGCCCCGGTCCCGCAGCGGGGCCGGGGCCGCCGGACGTGTCCCGCGTGCTTACGGCGTTCCGGTGAGCAGTCCCCGGGCCGTCGCCGCGATCGCCTGCGCGTCGATGCCCGCGGCCCGCAGCTGCTCCTCCGGGGAGGCCGAACCGGGCATGGTGCGCACCGCCAGCCGGGCCAGGCGCGGCACCGGGCGGCCGTCGGTGAAGGCGTCCAGCACCGCGTCGCCGAGTCCGCCCTCGGGGTGGTGGTCCTCCACGGTGATGATCCGCCCGGTGACGTCGGCGGCCTCGCGGAGCGTGGGCAGGTCCACCGGCTTGAGGGAGTACAGGTCGATGACGCGGGCGGCCACGCCCTCCTCCGCCAGGGTCTCGGCGGCGGCCAGCGCCTCGTGGACGGTCACCCCGGCGGCCACGATGGTGACCCGGTCCTCCGGGGTGGCCCGCAGCGTCTTGCTGCCGCCGATCGGGAAGTCCTCCCCGGGGCCGTAGATGACCGGGCTGTCGCCCCGGGACGTCCGCAGGTAGCGGATGCCGCTCGCGCCGGCCATCGCGGCCGTCAGGCGGGCCGCCTGGTTGGCGTCGCACGGGTACAGGACGGTGCTGCCGTGCACGGCGCGGAACGTCGCCAGGTCCTCCAGGCCCATCTGCGAGGGGCCGTCCTCGCCGATGGCGACGCCGGCGTGCGATCCGACGAGGTTGAGGTCGGCCCGGCTGACGGCGGCCATCCGGACGAAGTCGTAGGCGCGGCTGAGGAAGGCGGCGAAGGTGGTGGCGTAGGGCACCCAGCCGCGTACCTGCATGCCGACCGCGGCGGCCACCATCTGCTGTTCGGCGATGTAGCACTGGAAGTAGCGGTCGGGGTGGGCGTCGCCGAAGAACCCGGCGCGGGTGGAGTCGCCGACCTCGCCGTCCAGCGCGACGACGTCGCCGCGGACCGCGCCGAGCGCGGCGAGCGCCTCGCCGAACGCGTTGCGGGTGGCGACCGAGTCGCCGATCTTGTAGTCCGGCAGCTCGGGCTCGCCGCCGCCGGGGCGCAGCCGCGACTCGGCGTCGCGCGGCGGGTGCACGTCCACGTGCAGGTCGCGGACGCCGCCCAGCTCCTCGACGGCCTCCGCGGCGTCCTTCAGCGGCTTGCCGTGCTTGCCTTCCTGGTCGGCGACGGCCCGCACGCCCTCGCCCTTGCGGGTCCTGGCGATGATCGCGGTGGGCCGGTCGGTGGTGGCGGCCGCCTCGGCGTACGCGCGGTCCACGGCCGCCACGTCGTGGCCGTCCACCTCGACGGTGTGCCAGTCGAAGCTGCGGATGCGGCGCGCGTAGGCGTCCAGGTCCCAGCCGTGCCGGGTCGGGCCGCGCTGGCCGAGCCGGTTGACGTCGATGATCGCGGTGAGGTTCGCCAGCCGCTCGTACCCGGCGTGTTCGAACGCCTCCCACATCGAGCCCTCGGCCATCTCGCTGTCGCCGCACACCACCCACACGCGGTACGGGACGCGGTCCAGGTCCCGGCCGGCCAGCGCGAGGCCGACGCCGATGGGCAGGCCCTGGCCCAGCGAGCCGGTGGCCACGTCCACCCACGGGATGCGCGGGGTGGGGTGCCCCTCCAACAGGCTGCCGTTCCTGCGGAAGGTCAGCAGCTGGTCGTCGGTGAGCGCTCCGGCCGCCTTGCCCATGGCGTACACCAGGGGCGAGGCGTGTCCCTTGGAGAAGACGAGATGGTCGTTGCCGGGGTTCTCGGCGTCGGCGAAGTCGTAGCGCAGGTGCTCGGCGAGCAGCACCGCGGCCAGGTCGGCCGCGGACATCGAGGAGGTGGGGTGGCCGGAGCCGGCGGCGTCGGCGGCCCGTACGGAGTCGACGCGCAGCTGTTGTGCCAGCTCGCGCAGCCGGTCGTACCGGGCATCGGCACCCGGGTCGTTCTGCGTGGTCATCAGGTTCCTTCCGCTTTTCGGGGCCCGTCGGGCCGGTTGCCGGCCGTCGCGGGCCGGTTCTTCGGGCCGGTCCTCTCCCCCGGTGCCGTCTGCTGCCCCGGCGTGGACTTCGCCGGGTCCCCCGCGCCGCCGTCCGCCGGTATGCGGGCCAGTTCGGGTGCCGCCGTGTCCAGCGGCACCGACCAGGAACGGACCAGGCCGAGCTGGACGCCCTGGCGCGGCAGTGCCGCGTCCAGCAGCCAGTCGGCGGCGACCCGGACGCGGTTGCCGGGCATCGCCATCAGGTGATAGCCGCGGGTCACGGCGTTGGCGACGGGCCCGGACAGCGGGACGTGCAGCGGGTTGGCGGCGGCCTGCACCCCGCCGAGGTCGACCATGAAGCCCAGGTCGTGGTGCTTGTAGGCGCGCGGTTCGCCCTGCCCGTAGGAGGCGGCGACGTTGTGGGCGGCGACCTTGCCCTGGCGCTGCGCGTGCTGGGCGGTCATCGGCGTCGTCTCGCCCGGCCGGGTCAGGTCGGGTACGGCGGCGGCGTCACCGCAGGCGAGCACCTCGGGGTGGCCGGGTACGGCGAGGAACTCGTCCACGCACAGCCGTCCGCGTTCGGTGGGCAGGCCCAGCGACTCGACGAGCGGGTCCGGGCGTACGCCGACGCACCAGATCAGCGACCGGGTGTCGACGCAGGTGCCGTCGTCCAGCAGGACCCCGTCGGAGGTGGCCTCCTTGACGGAGGTCCCGGTGCGGATCTCGACGCCGCGCCTGCTCAGCACCCGGTGCGCGGTGCGCGACAGCCGCTCGTCCAGCTCCGGCAGGACCCGGTCGGCGAGGTCCAGCAGAATCCAGCGGGGCCGGGGCTCGCCGCGCAGTCCGGCGTTGTGGCGCGCCAGCGACTCGGTGAACGTCACGCCGTGCGCGGCGACCTCCGTACCGGTGTAGCCCGCGCCGACCACGACGAAGGTCATGCGGGCGGCCCGCTCGGCCGGGTCCTCGGCGGCGCCCGCCAGCTCGATCTGGCGGGTCATGTGGTCCCGCAGGTACAGCGCCTCCGGCATGCCGCGGAAGCCGTGCGCGTGCTCGGCGACGCCCGGGACGGGCAGCAGTTTGTTGACACTGCCGACGGTCAGCACGAGGCGGTCGTAGCCGAGGGTCGCGGTACGGCCTTCCGGGTCGGTGTACGTCACCCGGCGGCCGTCCAGGTCGACGCCGCCGACCTGGCCGAGGACCAGCCGGACGTCCGGCAGCGTGCCGGTCAGCGACACCGACACCCGGCGCGGTTCCAGGATTCCGGCCGAGACCTCGGGCAGCAACGGCAGGTAGAGGAAGTAGTCGTTGGGGTTGACCAGGACGATCTCGGCGGCGCCGCGGGCCTTCTTCGCGAGCGTGCGGGCGCACTCGTACCCGGCGAAGCCCGCCCCCACGATCACCACGCGCGGCCGCCTCCCGGCACGGCTCTCCGCCACCATCTGCGTCTCCTCTCACCTCGGGGTCCTGCCCTGATCGGCCCGGGTGCCCGCATTCCGCGCGGGTATGTACGCCGTCCGGGCCGGCCGCGCGGCGCCGGTCGCCGTTCGGCCATCCGGTGCCGGAGCCGTCGCGGGGGCCGCTCAGTCCGGCAGGGCGAGCAGCACCCGGCCCGGCGCCCTCGGGTGTTCGACGGCCTCGTGCGCCGCGGCGACGGCGTCGAGGGGGTGGACGGCCGCGACGGGGTAGCGCAGCGCGGACGCGGCGGCCGCCGCGGTGATGTCGGGCAGGGCCTGGCGGACCGCTTCCCTGGGGAAGTCGTCGTAGCCCAGCAGCCGCACGGTCGCGTTCTTGTAGGCCAGCGGCCAGAAGGGCAGCGCGGGGGCGGGCTCGCCGGTGGCGTAGGCGGCGATCGTGCCGCCCGGGGCGAGCAGGCGCGCGTCGAGGGCGGCGTTGGCGCCGAGGGCGACCTCGACGACGCGGTCGGCGCCGCGTCCGCCGGTCAGCGCCAGCACCGCGTCCACGGCCTCGGCCCCCGGGCTCACCGCCCGGTCCACGCCCAGCTCCCGCAGCTCGGCGAGCTGCCCGGGGCCGGTGACCGTGCCGACGACCAGCGCGCCGGCGCGCCGCGCCAGGACGGCCGCCGCGCGGCCGACGCTGCCCAGCGCGCCCGCCACCACCACCGTCCGCCCGGCCACCGGGCCGTCCGCGAACACCGCGCGGTGGGCGGTGATGCCGGGGATGCCCAGGCAGGCGCCCTGTTCGGCGGACACGCCGGCCGGCAGGGCGCCGACGCAGCCCTCGGGGACGACCGTGTACTGGGCGGCGGTCCCGTACGGGCGGTAGCTCTGCGCGTACGAGCACCAGGCGCGGCGGCCCACCCAGTCGGCCGGCACCCCGTCGCCGACCGCGTCCACCACCCCCGCGCCGTCGCTGTGCGGCACGGTCCGCGGAAAGGCCGGAGCGGGGGCGCCGTGCCGGGCCTGCCGCTTCTTCACGTCCCCGGGATTGATCCCGGAGAACGCCAGCCGGATGCGCAGTTCCCCGGGGCCGGGCTCGGGAGTGGGCAGTTCCCCCACGTGGAACACCTTGTGTGCCGGGCCCTTGTTCTCGTACCAAGCGGCGCGCATACGGGCACGATACGGCGTCCGCCGACGGCGTGGACAACCCCGGCCGGGCGCAATACTTTCAATGGCACCTCAAGACGTCCCGGGGGGTGCGCGGTGAAGATCGAGGTCATCGAGAAGGACGATCAGTACATTCTGAATCACTGCACCAAATACCTCGCCAGGGAAAGCCGGGACGCGCGCCATGATTTCGGCCAGTACGCGCCCGGCGACGACCGCGCGGCGATCTGCGAGGCGTGGCGTTTCCCGGTCGTGGACGCGCACTGGGACGGGGTGTCGGCGGCCGGTTCGTATCCGTACAACGACGTGACCTTCGTCTACGACGGCCGCCGCACCGCCCCTGCGGCGGTGGCCGTACTGGGCACCTTCGGGCCGCTGCACTCGCCGGTGCCGCTGCGCCCGCTGATGTTCGCGGGTGAGCCGACCGGCTTCTTCGCCACCACCGTGCGCGTCCCCAAGGGGCAGGTGCACACGTACAAGTTCGCGGTGGACGGGGCGTATGTGCTCGACCCCGTCAACCCGCAGCGCACCGTCCTGGACAACGGCGAGCCGTGGTCGCGCTTCTTCACCGACGCCTGCACCGTGCCGCTGTCGCTGAGCCGTACCGAGCGCGATCTGCTGGGCCGGCTGGTGTGCCATCTGCTGCCCTTCCGGCTCGACGAGAACCGGCGCCTGATCCGCGGGGTGTACGAGTCGCTGGACCGCGCGGGCCGGGACGAGGAATTCCCGCTGTCCTATCTCCTGGACGACGAGGTGGGGACGGTCAACTACATCGACAAACTGATCGCCCGCCAGGAACAGCACCACGCCGACGATTACCACACCTGCCTCAAAATCATCGGTGAAATCATCCGGTCCCGGTTCGGCGGACTCGATCCGGCGGCGGCGCCCGCGGACATGTACGCGGATCTCTACCGGCAGATGGAAACCGAGAAGGTGGACGGCTGGGACTACTCCCGTTACGGAAGTCCGCGCTTCTTCCTGCTGCTTCTGCGGCGGCATGCGGTGACCGGGGCGTTCGTCCATCCGAAACACGGCGGGAATTCCGGCGCGGCAGGCTGGATGTATCTGGAGAGCCGGTTCCGGGACGCGCGGGACGCCACGCTCTTCGACTGGCGGCGGGCGCTGGAGTCGCCGCTGGGCCACAACACGGACTACCGCGGCTGAGGGAGGACGGCATGGCCGGGGAGAGTGCCGAAGTCGTCGTCATCGGCAGCGGCGCGGGCGGCGCACCGCTCACCCACACGCTCGTACGGGGCGGCCACCGGGTCGTCGTGCTGGAGAAGGGGCCGCTGCTGCGCACCCAGGCGCAGAGCCCCACCGGGCTGTCGGACTTCAAGCGCGACGAGTGCTTCGCCACCGGGTCGGAGAAGCGCATCACCGTGCAGGGCGTGGCCAACACCGGTGAGTCGTACTTCTCCAGCCATGTGGAGCCGGACTTGAACGACGAGCCGCACGTCTACCGCGACAGCGACGGGCGGGACCGGGTCACCATCGAGGGCTACACGGCCCAGGTGGTCGGCGGTGGCACCCAGTTGTACGGCGGGGTGTCCCCCCGCTTCACCCCTGAGGACCTGCGGCTGGCCACCCTGAACGCCTCGCGCGGCGACCTGCGCGACGACCCGGGCGGCGACGTGCGCCGGGAGGCCCGCGACTGGCCGCTGGACTACGCCGCGCTGGAGCCGTACTACACCAGGGCGGAGGAGCTCGTCGGCATCAACGGGACCTGGGACGGGCAGGCCAAGGTGCCCTCACAGGACCACTATCAGCCGCCGCTGGAGCCCAACCCGATCAGCGCGTACGCCGCCGCCGGCATGGACGCGCTCGGGATGCGCCGCTACCGCACCCCGCTCGCGGTCATCACCCGCGACCACGCGCCCAGCGGCCGTACGGTGCCCGCCGACGCCGACAGCATCAAGACGGCGTTCGTCAACCGCTACGGCGACCCGCTGGGCCTGAAGTCCAACGTCTGGGTGTCGCTGCTGGCGCCGCTGCGCGACATCGGCGGCGGCCTGGACCTGCGGGCCAACTGCACCGTCACCCACCTGGAGGCGGACGGTCCGCGCGTGACCACGGTGCACTACCGCGACCCCGGCGGGCGGCCCCGGACCATCACCGCCGGGACCGTGGTCGTGGCCTGCTCGGCCATCGAGTCCGTACGGCTGCTCCGGCTCTCCGGCCTGCTCGACCCGGCCTTCGACAAGCGCGTCGACGCCAACGGCCTGCTGGGCCGCTACTTCCTGACGCACTGCTTCGGCGGCGCCCAGTGCATCGTGCCGGAACGCGCCGACAAGTCCAGGACGCTGGACTCGGACTGGGCCACCGACCACTGCGCGCGCCCCGAGTGGTTCCGCGCCCAGGGCCTGTGGGCGGGCGGCGTGATCTACAACAACACCTCCGACGGCGCCCTGCCCATCTCCCTCGCCCGCACCTGGCACGCGATGGACATGGACAACATGTGGAAGGGCTACCTCTACGACACGGGCCTGGTCGGCAACGGCTTCGAGGACTACCTGGAGAGCAGCTTCGGACGGCGCCTGTCCGTGGCGTTCATGGCCAACCAGGTGCCGCAGCGGGAGAACCGCATCGAGCTGCACCCGAGCGTGAAGGACAAGTGGGGCCGCCCGGTCGCCTACATCGTCAAGACCTGGCACCCGCACGACCGGGCGCTGATGGACGCGCTCGCCGAGCAGTGCCGGCAGATCCTGGTGCGCGGCGGCGACGTGCGCGACGTCAGCTCGGGGTCGGTGGGCGGTTCGGTGGTGCGCATCGCCAACCACGTGCTGGGCGGCGCCCGGTTCGGCGCCGACGCGGCGGACTCGGTGCTCGACCCCGACTGCCGGGCCTGGAACTTCGACAACCTCTACGTCACCGACGGGGCGTTCATGCCGACCTCGGGCAGCGCGAACCCGACGCTGACCATCGAGGCGAACTCCTTCCGCGTCGGCGACGTGCTCCTGGACAGGCTCGGGAGGCCGTGACATGGACAGCCGTTTCGACGAGGTCTACACCCACCCCGAGAACGAGATCTTCCGCGTCGTCTTCTACCCGGACCGGATCTACCACGCCCGCTACCTCAACGCCACCCGCTCCTCCCGCTACCGCTACTACGTCGCCGAGGTACGCGGCTCGGCGGACGGCACCGTCATCAAGGGCGACGTCTTCCTCGGCGGCACCAAGCTGTGCCCGATGCTGCGCGTCGAGTACTCCGGCATCCGCCTCGTCGAGCAGGCGAGGGAGTTCAACCGGCGCCTGGGGCCGCGCACCCAGGCGTGGCTGAAGGTCACCGGCGAGGACCCGGCCGGCTCCGCCGAGGCCATCGTCACCCTGCACTGGGACCCGGTGATCGGCGCGTACGCGGTGGAGATCTGGGAGACGCTGGAGCCGCCGGACGGCACCGCGCACGACCACCGGGTGCTGCCGCTGATGGGCCGGGGCGCGCCGATCACCCGGGTGCCGCAGCTGTCCCCGCTGCTCGGCTCGGTCTCCGAGGTGGCGATGGCGTTCCGCGAGGACGGCGTGCTGTACCCGACGGGCCAGCGGCTGGGCAATCCGCAGTGGGACAACGCCTATCTGCGCTCCCACCAGGAGCCGCGTACGCAGGAGCCCAGCGATCCGCGGAACACCGTCACCGACAGCAACTACCTGCTGGACTTCCGGCGCGGCTTCTTCATCCCGGACGCCTCCCGGATACCGCCGGTCAACTACCGCAACCCCATGACCGACGAGGGCAACCCGGAGCGCCGGGACGACAACATCGTGCAGATGCGCTGGCTGTTCCAGCGCGAACTCGGCAGCGACCTGGTGTTCTTCCACGAGGTGACGGTGCCGCCCGGCGCCGTCGAGGGCACTCACCGGCACATCGGCTCGGAGGAGCTGTACTACGTCGTCTCCGGCACCGGCACGGCGTACCTGAGCGACGGCGACGACCCGACGACCGCCGGCTACCCACTGGTCGAACGGCCCGTCTTCGGCATGGGGCCGGTCAAGTGCCGGGAGCTGCCGGTCAAAGCGGGCAGCGTCCTGTACACCAAGAGCGGCGGCGTGCACGGCATCCGGAACCCGGGGACCGAGCCGCTGAAGTTCGTCGCGTTCCTCTATCACACCACCTGAGGCGGTCCCGCGATGCCCAAGATCGTGCACACCGACTCGGTCTTCCGCGTCGACCCGGTCAAGCCCCCGGACTACGCGGAGGCCAATCCGCTGCTGAAGCTGCTGGGCCTGGTCGAGCGCGCCCGGTTCGCCGCCGAGCGCGAACTGTACGAACCGGCCTCGCTCCAGTACCTGTTCCCGCTGCGCACGCTCCAGCTGTACGGGCCCGCCTCGCCGAACCAGGACCAGCTGGACCCGGAGCAGCAGGACGACAAGAGCGACTTCCAGAAGCAGAACGTCCGCGACTTCACCCTCGCCGACACCCGGGCGGTGCGCGGCTGGGCCGAGATCGGCGACTGGCGCGGCCCGTTCCTCCAGCTGTCCTACCGGGGCGGCCCGGACTCCGCGCTGTGGCGCGAGGCGGGCCAGCTCGGCGACGCCATCGGGTGTGTGCTCTCCGTCCAGGGCAGCCGTCCGGTGCCCGTCCGGGTGCCGTACGACGAGGAGAGCGACTTCTACACCGTCGAGCTGTGGGGCCGGGTCGGTGACGGGCTGCGCGACCTGCTGGGTCCGCGCGGCCGGACCGCGCTGGACTCCGGGCTGCTGCAGCCGCGTCCGGACCTCGTCACCGGCCTGGGCCAGGACTTCCTGCGCGACCAGATGACCAACCAGGACCTGCGGCTGGTCGCGCCGCGGCACGCCATGCACCCGGTGCTGCCCTGCTACGCCGACGTGCGCTGGACCGCGAGCCCGGACGGCGCCGGACCGGCCGACCCGCCGGCCGGGTCGGTGCGGCTGGGCTTCGAGATGAAGGTACGCGGCTGGGAGAACTACCTCGGTGTCGGTACGAGCCCCAATCCGCACGGCGGCGTCGGCTTCCTGGAGTACCGCACGCTCTTCAGCGAGTACGGCCGCTGGGCGGGCACCGACGACCTGCGGCGCGCCCTGGAGCCGTACAACCTCGACGCGTTCGGCCGCAAGGGCCGCGCGAGCGGCGACGTGGAGCCGTTCCTCGCCGTCACCTACATGGACCTGCACGTCCTGGACCCGGCCTGCGGCATCGGCCTGCACCGGCACCGGGACAACCAGGAGGTCTTCCTGATGCTGGAGGGCGACGGGCTGATGGTGGTCGGCGACTGGGCCGACTCCGGCAGCCGGGTGCGCTCCTTCGAGGTGCGGCGGCTGCCCGCCGGTCACCTCGCCCTGCTCAAGGGCGGCAACCTGCACGGGCTGATGAACCCCGCGGACCAGCGGGCGTCCCTCTTCATGTTCGGCGGTTACGACTGATGTCCGTCCCCGGTGCCCCGCCCGTGCCCGGCGACCCGTACCGGCCCGGCGCCCACTGGGACGGCGAGGGCACCTCCTTCGCCGTGTACTCCTCGGCGGGCGCGTACGGCGGCTCCGTCGAGCTGTGCCTGCCCGGCGAGGACGGTGAGCGGCGGGTGCCGATGGCGGTGGACTGCGACATCTGGCACACGTACCTGCCGGGCGTGCGCCCCGGCCAGAGCTACGGCTACCGCGCGCACGGCCCGTTCGCGCCCGCGCGCGGCCTGCGCTTCGACCCGTCCAGGCTGCTGCTCGACCCGTACGCCAAGGTTCTCAAGCCGGTGGGGGAACGCGCGCTGCTGCCACTGGTCGCGGACACGGCGTTCGACTGGGGTGACGACCGGGCGCCGCGCCACCCGTGGTCGCGGACGTTCCTGTACGAGACGCACGTCAAGGGCCTGACCGCGCGGCACCCCGACGTCCCGCCGCCGCTGCGGGGCACGTACGCCGGGCTGGCGCACCCCTCCGTCACCGGGCACCTGGGCCGCCTCGGCGTGACCGCGGTCGAGCTGATGCCGGTGCAGCAGTTCCTGCCCGAGCCGTTCCTGCTGGAGCGCGGTCTGACCAACTACTGGGGCTACTCCACGATCGGTTTCTTCGCGCCGCACGCCGCGTACAGCTCGGCGGGCCGCGAGGGCGGCCAGATCACCGAGTTCAAGGCCATGGTCAAAGCCCTGCACGCCGCCGGGATCGAGGTGATCCTCGACGTCGTCTACAACCACACCGCCGAGGGCCCGCCGGACGATCCGGCGCTGTGCTTCCGCGGGCTGGCCAACGAGATCTACTACCGGCTGGACCCCGCCGACCCGTCCCGGTACATCGACACCACCGGCACCCGCAACACCCTCAACGCCGGCCGTCCCGAAGTGCTGCGCCTGATCATGGACTCGCTGCGCTACTGGGTCACCGAGATGCACGTGGACGGCTTCCGCTTCGACCTCGCGGCGACCCTGGCCCGCCAGTACGGCTATGTCGACCGCCTCGCCGCCTTCTTCCACCTGCTCTACCAGGACCCGGTCGTCGGCCGCGTCAAACTCATCGCCGAGCCCTGGGACGTGGGCGCGCCCGACAGCTACCAGGTGGGCCGCTTCCCGCCCGGCTGGAACGAGTGGAACGACCGCTACCGGGACACCGTGCGCGACTTCTGGCGGGGCCGCCCGGCCGTCGGCGACCTGGCGAGCCGGATCGCCGGCTCCGCCGACCTCTACGCCCCCGAACGGCGCGGCCCGGACGCCTCCATCAACTTCGTCACCTGCCACGACGGCATGACCCTGACGGACCTGGTGACGTACGGGCGCAAGCACAACGAGGCCAACGGCGAGAACAACCGGGACGGCACGGACGACAACCGGTCGGCCAACTACGGTGTGGAGGGCCCGACCAGGGACCCGGCCATCACCTCCGTACGCGAACGCCAGCGCCGCAACATGCTCGCCACCCTGCTGCTGTCGCAGGGCTGCACCATGCTGTACGGCGGCGACGAACTGGGGCGTACGCAGGGCGGCAACAACAACGCGTACTGCCAGGACAATGCCACGAGTTGGTACGACTGGTCGGCGCCCACCCCGCTCACCGACTTCGTATGCCGGGCGGTCGCCCTGCAACGCGGCCACCCGGTGCTCCGGCGCACCGGCTTCCTGACCGGTACCGGCGATCCCCCGGACATCGCCTGGTACGACCGCGACGGCCGCCCGATGACGCCGGCCCGCTGGCAGGACCCGGCCACCCGCTTCCTCGCCTTCCTGTTCGCCGGGGACCGCGCGGCGGCTCCGGACACCGACCTTCTGGCGCTGCTCAACTCCGGTGCGGACGCGGTGGACTTCCCCGTACCGGGACGGCTGGGCGCGGTGTACGAAGTGGTGCTCGACACCACGGCGCCGGACGGCGCGCCGTCTGCTTCGGCCACGCTGAAGACGGGGGACGTGTGCACCGTGCCCGCGCGCACGGTCCTGGTCGCGACGGCGGAACTGCCGGGCGCTCGACACCGCCCGTAGAGTGCGCGGGTCAGTACTCCACCGCAGGCCAGGGAACCAGGGGGACCGGGAATGCCCGCCACCAGACCGATACAGCCGCTTCCGCTCGCGGCGACCGTGCTCACCGGCACGGTCGCGCTCTACATGGCACTCGTCGCGTTCGGCAACATCACCGACTTCGGCACCAACCAGGCGTTCGTCCAGCACGTCCTGGCCATGGACACCACCTTCAAGGACCCGGACCTGATGTGGCGGGCCGTCGAGTCGCGCACGCTCCAGGACATCGCGTACGTCCTGATCATCGCCTGGGAGACGGTGACGGCACTGGCACTGGCCGCGGCGGCCTTCCTGTGGGCACAGGAGCTGCGCGGGTCCACCGGGTACGCCCGCGCGCGGCGCGTGAGCACCGCCGGGCTGCTGATGATGCTGCTGCTCTTCGGCGCCGGGTTCATCGCGGTCGGCGGGGAGTGGTTCGCGATGTGGCAGTCGAAGAGCTGGAACGGGCTGGACGCCGCCACACGCAACTTCGTGATCGCTGGTGTCGCCCTGGTGGTCGTACACCTGCGGGCGGCGGACGAGCGGTAGGGGCACCCGTCGGCCTCGCCCACGTACCCGGTCTCACCACTCGACGCGGTAGTCGGTCAGCCACGCGTCGGCGCCACCGCCGCCGCGTTCGACGCTGCGCGGCAGCATCACGTCGCGGACCAGCCGCCGCAGCGTTCCCGGGGCCGACCGGCGGGCCATCAGCGCGCTCTGCGCCACCACCCGCTCCACGCGGGCGCGGCGCAGTTCCTCGTACGCGCCGAAGGCCCGCCGGGGTTCGGGCCGGTCGCGCAGGCACTTGGCCAGTACGACGGCGTCCTCGATGGCCATGGAGGCGCCCTGGGCGGCGTTGGGCGCTGCGGCGTGTGCCGCGTCGCCGATGATCACCATGGTGTCGGAGAACCACCGCGGCGTGGCGGCGAGGTCGTAGGCGTGCGAGGCGACGATGTGCTCGCCGGTGGCGCGGACGACGTCGGCGGCCGGGGTACGGTCGCCGTCGAGGAGGGCCACGACACGGTGCCGCCACTGGTCGGCCGTGACGGCGGCCAGATCCTGCCGGGACCGTTCGGGGCCCGGCACGTTGGCGAACCACCACACCTCGCCGTCCGGTGCCGCCGTGGCGCCGAAGAAGGCCCGCCTGCCGTAGATCATGGTGTAGGTGTCGGGCGCGGACGGCGGTTTGACGTCGCGGGTGTAGCCGCAGACGGTGTTCTGGCCGGTGTAGCGGGGGCGGGGCGCGGCCGGGTCGATCAGCTTGCGGACGACCGAGTGGATGCCGTCCGCGCCGATCAGCAGGTCGCCCTCGGCGTGGCTGCCGTCGCCGAAGGAGGCGACCACCCGGCGGTCGCTGACGGTCTCGGCGGCGACCAGCCGCTTGCCGTGCCGGACGGCGATCCCGCGGCGGCGCGCCTCGTCGTGCAGGACCCGGTAGAGGGTGGCGCGGGTGAGCGTACGGGGTCCCACGTCCGTGGCGTCGGCGGAGCGCGCGAGGGGACGCTCACCGAGGCGTTTGCCGGTGCCGCTGTAGAACTCCACCCGCTCGGCGGGGAAGGAGTTGGCGACGACCGGCCCGTGGGCCCCGATGACGCGCAGCGCCGCCATCCCGTTGGCGAAGACGACGAGGAAGGCGCCCACGTCGTCGGCGCCGGTCTCGTACGCCTCGAACACCTCCGCGTCGATGCCCGCCTTCTGCAGGGCCATCGCGGTGACCGCTCCCGCGATGCCACCACCGATGATCAGGGCGTTGGTCATGGCGCTCCCCCAGGTGAATGGCCCTCGGCGGCGCGCGGACCCGCGCCGCCGCCTTCCACGATGCCGCCGGCCGGCGGCGGGAGCCAGACCCCGTACGGGGGGCCGGGGCCTGGTTCCCGCCGAGCGCGGGTGGCCGGTTCCCGGCTTACCGGGGCCGGCCACCCGGCGGCTCACCCCGCCGCGTACACGTCCTCCACGTAACGTCCGGCGGCCGTCAGATCGCGCAGCCACGCCTCGGCCTCTTCGTCCGTGGCGCCCGTGCGGGACGTGTGGAGTGCGCGGAAGGCGGCCCGTACGCCCGGTGCCATGCGGCTGCCGTCGCCGCAGACGTACACCCGCGCGCCCGCGTCCAGCAGGGCGCCCACCTCGTCGGCCTCGGCGGCGACGCGGTGCTGGACGTAGCGGCAGTCGCCTTCGGGGCGGGCGCTGAAGGCCGGGCGCAGTGATACCGCGCCGGCGGCCTCGGCGGCCCGTAGTTCGTCGGCGTGGAGGTAGTCGGCGTCGGGGGCGTCGCAGCCGAAGTAGAGGAGAGCGGGGGCAGATCGGCCGTCCGGTGCGGCGGCCAGGCGGTCGGCCACGGCGCCGCGGAAGGGGGCGAGGCCGGTGCCGGCCGCGATCAGGATGACCGGTGCCGGGTCGGCGGGGTCGATGCGGAACGCCTCCCGGCAGGGCTGGACGCGGGCCAGGACGGTGTCGCCGGGCTTGAGCGTGTGCAGATGGCCGGAGCCGGTGCCGCCGGGCAGCAGCGACACCATCAGGTCGGCGTGGCGCGGGTCGGCGGCGGGCGAGGAGGACAGGGAGTAGTGGCGGATGCGCAGCGCGGGCAGCAGGTCGAGGATCACCGGCCAGGGCAGCGCGCCGCGCAGTGCCGGGTGTTCCTCGATGAGGTCGAGGACGCTGCGCGGGTCGTCGTCGGCGACCGTCTGGAGGGCGGCGCGCTCGGGCGGGCAGGGGTTGTGGGCGGCGAGCAGCGCGCGCTGTTCCGGTGTCGGCCGCGCGCCCAGCTCCACGTGGCGGGTGAGCAGTTCGCGTACGGTCAGCGGCCGGTCGACGGGCAGTGTGTCCCGGCCGGAGCGGGCCGCGCCCGCGCGGATGTCGAGGACGGTGTCCGGGTCCACGCCCAGCACCCGCGCGGCGCGCTCGACGGCCGCCGGGCCGTTTGCGGGGAGGACGGCGAGGTGGTCGGCGGTGCGGTAGGTGACGCCGTCGGGCAGGGCGAGCCGCAGGAAGCGCTTGACCCGGGGGTGGCCGGGTGCGGTGAGGTCGCGGGCTTCGGTGACCGTCATCGGCTGGAGGCCGTGGCGGGCGGCGAGCGCGTCCAGGGGGCCGCCGGTGACCTCGCGGACGGTGTACGCGTCCGTCGCGGCCGCGTCGCCGCCCGCCGCGCCGATGCTCGCGGGGTCGCCGTAGCGCACCATCAGCTCGGTGCGCAGCGCGGCCGTGAACGCCTTGACGGCGCCGTTGAGGTCGCCCGACGCGTCGGCCTCGCCGCGCGGCAGCAGCCGCTCGGCGCCCAGGTCCGCCAGCCGTTCGTCGAGCAGGGTGGGTATGCGCTGGTAGGTGGCGGCCCAGTTGCGGTCGCCGACCCCGAGGACGGCGTACGGCACGCCGTCGGCGCGTGCCTCGTCGCTGCCGATCCACTCCATGAAGCGCGCGGCGTCGTCCGTCGGCTGCCCGTTGTAGGACGCGGTGACGATCACGACCGGGCGGTCCGTGGGAAGGGCGCCGGCCGCGGCGTCCAGCGGGGCCACCTCGGGGGTGAAGCCGAGGCCGGTGGCCTCGTCGGCGAGGCGTTCGGCGAAGTCGCGGCAGGTGCCGTAGTTGGTGCCGTGCAGGAGCAGCAGGCCGGTGTCCTGGCGGGCCCGCGTCGGCAGGCCGTCGTCCGCGTCCGGCTCCGTGCCGTCCCCTTCCGCCGCTCCGCCGGGCAGCACCGCGAGCGCGGCGCGCACGGCCGCCCGGTCCGCGGCCGTGCGCCGGCCGGGGATGAGCGTGAAGTCGTCCGGCTTGAGGGTCAGCGTCTCCTTGATGCGCAGCTGGTAGTCCGTGTGGTCGATGAGGCGGTAGCGGTGCACCAGCATGGCGAGCAGCATCGTCGCCTCGTGCAGCGCGAACTGCCGCCCGATGCAGGCGCGTTCGCCCGTGCCGAAGGGCTTGTACGCGTGCGGGGAGCGGGCCGCCTCGGCCTCCGGGGCGAACCGTGTGGGGTCGAACAGCTCCGGGTTGTCGCCCCAGACCGGGTCGCGGTGCAGCATCGGCGTGAGCACGCTGACCAGCTGGCCGGCCCGCAGCGGGTAGCGCCCGCCGAGCAGGGTGTCCGTACGGGCCTGGCGGGTGAAGGCGGCGGCGGTGGGCCACAGCCGCAGTGCCTCGTTGAGGACCTGCCGGGTGAAGGGCAGCCGCCCGATGTCCTCGAAGGACGGGTCGGGGTCGTCCTGGTCGCCCCACAGCTCGTCCGCCTCGCGCTGGGCCAGGCGCAGCGCGGCCGGGTCCTTGAGCAGGTGGTACAGGGCGAAGGACAGCGCACCGGAGGTCGTCTCGTGGCCGGCGATGAGGAAGGTGATGACCTGGTTGCGGATGTTGGCGAGGTCGAGGGTCGTGCCGTCGGCCGGGTGGGTGGCGCCGAGCATCAGCCCGAGCAGGTCGTCGGAGGACTCGTCCGCGCCGCCGCCCTCGCCCGTACGGGAGGCGATGACCTCGTCGACGACCGAGGCCAGGTAGTCCGCGTCCGTCTGGAAGGCGGCGTCCTCCTCGGTGTAGTCGCCGCCCGGCTCCCGGCTCATCCGGTTCATGCTCCACTCCAGGCAGCGCACCATCGCCTCGACGAAGGGGTGCGGGGTGTCCCGGCCGAACGACTCGAAGTCGAAGCCGAAGCCCGCCAGGCCGATGGTGTCGAGCGTCATGCGGGTCATGTCGTCGGGGACGTCGACGGGCCCGCCCTCGGCAGCGCGCCGGTCCCAGCTGCCGATCACCCGGCGGGCCACCTTCAGCATCGCGGGGTGGTAGGTGCGCATGGAGCCGAGCGCGAAGGCCGGCATGAGGATGTCGTGCGCCTTGGCCCAGTTCGGTTCCTCGTTGTACGCGGTGAACAGGCCGTCACCGGCGAACTCGCGGACGTTCTCCAGGGCGATCGAGACGCCCTTGGCGAAGCGGTCCTCGTCGGCCAGCTCGGTGACCAGCTCCAGCGAGGAGACGAACATCGCCTCGTGGCCGTGCAGTCGGCGCCGGAACACCGGCCCGTGCTCGCGGGCCAGGTCCATGGCCTGCTGAAGGGGGGTGGAGGTGAGTCCGGTGGCCGACAGGTCGACGACCGGCACCTCCTCGGAGGGGCGCACCGCGCCGTCGGCCGCCTGGAACGGGATCGTCTCGGTCATGACTCAAGCGTGACCCGCCCGGTGTACCGTGCGACGCCGGGTAACTGCATGATTGTGCAGTGGTTTTTCGCTGTCCGCTCTTGCGGCCGGACCGGAGAAGGAGCAATGGACGACGCGACGGCGGACGGCCAGGCGGGCCCGTGGCGCAATTACTTCCTGATCCTGCTCGACCGCATCCCGGTGCCGATCGCGGTGTGCAGGGCCCACGGCGAGGTGCTGATCGCCAATCCGGCGATGGCCGCCGAGTGGGGCACCGCCCCCGGGCAACTGCGCGGCCGCAACCTGCTGGATCTCTTCCACCCCCGCTCCCAGGCGCAGATGGACCGCCTGGGCGAGGCGCTGCGCCTGGGCCGCAGGTCCCGCTATCCGGTCGAGGTGCACTGGCGGGTCGGCGCGGACGGCACCGAGCGGGAGGGCGAATTGACGGTCGATCCGGTCGGCGACCCGTCGGATACCCCGCCCACGCTGCTGGCCCTGCTCCGTGTCCACGAGCCCCCGCCCGCCGGCCCGGCGCCGGAGCGCGACGCGGCCAGTCCCGTCGAGACCCGCATCCTCGCCCTGGCCGCCTCCGGTGCCACCACCGCCGCCATCGGGAGCCACCTCGGCCTCACCGTCGACGGCGTCAACTACCACCTCACCCGCGTCGCCCGGCGCTGGCGTGTCCAGGGCCGCACCGCCCTGGTGGCCAAGGCGTACGTCCTCGGCGTCCTGGCCCCCGGCGTCTGGCCGCCGGCGGCGGCGGTCCCGGCGCGCGAGCCTTCGGGAGGGCGGGGAGCGCCTCAGGAGGGGGCGCCCGAGCCCTCGTCCGCCCCTGATGCCGCCTGCCGCAAAGATCCACGAATCCGCCCGAAACACCCCCTGTCCGGTGGTACGGGAGACGAGTAGCGTCGAGCGCCCTTCTTCCGTACGGAGGGTGTCCTGCCATGGCCGACACCGTGAGTCACACGCAGTACGAGAGGTACGAGGGCGGCAGCCCGGAGGCGGAGCGGGTGGTCTTCGAGGAGCTGGCGCGGCAGTTGATGCGGGTGCAGCTGAAGAACCGGAAGGCCGGCGGGGCGCACGGTGTCGAGCGGGCCTTCCACGCCAAGGCGGTGCTGGGGGTGGAGAACGCCCGGCTGCGGTTCGACACGGACCTGCCCGCCGCGCTGGCCACGGGGTTCGCGCAGCCGGGCGCGGAGTATCCGGCGGTGGTGCGGCTGTCGAACGCGAGCGGTACGGCGCAGCCGGACATCGCGCCCGATCTGCGCGGGATCGCGGTACGCGTCGAGGTGTCGGCGGAGGAGACGCACGACCTGCTGGCGACCAGCTTCCCGGTCTCGCACGCCCGGGACGCGCGGGAGTTCGTGGCGTTCGCCAAGGCGATGGCGGGGGCCGAGAGCACGCTGCAGAAGGCGTTCGGGCTGCTGGTGAAGCTGCCGCTGGCGGTGGGCTGGGGCACGGCCGCGCGGATGCGCCGCAACGTACGGGCGGCCACCCGGCACGTGGTCGGATCGCTGGCGCGGGAGACGTACTGGAGCCGGGGCGCGGTCATGTGGGGCGACGCCGGACCGGTCCGCTACCAGCTGCGGCCCGCGCCGGGCGGCGCCCCCGCGCCCCGGCCGGACCGGCACGACCCCGACCTGCTGCGCCACGAGCTGGCGGGGCGGCTGGCCCTGGCCGACGTCGAGTTCGAGCTGTGCGTGCAGCGGTACGTGAACGACAGGCGCACGCCCATCGAGGACGGCGCGGCGCAGTGGCGGGAGGCGGACGCGCCGGTCGTCCCGGTCGGGCGGCTGACGATCCCGCGGCAGGACGTCACCACCGCCGAGGCCCGCTCCGCGGCCCGCCGGGTGGACGCGCTGGCGTTCAACCCCTGGCACACCACGGACGAGTTCCGCCCGCTGGGCAACCTGAACCGGGCGCGCAAGGCCGCCTACCGGGCGAGCGCAGGGCACCGGCTCGGCATCCGCTTCCGTACGGAGGAGCCGCTGCGCAACACCGTCCTCGGCGTACCCGTGCGGGCGGCCTTCCGGGCCGTCAACCGGTATGTGCCGTGGCACCGGCTGCCGCTGAACCTGAGCCTGCTCAACCTGATCGCACTGCGGCAGGCGCTGCGCCGCTTCAACCTCATCGACACCGAGATCCCGGAAGCGCCGCCGCAGGCCGTGCCGGTGCCGGAGACGGTGGACGAGGGCGCGCGGACGGCCCGTACGTACGACGGTTCGTCCACCGACCTGTCGGAGCCGCGGATGGGCGCGATCGGTTCCACCTTCGGCCGCAACCTGCGGCCGGTGCACCGGCCGGACCTGGACCTCGTCCCGAACCCGGTCACGACCGCGCGCCGGCTGCTGCACCGCACGGCGTTCCAGCCGGCGTCGTCGCTGAACATCCTCGCCGCGGCGTGGATTCAGTTCCAGGTGCACGACTGGGTCAACCACCGGCGGTACAAGCCCGGCGAGCGGTCGGTGGAGATCCCGATGCCGCCCGGCAGCGCCTGGACGAACACGCCGGGCGGGCCGCCGGAGGACGTGATGCGCTTCGCCGAGAACATCGGCGTGGAGCGGCCCGGGGAGCCGCCGCTGCTGTTCACCAACACCACCACGCCGTGGTGGGACGGTTCGGAGGTGTACGGCGGCGACGAGGCCACCGCGCGCTCGCTGCGCGAGCCGGACAGCGCCAGGCTGCGCCTGGAGGACGGGCACCTGCCGGTCGGCGCGGGCGGCATCCCGCTCACCGGCTTCAACGAGAACTGGTGGCTGGGTCTGAGCGTGATGCACACGCTCTTCGCCCGGGAGCACAACGCGCTGTGCGACGCGCTGCACGCCGAGTACCCGGCCATGGGCCAGGACCGCGTCCACCACACCGCCCGGCTGATCGTCGCGGCGCTGATCGCGAAGATCCACACGGTGGAGTGGACGCCGGCGATCCTGGCCACCGAGGCCATCGACGTGGGTCTGAAGACGAACTGGCAGGGCCCGCCCGACAAGTGGCTGAGCAGGCTGGGGCTGTGGCTGGTCGAGTCGCACGCCCTGCGCGGCATCCCCGAGACGCTGCCGGACCACCACAAGGTGCCGTACTCCCTGACCGAGGACTTCGTCACCGTCTACCGGATGCACCCGCTGATCCCGGACGACTACGAGCTGCGCGAGCACCGCTTCGGGCAGCGCCTGGAGACCGTCACGTTCGACGACATCCAGGGCAGGGCGGCCGAGGGCGTGGCCCGCAAGACCGGGCTGACCGACACGCTGTACTCGCTCGGCATCGCCCACCCCGGCGCGATCACCCTGCACAACTACCCGCAGGCGCTGACCCGCTTCGAGCGGGACGGGGAGCTGATCGACCTGTCGGTGGTCGACCTCGTACGGACCCGGCGGCGCGGGGTGCCGCGCTACAACGACTTCCGCGCCGGGCTGCACAAGGCGCGGGTGCGCCGCTTCGAGGACATCAGCTCCGATCCGGAGACGGTCGCGCAGCTCAAGGAGGTCTACCGGGACGTCGACGAGGTCGACACGATGGTGGGGCTGTTCGCCGAGAACCCGCCGGAGGGCTTCGGCTTCAGCGACACCGCCTTCCGGGTCTTCATCCTGATGGCGACCCGGCGCATCCAGTCGGACCGGTTCCTGACCGTCGACTTCCGGCCGGAGCTGTACACACCGCTCGGGATGGACTGGATCGCCCGCGGCGGTATGAACTCGGTCATCCTGCGGCACTGTCCGGAGCTGGCCGCGATGCTGCCGCGCGACGCGAGCGCCTTCGCGCCGTGGCGGCCGGTGCTCCCGGCGCGCGGCGGCGCGGGTTCGTGAGGGGCCCGCACCGCGCCACCGGGGGCCGCGCGGGGCCCGCCCGGGTCCCGCGCGGCCCTGTGTAAAGCACACGTAAGGCGCCCGATAACCTCCTTACGTGGAGGAGAACACGCCCGCGCCCTTCGAGCGCGGTACGGACGGCCCGAAGGTCATCGTCGTCGGCGTCGACGGCTCGGACTCGTCGTGGCGCGCCGCCGCCTACGCGGCGGGGCTGGCCCGTCGGCAGGGGTCCAAGCTGGCCCTGGTGTACGTCCAGCCGGTGCTGCCGGCCGGGGCGGCGATGGGGGCGCCGATAGCGGACGCGACGAACGAGGTCGCCGACGAGCTGATGGCGGAGATCCGCGCGGCGACGGAGCGGGTGCAGGGCACGTACGACCTGCGCTGGGAGTTCCACACGCTGCGCGGCGACCCGTACTCGGGCATGGTGCAGATGGCCGACGAGCTGACGGCGGACGCCGTGGTGGTGGGGGCCTCGGAGTCCGCGGGGCACCGGATCATGGGGTCGGTGGCGGTACGGCTGGTGAAGGCCGGGCGGTGGCCGGTGACGGTCGTTCCGTAGCGGGGGAGGAGCTTTCCGGAGCGCGGCCGTACCGTGATCGCGGGGGGGGGTGCTCCGGGCGGTGGCCTTGCCACGTCGGCAGAGAGCTCTCCGGGCGGTGGCCGTCCCGTGACCGCACGGAGTTCGCCGGGTACCCGCATGCCCGGGGGCGGCGATTTTCGGCCACCGTGGCGGCCGGAATGCAGGGGTCATCCAGATTGGTCTGGACCACAAAGGTGGGGGCGGTTAGGGTCCTTTCCGTACGGCGCACCGGCCGTACGGTTCCCGCTCCGCCCTGCTCACAGCACCGCCCTGCCGGTTCGGTCCGGCGCGCTCCGGCTCGGGACGCGCACCCCCGGCAGCACCCCGCTTCGCTCCCCCGCCAGCTCTGCCCCTGGGACCGGTCCATGATCGAAATCGTGGTCGTACTCCGGGTCGAGGACGCCGTCCTCGACTTCCTCTCCGTCCTCACCGACCCCGACCCCGGCGGCGGCCCGGCCGCCGTGGTGCTCGCCGACCGCGGCGACATCGTCCCCCTGCCCGCCGGTACGGCACCGGCCCAACGGCTCGCGCTGCTCACGCCGTACGTGCGGCCGGCCGAGGAGGACGCCGCCTCGCCCGGCCCCGCCGCCCTCACCGCCCTCGTACGCCGGGCCGCCGACGGCCACTCCGCCCGCGTGTGGACCCACTCCCCGGCCGACAACCGGCGCAGCCGGGGCCGCGTCGGCCGCGACACCGCCATCGCCTGCACCCGACTGGCGGACACCGCCGGTGCGACCGCCGCGCCGGTGCTGACCGTGCGGCACGCCGTCGGCTACTCCCCCTACCTCCAGTTCGTCAGCGACCTCGACCGTCCGCTGGGCCGCGCACAGATCGCGGCCAAACTGGACTTCGTCAACGACGCGGCCCCGGGGCTGCTCGACACCCGGTCGCCCGAATTCATGGTGCAGACCCCGCGCATCCCGGCCGCCGAGCGGTTCTTCGGCGCCGACCCCGGCGAACGCGAACGGCTCTTCGCCCTGCTCGCCAGCCTGGACGACGAGGCCGCCGCCGTCGCCGACCCGTGGGAGTTCGCCACCTCGCCGTACGAGGCCCGGCGCCTGGACACGACCGCCGCGTGGGTGCGGCGGCACTGCCCGCCCGGCGGGGCACCGCTGGTGGAAGTCGGCGCCTGCGAAGGCGCGCTGACGTCCCGGCTCGCGGCGGACGGCTTCGGCGTGTACGCCACCGAGCCCAACCCGCACTTCCGCGCACGGCTCGCCACCGCGCAGCGGGACACCGCGCACGTGCGGGTCGGCGACGAGGACCTCGCCGGGCTGGCCAAGGACGGCCCCGACGGGGCCGCTTACCTGCTGGTCGAGATGCTCTACTACGGCCAGGACCTGGCGCTGCTCGACGACCTGCCCACCGGCCTGCTCTTCCTCGCCCTGGAACCGGAGGCGCTGGACACGCGGCTGCGGCCGTGGCTCGCCGCGTCCACGGTGTGGCGGACGGTGGAGGAGACCCGGCTCGTCGCGCCCCGGGTGGAGCCGGTCTGCGGCGGTCGCGCGTACCTGAGCAAGCGCGGCAGCGTCGGACTCGCCCTGCGCCGGACCGGCAGCTGACCCCGCCGGGCCTGCCCCGCCCGCCGTTCCCTTCCCGCCGCGCCGTCACCGGCCCCGGCCCGGCCGCCCGCCGGGCTGCCGCCGCCCACTTCGCCCCGTACCGGAAGGCCCCCATGCGCGCCGACATCTCCCTGGTCAACGCCTGCCTGCTCCCCGCCTACGCGGGCCGCTCGCCCGCCGACTGGATGCTGCGCGCGGCCGACGAGGGCCTGGCGGGCGTCGCCCTGTTCGGGACCAACTTCCCCACCGGAGCCGGCCCGTTGCGCGAGGAGGTCACCGCCCCGCTGCGCGCGGTACGCCCGGACCTGCTGATCGCGCTGGACGAGGAAGGCGGTGACGTGACCCGGCTCGACTACCGCCGGGGCAGCGTCCACCCGGGCAGCCACGCCCTCGGCGCCGTCGACGACGTCGCGCTCACCCGGGAGGTCGGCGCGGCGATCGCCCGCGACCTGCGGGCCGAGGGCGTCAACCTCTGCCTGGCCCCCTGCGCGGACGTCAACTCACGCCCCGACAACCCCATCATCGGCGTCCGCTCCTTCGGCGACCGCCCCGACCTGGTGGCGCGGCACACCGCGGCGAGCGTCCGGGGCATCCAGGACCACGGCGTGGCCGCCACCGTCAAGCACTTCCCCGGGCACGGCGACACCCGTACCGACTCGCACTCCGAACTGCCGGACATCGACCGCGACGAAGCGTCGCTCGACGCGGTGGACCTGCCGCCGTTCCGCGCCGGGATCGAGGCCGGCGCCAAGGCGGTGATGACCGGTCACATCCGGCTGTCGCGGCTCGACGGCCTGCCCGCGACGCTGAGCCGTCGCATCGTCACCGGCCTGCTGCGCGAACAGCTCGGCTACCGGGGCGTGGTGATGACCGACGCACTGGAGATGGCGCCGATCGTACGGCGCTGGGGCTACGGCGGCGCGGCCGTCGCCGCGCTGGCCGCCGGGGCGGACCTCGTGGTGCTCGGGGCGACCGACGGCGAGAAACTGCTGCCCGAGGTGCACGAGGCCGTCCAGGAGGCGCTGGACCAGGGCACGCTCACGCTGGAGCGGGTGGCGGAGGCGGCCTGCCGGGTCGCGTCGCTGCGCGCCTGGGCCGACCCGGCCAGACGCCCCGGAGCGCCGGACACCGGCCGGGCCGCGGCGGACGGCCACCGCGACCCCGTCGGCCTGGTCGCCGCGCGCCGGGCCCTGCTGGCACACGGCGTCCCCCGGGCCGCGGACGGCCGCCGCCTGCACACCGTACGGCTGGCCACCGTGGCCAACATGGCCGTGGGCGAGGCACCGTGGGGACTGGAGGCACCGCTCCGCGGCCTCGGGGCCCTCGCGTCCGCCACCGACGTGGCGCCCGGCACCGACCCGGCCGCGATCGCCGCGCCCCCGGCCGACGGCGGCCCGCTCGCGGTCGTCGTACGGGACGCGGAGCGCGACCCCTGGCAGCGCGCGGTCCTGCGGACACTGCGCGCCCGGCGCCCGGACCTGGTCACCGTGGACATGGGCCTGGCCCCGGCCGGCCCGCTGCCCGCCGACACCCCCGCGACGCTGTTCACCCGCGGCGCCGGACTGGCCAACGCCACCGCCGCGGCGGAGTACCTGACCGGCCGCGCCTGGCGCGGTTCGCTGCGCGCATGAGCACCCGCCGGGCCCGCGCCGGGACAGCGGTCCCGCCCCGCGACGGGAGCGTACCGACCGTCCCCCGGGCCGCGGGCGCGGGGACGCCGACCGGGTACGGACAAGGAGCGAGAAGCGTGTACGACCACTGCGTGGGCCTCGGCTACCACTGCGAGTCCACGTACCAGATCCGGCGTGTCACCGGGGTCGCCCGCGCCCACTTCTTCGACTGGCTCGACCTCGACTTCGAGTCGGTCGTCGAGGCCGTCGCGGCGGACTTCCGCAACGTGCTGCGCCCCGGCCTGGTCGAGCCGTTCGACGAGGGCCGGTGCGCCCTGGACCGCGGCTCCGACATCCGCTTCTACCACGAGTTCCACCCCGCGGCGGGCGCCGGGACACCGCTCACCCAGCGGGACATCGACGCCCAGCTGCCCCGTGTGCGGGCGAAGTTCGCCGCCCTGGCGGGACGCTGGCGTGCCCTCGCCGGTTCCTCGGCCCGCGTGCTGTACGTCCATCACGACGCCTGGGACGAACTGACCGCCGCCGACCTGCGCCGGCTGCGCGCGGCGATCGCGGCGCAGCACCCCGGCCACCGCTTCGACCTGCACTGGCTGCGCCGCACCGCCCCGCCCGACGCCGCCCTGCTCGGCCCCGGCATCACCTGGGACACCGTCGCCGCCGCCCCCGGCCGCTGGGAGGGCGACGACGACGCGTGGGACGCGGCCCTCACCCCCGTACTCGCCCCGCCCGAACCCGGCCTCCTGTCCGCCGCCCGCCCCAGCACTAAGGAACTTGCATGACGACTCCCCCGCCGCGCACCGTCATCCTCTCCCCACACTTCGACGACGCCGCCCTCTCCCTGGCGGGCCTGATCCCCCGGCTCCCGGCCCCGGTGACCGTGGTGACCGTGTTCGGCGGCGCGCCTGCCGCCCACCACGCCGTCTCCTGGTGGGACAGCACCTGCGGCTTCTCCACCACCGCCGAGGCCCACCGCACCCGGCTCGCCGAGGACGCGCGGGCCGCCGCGCTGCTCGGCGTGGACCAGGCCGTACTGGACCACCCCGACGGCCCGTACGGCGAAGACGACGAACTGGAGGGCATAGACGCCTACTTGGGCGCCCTGCCCACGCCGTTCCCGCTCGTCCTCCTGCCGATCGGCACCAACCAGCGCGACCACCAGCGGGTGCGCGACCGCGCCCTGCGCGTCCTCGACGGGCTGGGCGCGCCGCTGCCGCTCCTGTACGCCGACCTGCCCTACACCGGCCACCTGCCCGAGTGGGGCACCCCGGACACCGACCGCGCCCTCGGCGGCGACGAGACCTACGGACTCGCCTACCAGGACCTGCTGACCCGCTACCGCCTCGACCTCGCGCACGACCTCGTCCTCGACGACGCGCAGTGGGCCCGCAAGCGGGAGACGGTGGTCTGCTACGGCTCGCAGCTCGCCCCGCTGGCCATCGACCACGGCAGCCTGCTGGCCCGGGGCGGGCCGCTGCGCGCCGAGCGCGTCTGGTCGCCGACGCGCCGCCCGCGGCCCGCCGGGGCGGGCTCATGAGCGCGCCCGGCACCGCGCCACCCGTGCTGGAGGCGCGGGACCTGGTCAAGGAGTACCGCCGCGGCCGGGTCGTGGACGGCGTACGGCTGACCGTCCGCGAGGGCGAGCGGGTGGGGCTGCTCGGCCCCAACGGAGCGGGCAAGACGACCACCCTGCTGATGTGCCTGGGCGCGGTCTCGCCGGACGCCGGCAGTGTGCACGTCCTGGGCCACCGGCTGCCCGCCGGGCGCCCGGCCGCCATGCGCGGCGTGGGTTTCTCGGCCGGCTACCTGCCGCTCCCCGACCGCCTGCGGGTGCGGGAGTACCTGCGGCTGTACGCGGACCTGTACGGGCTGCGCGCCCCGGGGGCGGCCGTGGAGAAGGCCCTGGAGCACTTCGGCATCGGTCATCTGGCCACCGCCATCGGCACCGAGCTGTCCAGCGGTCAGCGCACCCTGGTGGGCATCGCCAAGGCGTCCCTGCACACGCCCCGCCTGCTGGTCCTGGACGAGCCGACCGCGGCGCTGGACCCGGACATCGCCCTGCGCGTCCGTACCGGGCTGCTGGAGCTGTGTGCCCGTCACGGCACGGCGCTGCTGGTCACCAGCCACGACATGGTCGAGGTGGAGCGGCTGTGCGAACGGGTGGTCTTCCTGGCGGCCGGGCGGGTGACCGCGGACGGCACGCCGCAGGAGGTGGCGCGGCAGTTCGCCCAGAGCGACCTGGAGGGGGTCTTCCTGCACCTCGCGGAGGCCCGGGACCGCGAGCGGGACGGTGCCGGGGCACGGGCCGCCGCCGACCGGGAAGGGGCCGGTGCCGTATGAGCGCCGTCGAGGCCCCCGGCCTGCGCACGCCCGCCGCGGCCAGCGCGTACCGCGTCCGCGCCGTCGCCCGCCGCCACTGGCTGGTACTGCGCCGCAGCCCGCACCGGATCTTCGACGTGCTGGTGTGGCCGGTCGTCGACACGCTGCTGTACGGCTCCATCGGCCTGTTCGCCGCGAAGGCGGCCGGCGGCGGAGCGGAGGCGGGCGCCGCCGACCTGGGCACCGGCCCCACCTTCGCGGTGTTCCTGCTCAGCGGCACCGTCCTGTGGCACCTGGTCCACCAGACGCAGATCTCGCTGGCCACCGGCTTCCTGGAGGAGACCTGGTCACGCAATGTGATCGGGCTGCTCACCACACCGCTGCGCGGCTGGGAGTACCTGGCCGGAGTGGGGCTGTTCGCCCTGGTCCGTACGGCGCTGAGCACCCTAGCGGTGGCCGCGCTGGCCTTCGGCGCGTACGCCTTCGACGTGACGTCCCTGGGCCTGGGGCTGATCCCCGTCGCCGCACTGCTCCTGCTGTGCGGCTGGGCGGTGGCCCTCGCGGTGGTGGGCCTGGTGCTGCGCTACGGCAGCGGGGCGGAGGCCCTGGTCTGGGGCGGGCTCTCGGTGGTGATGCCGCTGTCCGGCGTCTTCTACCCGGTCTCGACCCTGCCCGCGCCGCTCCGGCCGGTCGCCGAGGCCCTGCCCACGACCCATGTCTTCGCGGCCGGGCGGGCCCTGGCCGGCGGCGGTCCCACCCCGTGGCACGAGCTGGCCGTGGCCACGCTGGGCACCTTCGCGCTGCTGGTCCTGGCCCTGTTCTTCCTGGGCCGGATGGTGGCCGCCTTCCGGCGCCGCGGCCTGGTCACCCGGTACTCGTGACAGGGCCGGTACTGGTGACAGGGCCGGGCGCGGCGCCCCCCCCGGCCCCCCGCCCCGGGGGGGCGCCCCCCCC
>NZ_JBHWHY010000081.1:0-27925 GCF_042732265.1 Streptomyces sp. NPDC059788 | reverse complement strand
GATCAGCACCTTAAGAGGCACGCGAGCCCGACGACAAGCCCCGGCCGCCGCCGACACCCCCGTCCTCAGCGGTCCCTCCCGTCGCGGGCCCGCCCTCGCCCGTCCCACCCGTCGCCACGGACGCCGCACCACCCCCGGGCCCCTCGCCCGCCCCGTCCCCCTTCGGGGTCGCCGACTGCGCGATGAACGCCCCCGCCAGGACGACCACGCCGCCCACGATCTGCGGCGCCGTCAGGTGCTCGCCGAGCAGCACCCACGCCAGAACGGTCGCGATCACCGCCTCCAGGCACGCCACCACCCCCGCCACCTGCGGCGACAGCCGGCGTACGGACAGTACGCCGGTGAGGTACGCCAGTACGGTCGCGACCAGCACGATCCAGCCGAGCAGCAGAGCGGCGGGCACCCGGGCCCCGTCCATGTACGCGCTGCCGCCGAGGACCGGCCAGTCCATCTCCCAGGGCCGCGCGACGACGGTCAGCACGACCGCGCCGATCAGCAGCCCGAACGCGATCACGCCCAGCGGGTCCGCCGCGTCCTCGCCGTCGCTGCCGTGGTCGGACAGTACGAAGTAGCCGACCTGGCAGCAGGCGGCGCCGAGAGCCAGCACGATCCCCACCGGGTCGAAACCGAGACCGGCCCACACCTCGACCACACAGGCCAGCCCGCCGACCGCCAGCACCACCCCGACGGCCGCGGCCCGCGAGACCGGCTTGCGCTGGACGAACCGGACCCAGCCGAGCACCAGCGCGGGCGCGAGGTATTCGATGAGCAGCGCGACCCCCACCGGGATGCGGGACAGCGCCGCGAAGTAGCACGCCTGCACACCGGCCACCGCGAGCAAGCCGAAGCCCATGAGGAGGGCGGGGCGGCGCAGCAGCAGTCGCCGGTGCCGCCAGGCGACGGGCAGCATGACGAGGGCGGCGCCCGCGACCCGTAGCCAGGTGACGTGCAGCGGTTCGAGGCCCGCCGAGATCAGGGGTTTGGCGGCCACACCCGAACCGCCGAAGGCGAAGGCGGAGATCAGCGCCAGGACGAGTCCGACGTTCCGGGCCCGGCCGGTGGTGTCCTCGCTTCCCGGATGTACCGGGTCCCCGGGCCGCTTGGGGGTGCGGGGCGCCCCGGAAGTGCGGGAGGTGCGAGGGGTATGGGAGGTGCGGGAGGTGCGGAAGATCCTCCAAGACCTTGAAGTTCCGGAAGCCTCAGGAGCCCCTGTGGAACCCGGGGCCCCCGAAGCTCCTGCGAGCCCAAAGCTCCCCTCGGCCCCCGACGCCGCCTGCGCCACCGGACCCATCGGACCCACATGTGGCGCCTGGGCCGCTCGCCCCACTCGACCCGCTCCGACCGCCTGGTTCCCCGTAGACGTGCGCATCGGCTCATGATGGCAGGCGCCGTCAGCAGCGTCACCCCTGATACGCCTGTCATTCCTGGCCCGAGCGGTCCCCGTCCAGCCGGGCGGCGAGCTGTTCCGTATCGACCGCGGCCCGGCGCAGCACCTCGACGGCGCGCGACTCGGGATCGTCGACGAGGGACGCGAGCAGGTCGAGGCAGGCGGCATGGGTCGCGTAGCGGGCGTGCGCGCGGTCGAGTGCGCCGTCCAGGGCGGCGGCCGCGGCGGGCGACCAGCCCGGCACCACTCCCTCGGTCACCATCGGCACCGCGCCGGAGTCCTCGACCGTACCGTGCCACTGAAGTCCGTAACCGATGCTGCGCTGCACGAGATAGCCGAGCAGCCGGGCGACCTGCGGCCCGCCGTCGAACGCCGCCCGGACCGAGGGGTCCGACTCCAGCAGCCCGTGCAGCAGATGGGCCGTGTCCACCTGGCGGTCGCCGTCACGCGTGGCCCGCCTGCGCGCGGCGGAGATCACCGACGCGAGTTCCACGGTGAGATGCGTTTCGAGGTCCTCGCGAGGCGGGCCTCCTCCGCTGTTGTACGCAGTACGGTTTTGCACAATCCCCACCCCACCAGCAGCTGACGCCCGGAACATCCCCGGCGGGAAGCATTTGCGCATCCGCCCGTGGTTGGGCACGCCTTTCCGGAATCTCATCCTTGCGGAGGAGATGCGAGGCGCCAACCCGGAGCGCTCCGAGGGGCGCACACAGCTGCCGTACACGCCCTGCGGGCAACCAGGGGACGGCCCCGGCACGTCCCCTCCCTCACAGCACACCGGCCCGAGTGCTCCGAGAGCCCCCGAGCGCCCCGAGCCTCACCTCCGCCCCGAACTGCGCACTGCCCCCGAGCACCACTCGGCCACCGACGTGCCGTCCGCCCTTCCGCCCCGTTCCCGTCACGAAGGAGTCCGAGGAGTTCAATGGCCGCCAGCCACCCCGACACCGATCCCGATTCCGGCTCCGGCTCCGGCCCCCATTCCGGCCCCGACTCCGAGCCCGCCCCGGCGTCCGGTCTTCCGACCCACCGCCCGCTGCTCTTCCTGGGCATCGACGGCGTCCTCAACCCGGTACTGCCCACCGCCGGTTTCACCGCCCACTCCCTGCTCGACTTCACCGTGCTGCTCTCCGTCGACCACGTCGACTGGCTGCGCGAACTGTCGGACACGTACGACCTCGTGTGGGCCACCACCTGGGAGCACGACGCGAACACCCACATCGCCCCCTTACTGGAGCTGCCCAGGCTCCCCGTCGTCGAATTCACCGGCCCCCGGGGCCACCCGGAGAGCCGCGGGGCCGCCGGTCACGACGGCGCGCCGGGCCGCATCTGGCCGCGGCTGCTGCGGTACGCCGGACGCCGTCCGTTCGCCTGGGTCGACGACGTCATAGCCGAGAGCCTGCTGCACCTGAGCCGGGGGCGCCCCGACCGTCTGCTGATACCGGTCGACCCGGGACGGGGCCTGCTGCGCGGCCACGTCGACCGGCTGCTGGCAGCGCCCCCCTGGAGCGCCCCCTCCCCCACCCCCGCCTGACGACAACGGGGCAGCGACGGGACTGCGAATCGCCGCGGCGGCACTCCCGCCCCCTCCGGCGCGCGCCCACCCTGTACACGAAAGGGCCGTGACCAGGGATTTCCCCAGTCACGGCCCCAGGCGAGCTCACTCATCATCTCCACGCCTCAACGCCGCGCAGTCGGCCGCGAACGGCTCACTCGTCCTCGGCGAGGATCAGATACAGCTCCTTGCGGGCCTTGTTGACCACCTTGACGGCCTTTTCCCGCTGCTCGGGCGTACCGGTGGCCCAGACCTGCCGGAATGCCTCGACCAGGCCGCCACCCGCCTTGCGGATCTCGTTCATGGCCTCCCAGTCGATGCCCCGGCCGGCTTCCTCCCAGGGGGCGTCGGCGACGTTCTCCGCCTCCGTACGTCCGGCCTCGGTCAGCGAGAAGAGCTTCTTGCCGCCCTCGCTCTCGCTGCTGATCAGCCCCTCGTCCTCCAGGAGCTGGAGGGTGGGGTACACCGAGCCGGGGCTCGGCTTCCAGGCGCCGCCACTGCGCTCGGCGATCTCCTGGATCATCTCGTAACCGTGCATCGGCCGGTCCTTGAGCAGGGCCAGGATCGAGGCGCGTACGTCACCGCGCCGCGCCCGGCCGCGCGGCCCGCCGCCGCGGCCCCGGCCACCGAACGGCGGCCCGCCGAAGGGCGGCCCGAACGGCCCGAACGCGGCTCGCCGCCCCTCGAACCGGCCTTCGTAGTCTCCTCGGCCACCGTGGCGGCCCTGTCCGTGATGTTCGTGTCCATGGGAACGCATGAGGGCGCTCCTTTCTTCTCGTCGTTGCATTGTTGATCAATCGCGACATCGCTCTGATCGTTCGCGATGCCTCAACGATATATCGGAACTGTTCGGATGGCAACGCCCGAGGTCGGCGCCTGCTTTCGGTGCCCCTCTCGGAGACCGATCGCGCCGCACAGAGGCCCGGCTGCGGAAGTCCCCAGCCGATGGCCGCGCACCGAGCGGACGGGGGCAGGGTCAGGACCGAGTTTCAGGCCGGGGCGCGGAAGCCGTCGCTACGGTTGCCGGATGGGGAACTGGGACGAGCACGGCGTCCGCGCACAGATACGGGAGATGGCCGCACGGGACCCGGAACGGGAGCGTTTCGGGGCGCGCACGCATCGGTACACGCTGGCGCCACGGCTGCCGGAGACGGAGATCCGGGCGTTCGAGGAATCCCACGGCATCGCTCTACCGGTCGAGTACCGGTCCTTCGTCGCGGAGGTGGGCAACGCCCGGCAGGGCCCGGCCACGGCCTGATGCCGTTGACCGTGCCCCGCCCGGAGGCCGACGAGGAGTGGGCCGCGGACGACGAGCGGGAGGAAGACCGGCCGCCGGGCCGGCTCGCGGAACCGTTCCCGCTCACCGGACCCCTGCCCGGCCGGATCGGGGCACCGGTCGACGCACTGACCCGGGGCACCCCTGGCGCGGCGCGCGCCGAGTAGGCTCGCGCCCCATGGACCAGCTGCCCGGGAGCGTGGACCGCGACATTCTGGAGCACCGGATCATCTGCGCGCTCAAGACGATCCGCGAGGCGTCGGGCTGCACGCTTCACCAGGCCCTCGACGTCTTCGCGCAGCGGTACGAGGAGCTTCGCCGCGACCGTCCGGACGACTTCGCCGCGAGCCGGGACGACTACGGCCGGGACTTCCACTCCTGACACATCGCTACGGAGCCACCGCTCCCCGCGCCTCGCCGAGCGGCGCCAGCTGCCGGCTGAGCCTGAGCACATCGCCAACCGTCCGGGGGTCGGTACTGCCGCGGAAGGCGGGTACGGGGGCGCCGCCGGGGCCGATGAGCAGGCCGGTCCGCCCGTCGAGCGAGGCGTCGGTGGCGGCGACGACGGAGGACCGGGCAGCCGCGGACGCGGGGCCCGCGGTGGAGCGTTCGAAGGTGCGCCGGACCAGGGGCCACAGGAGGCGCAGCGCCGGAGAGACGATCTTCGGTGAGCGCATGGTGCCGTTGGTCAGGTCGGTCGCGGCGCCGCCGGGGTCGGCCGCGAAGACCGTGACGCCGCTGCCGCGCAGACGCTCCGCCAGATCCAGGGTGTAGGCCAGGTTGGCGAGCTTGGCCCGGCCGTACCAGTGGAAGCCGTAGTAGCCGCCCGGCGGTTCGACGGCGTCGAAGGTGCGCTTGGCGGCCCGGATCGCCCCGGAGCTGACGTTCACGATCCGGCTCGGCCCGCCGGCCCGGAGCCGATCGAGGAGGAGCTCCGTCAGCAGGTACGGCGAGAGATGGTTGACGGCGAACGTCGCCTCGATCCCGTCGACGGTCCGCTGCCGGTCCGCGAACATCGCGCCCACATTGTTGACCAGAACCTTCAGCGGCTCCTCGGCCGCCAGCCGGGCGGCGAGGGCCCGGACTTCGCCCAGCGACGCCAGGTCCGCCGCCACGAACCGCGGCTCACCTCCCGTCGCGACCGCGGCGATCCGCTCGACCGCGCGGGCACCGCGCCCGGCGTCGCGGCCGATCACGGTGACCGCGAGTCCGTACGCCGCCAGCCCCTTCGCGGTCTCCAGACCGATTCCTCCGGTCCCCGCCGTCACCACTGCCCGCTGCTCCATCAGGCCAGCCCTCCGCCATCTCGCCAACCGGCCAACCGGCCACCACAACCGGATAGCTATCCGATTCGATGCGGGCACGCTAGCACAAACGGATAGTCATCCGGTTAGCTGAACAGAGGAACGCGAAGCCGGCGAATCAAGAAGGCGGGGAACGCGAGCCGAGCCCGCGCAATCCAAGAACCCCGAAGAGGCACAAGAAGCCAAGGCGGCCCCCCGCCCCCGCCCCGCCGTCAGCCCGCCGCGCGGAGCCCCCGGAGGAGGACGTCGAGATAGACCTCGACGCGATGCGGATCGCTGTCGCCGGAGCGCGCGGCGTGCTCGATGCCGCAGAGCAGGCGGCGCACGTCGTCGGCCTCGACGTCGCGCCGGATGGCACCGGCCCGGCGGGCACGGTCGAGCAGCTCCGCGACGGCCTGGTCGAGTTCGGCCTTCAGTACCGAGGTCTGCGTCTCGTTGTCGCTGGCGGATTCCAGTACCGCGGTGAACCCGGTGTCGTCCAAGGCGTGTACGAGGGTGAACCGCAGCAGGCGGTGCAGGCCCGCGAGCGCGTCCTCGTCGGCGGCCGCGGCCCGGGCCTCGTCGACCAGTTCCTGGAAGCGCTCGGCCGACAGCGCCTCCCACAGCGCGTGGCGGTTGGGGAAGTGCCGGTAGACGGTTCCCACCCCGACGCCGGCGAGCCGGGCGATGGTGTTCAGCTGGAGCGAGTCGTCACCCGCGGCCAGTTGTTCGCGGGCGACCTGCAACACCCGGGCGCGGTTGCGTGCGGCGTCCGCCCGCAGCGCCGGCCCCTGCTCGCTCTTCGGTGTCACGGGCTCAGCATAAAGGGCACCCGCTCAGGCCTTCCGCTCCAAGTACCCCGCGAGGGCGCTGCGGCTGCGCCGGAGGTCGTCGATGCGTTCGTCCGTGTCCGCCAGTACGCGGCTGAGGATGGTCTGTACGTCCACGCACATCTCGAACTCCGGTTGCTCGCCCCGGGCGCACGGCAGCACCGCGCGGATCACCTCGGTGGTCAGGCCCGCGTCCAGCAGCGCCCGGACCTGCCGCACGGTGAGCACCGTGTCGTCGTCGTAGCAGCGGTAGCCGTTCGGGCCCCGCCCGGCGGTCAGCAGGCCCTGTTCCTCGTAGTACCGCAGCAACCGCGCGCTGACTCCGGTACGCCGGGACAACTCCCCGATCAGCATGTTCCCCCGCCCGAAGTTGACCTTCTCATTGATGTGAAGCCCTAACGTCTCCCCCGGAGCGAACATTCCGCACCCGCCGACCACTGCGCCGGCGGCGGGCCGCCGCTCGCGCCCCGCGTACTCGCGCTCGCGCCCCGTACCCGTATCGCTGGAGTGACGTCATGACCTCTTTCGTTGTTCACCTTAACGGCCGGGCGGCGACCGCCGCGGAACTGGCACCGCTCGCCTTCGCCGGGTACGCCCACTTCACCGCCATGCAGGTGCGCGGGGGCCGGGTCCGGGGCCTCGACCTCCACCTGGAGCGGCTGCGATCCGCCTCGCTGGAGATGTTCGGCCGCGCGATATCCGACGACCGGGTGCGGGCCTGCCTGCGGGCTGCGCTGGAGGCCGGGCCGGCCGACCTCTCGCTGACGGCCACCGTGTATCTGCCCCCGGGCGAATTCGCCGTGGCCGGGGCGGATGTGGAGCCCCAGGTGCTGGTACGTACGGGCCCGGCGGCGTACGGACCGCAGGGGCCGCTGACGCTCGCGGCCGTCGCGTACGAACGGCCTCTCCCGGCCCTGAAGCACGTCGGCGAGGTCGGCAAGACGTACTTCCTCCGTGAGGCCGTGGGCCGGGGCTTCGACGACGCCGCGTTCGTCGACCGGCGCGGCCGGCTCAGCGAGGGCTCCATCTGGAACCTGGCCTTCTGGGACGGCCGGACGGTGGTGTGGCCCGCGGCCGAGATGCTGGGCGGCATCACGATGGGCGTCGTCCGACGGCAGCTGGACCGCCTCGGTGTCCCCCAGCGGGTCCAGGAGGTCACGCTCGCCGATCTGCCCGCGCTGGCCGGTGGTGTGGTCATGAACTCGTGGACGCCCGGTGTGGCCGTGCACCGGATCGGCACGGAGCCCCTGCCGGACGCACCGGACTTCATGGCGCTGCTGCACCGCGCGTACGAGGCCGAGCCGCTCACCGCGCCTTGAGAAGGCCGCATCGCCGACTGGCCTCGCTCTCCCCCTCCTCCGGAGCCGCCACTTCTCATCTTGCGGGCACGAAATCAGTCCAGTCGAACCCGATTGGCATTGGTCGGTAATGATGTGGCCCTCTAGGGTCCAAGCCATGAGGATTCGCATCGTTGACGCCTTCACCGACCACCCCTTCGGCGGCAACCCCGCCGGAGTCGTCCTGTTCGACGCCGGCGGCTTCCCCGACGACGCCTGGCTCCAGCGCGTCGCCGCCGAGGTCAACCTCTCCGAGACCGCCTTCGCGCACCCGCTGCCCGCGGGCGGCGACGCCGACTGGGCCCTGCGCTGGCTCACCCCGGCCGCCGAGGTGAACATGTGCGGTCATGCCACTTTGGCCACCGCGCACGTCCTGCACACCACCGGCACCGCCACCGGCACGGTCCGTTTCACCACCCGCAGCGGCGTGCTGATCACGACGGCCGACGACAGCGGCGCGATCACCATGGACTTTCCGACGGCGCCGCTCACCCCGGTCGAGGTGCCGCCGGCCGTCGCCGAGGCACTGGGCACCGAGGTCCGTGGCGCGTACGACACCGGCGAGAACCTCGGTGACCTGCTCGTCGAGCTGGCCGACGAGAAGTCCGTGCGGGCGCTGGAGCCGGACGTACGGGCCCTCGCCTCGCCCGGCGGCCGCGGGGTGATCGCCACGGCCCGCGCCGAAGCGTCCGACGGCGGCTACGACTTCGTCAGCCGCTGCTTCTTCCCCGCCGTCGGCATCGACGAGGACCCGGTGACGGGCAGCGCGCACACCGCGCTCGCGCCGTTCTGGTCGGCCAGGCTGGGCCGCGACGAACTCAGTGGCCTCCAGGGTCCGGCCCGCCGCACCGGCATCGTACGGACCGCGCTGCGCGGCGACCGTACGCTGCTCACGGGCTCGGCCGTCACGGTCATCGACGGCGAGCTGCTCGCCGCGCCCTGACCGCCGCCGCATGCCCGACGTGTCCGCCGGGCCCGGCCGCAGCCCCGGCCGGGCCCGGCACCCCGGCGCCTCACACCGTGGGCAGCCACCCCACCTTCCCCGCCAGCAGCGCGTACCCGAGGAACGCCACGATGTCGATCAGCGCGTGCGCGGCGACCAGCGGGCCGACGCGCCCCCAGCGCCGGTACAGCAGTACGAAGATCACACCCATCACCATGTTGCCGATGAGTCCGCCGACGCCCTGGTAGAGGTGGTACGAACCGCGCAGCGCCGCGCTCACCGCCAGCGCGGCCACCGGGGTCCACCCCAGCTGTCCCAGCCGCCGCAGCAGATAGCCGACGACGATGACCTCCTCGACGACGGCGTTCTGCGCCGCCGAGGCGATCAGTACGGGAAACTTCCACCACACGTCGGGCAGTGCCTCGGGCACCACCGTCAGGTTGAAGCCCGCGGCCCGCGCCCCGAGATAGAGCAGCAGTCCGCTGCCGCCGATGACCGCCGCCACGCCGGCGCCGCGACTCAGGTCGAATCCGGGCCTGCGCAGGTCGAAGCCGACCGCGCGCAGCCCGCCGGCCCGTTCCCGCATCAGCAGGTGCGCCACCAGCGCGACGGGGACGAGCGCGGTGGCGATGCCGAACGTCTGCCAGGCCAGGTCGAGCCACGGGCGTCCGGGCGCGTGCGAGGAGTTGAGCATCGCGGCCTGGTCCTTGAGGCCACCGGGCTTGGTCAGCGATCCGATGAAACTGATGAGCGCGGACACACCGCTCGCGCCGAGCGAGAGCGCCAGGACCAGCACCGTCTCGCCGCGCAGGACCGGCTTCGAGAGCCCGTCGGACACACCGGCCTCGCCGCCGTCCCACCCTCCGCCCGGCCCCCGCCGCCCCCGGCCGGGGGAATCCGCACCGGTCACGGGACTCGCGTCCGACTGCACAGCTGCCTCCAGTTCCGCACTGCTTCCGCGCTGCCGCATGAGCGCACTGCCGCCATGGGACGTCATGGCACGGTCGTGACCGGAACGTCATGGCTGGAACGTCATAGCTTGCCCGATGCGGGCCCCGGCATCCCGTACGGGGCCCGGGCGATCCGTACGAGGACGATCCGTACGAGGACGTCGCCCGCCCGCTACCGCGCCCGGTGCGAAAAGGCGGGGACACTCGGGCGGGACGCGACGGTCGCGTACTGCCGCTCGCGTACCACCGGTCTCTCCGCCATCGTGCGGGAGGCCGACGTCCCGCGGTCGGCCCGGCCGAGGCGGCGGAGCGGCAGCTCAGCGTCGGCTGACGCCTCCTCGCCGGAGGCCGACGCCCGGGACCCCAAGGCCGACGCGACGGCGCCGTGCCGGGCGGAACGCCCCGGCTCCCACGGCGCCCCGCCCGCCCCGCTCCCGTAACGAGGAGACCCCGGGTCCCGTCACTCCCAACCCGCCGCCACCGGCGCGGCGGTCCACTCGACGGGCCAGGCGTGCACCGGCTCACCCGAGTGCATCAGCTCGCTGTACCGCTGGGTCATCGCCGCCAGCGCCGCGCCACGGTCCAGGCCGCGGCCGAGCGCGTGATGGTACGCGGCGGCCTGCCAGGACGCCCCGTTGACGCGGCGTCGGCAGCGTTCCTCGATGACGCCGAGGTAATGGTCCCGGTCGGCCGGCGCGACACCCCAGGCGTCCAGGCCGGCGGCGGCCATCGGCAGCAGTTCCTGGCGTACCAGGCGCACGGCGGGGATCTCGGCGAGGCCGCCGGAACGGCCGGCCCGCGGCCACTTCAGTACGGCGTCGATCCCCCGGCGGCACGCGGTGTCGAAGTTCCCGGCCGCGGCGGCGAACGGCATCCGCGTCCACACCGGCCGCGGCTCCTCGGCCAGCGTCCGCACGAGTCCGTAGTAGAAGGCCGTGTTGGCGATGACGTCGGTGACGGTCGGACCGGCGGGCAGGACCCGGTTCTCGACCCTGAGGTGCGGAACGCCGTCGGCGACGCCGTACACGGGGCGGTTCCAGCGGTAGACGGTGCCGTTGTGCAGCACCAGCTCCGCCAGGCTCGGGATGCCGCCGTCGTCCAGGACGGACAGGGGCTCCTCGTCGGAGTGGATGGGCAGCAGCGGCGGGAAGAACCGCAGGTTCTCCTCGAAGAGGTCGTACGGGTCGTCGATCCAGCGCTCTCCGAACCAGGTGCGCGGCCGTACCCCCTGGGCGCGCAGCTCCGGCGGCCGTACGTCGGTGGCCTGCTGGAACACCGGCGGGCGGGACTCGCGCCACAGTTCGCGGCCGAAGAGGAACGGCGAGTTGGCGCCGACCGCGATCTGTACGGCGGCGATGGCCTGGGCCGCGTTCCAGACGGCGGGGAAGCGGTTCGGGGTGACCTGGAGGTGCAGCTGGACGGAGGTGCACGCGGCCTCGGGCGCGATGGAGGCGGAGGAGGAGACCAGCCGCTCGACGCCCTCCAGGTCGATCTGGAAGTCCTCGCCGCGCGCGGCCCGCATCTGGTCGTTGAGCAGGACGTAACGGTCGATCTCCGAGAGGTTGGAGGCGACCAGGTCCTCGGCGGCCAGCGTGGGCAGAATTCCGATCATCACGATGCGGGCGGACACCTCGGCCGCTTTGCGGTCGGCATAGGCCAGACCCGTGCGCAGTTCCTCGGCGAGCTGGTCGAGGACACGCCCGGACAGCCGGTGCGGAAGGATATTGACTTCCAGGTTGCATTGAGCCAGTTCGGTCTGGAAATCACGGCTCGCGATGCGCTCCAGGACCTGTGAGTTCATCATTCTCGGCATACCGTCCGGCCCCGCGAGATTCAATTCGATCTCAAGCCCCATCAGGTTCTTCGGACGGTCGAACCGCTTGTCCGCCAGGAGCCTCCGCAATCCCGTCAGACACTCGTGCAGCTTTCTTCTGTAGCGTTGCCGGTCGGTGAGCCCGACACCGCCCGCCGCGACCTTCTCCCCCATCGAAGCGTCCCTCCTCGTGACGACGGGCCCGGTGCGGCGGGCCGCCCGGGATCTTCCGGCAGTGCCCGGGGCTGCCGGGCTCCCCGACGGCGCCAGGCGATCGCGCTACGGTCGATGATGCCCGGCAATCCGATCGTCAACGCCTCGGACATGCGCCTGAACCGGTAGGCTCCGGGAGACGTACGGGCTGGCACATTCCGAGGGCATACCGTCGGGTCCGGAGATCAGCTCATTACGTCGTGGTAAACGGCGTCGAGATCCGGAAAAAGACCGTCCGGATCCGGCCTACCGTGTTCACGGCGAAATACGAGGCCGCCGCGCCGGGGTGCCGCGCAAAGGTGCCGAAAACACCTTGCGGGCCGGTCCGGATATCGCCTTGTCGGCAATCCCCGGAGCGGCTAGCCGAAACACCTGGTGAACACACGTCGTATAAACTTCGCTGACGAGGCAGAGAGTTGGCGCCCAGCGTCGCGGTGTTCCACCGGGGCTGTGGCAATGCGGCTGACCCCCGCCGGGCCGACATCCCCGGTCGGCCATGTACCGGCGCTCTGACCCCGCACGCTGACGACGTCGTCCGCACCTTGCCCAGCACCACCGTGTCTCCCAAGTGAGAGGCGACCCACCATGCCGCTGCATGTCCCCCCTGCCCCCGCGCCCGCCCTCCGCAGCGTCCTCGCCGCCCTCGGTTCCCCCACCGCCGTGCGCGAGGCCCGCACCCCCGCCCTCCGTGTCCACCAGGGGCCGCTCACCCCCGAACTCCCCCTGCCCGTCCACGTGTTGGACGATGTCAGCCATCCTGCCGGACCGCCCCGCACCCGGCTGGCCGGCTGGCGCTTCCTGATCCGCGGCGGCGAACGGGCCGTGGCGACAGCGGAAGCGATGCTCACTGCGGACGGCTGGACCTTCTCGCATTTCTGCGAGGGCCCCTACGTCACGTCGACCGAACGGGCACTGCGCCAGGCGGAGTCCGTACCGACGCCGTACCAGCCACGCCTGCTGTCCGTGCCGGAGCTGTACATGCTCACCCTGTGGCTGCACCACGACATCACCGCCGACGGCTCCGAGGGCGTGCCCGCTCCGGGTGACGTGCTCGTACCGCTGGCCCCGGCCCCGCCGGGCATCGCCGCCCATCGCCCGCACCGGGTGGCGGACCTGCTGCCGCGGCTGACCCTGCGTCTCGCACCGGCCCCCCTCATGGGGACACCGGCCTAGGACCCGGCAGGGGGTTCTCCGCGGCTATCGGCCGAGGCGGTACGACACAACCGCGCACAGGAGCACACCGTCCCACAGGAACGCGCCCCGCGCCCTTCACGGTCGCGGGGCGCTCCGCTGCGCTCACCCGCGCGGAGTACGCATCGGTCCTGCTCCCAACGCCCTTCGGACGCCACGCACTTGAAATGAACCGACCGCACGGGTGATGCGTCATTATCTAGTGAGTGCCGCTGCAGCCAAATCCCTGCGGAATCCGGCCCGTGGGGCAACACTGGTATCGACCTACTGAAACGGGGGAGCGGCCATGAGCATCTCGTCGAGCCGCAGGACGAATCAGACCACATCGCAGCGAAAGACTTCATCCATGTGCCAGCATCAACCGCCGTGCCCGACCGCAGACTCCGCCGACCGGGAGGCCGCCCACCTGGTGGCGCACCACCCGGAGCAGGGCTGGAGCCTGCTGTGCAACGGTGTCCTCCTGTTCGAGGACACCGGTGAACTGCTCCCGGACGGCCAGGTCATCGCGCCGCACCGGGTCCTGGGCACGCCGCACGTGGCCACCGCCGCCTGATCACCTCGGCGCACGGAACCACGCACGACCGCACAGCACGGCACAGCACACAGAACAACAGAGCACAACAGACAACAGGGCCCCCGGCGTCGACGCCGAGGGCCCTTCGCGTGCGCGCGAGCGCCGCGGTGGATCAGTCGTCGTACTCCTCCAGCGGCGGGCAGGAGCAGACAAGGTTGCGGTCACCGAACGCACCGTCGATACGGCGCACCGGCGGCCAGTACTTCTCCGCCGCCTCGACGCCGGCCGGGAAGACCGCCTCCTCACGGGTGTACGGGTGCGTCCACTCGCCGCCGAGCGCCGCCGCGGTGTGCGGTGCGTTGCGCAGCGGGTTGTCGTCCTTGTCCCACTCCCCCGAGCCGACCTTGTCGATCTCCGCGCGGATCGCGATCATCGCGTCGCAGAACCGGTCGAGTTCGTGCAGGTCCTCGCTCTCGGTCGGCTCGATCATCAGCGTGCCGGCCACCGGGAACGACATCGTCGGCGCGTGGAAGCCGTAGTCGATCAGCCGCTTGGCGACGTCGTCGATGCTCACACCGGTCGCCTTGGTCAGCGGCCGTACGTCGATGATGCACTCGTGCGCGACCAGGCCGCCGGGGCCGGTGTAGAGCACGGGGTAGTGCGGCTCCAGACGCTTGGCGATGTAGTTGGCGCCGAGCACCGCGACCTGGGTGGCGCGCGTCAGGCCCGCGCCGCCCATCAGCCGGACGTACGCCCAGGAGATGGGGAGGATGCCCGCGGAACCCCACGGCGCGGCGGAGATGGGCCCCACACCCGTCTCCGGGCCCGCGGTGGGCTGCAGCGGGTGGTTGGGCAGGTACGGCGCCAGGTGGGCGCGTACGCCGACCGGGCCGACGCCGGGGCCGCCGCCGCCGTGCGGGATACAGAAGGTCTTGTGCAGGTTCAGGTGCGAGACGTCGCCGCCGAACTTGCCGGGCTCGGCGAGCCCGACCAGCGCGTTGAGGTTGGCGCCGTCCACGTACACCTGGCCGCCCGCGTCGTGCACGGCGGCGCAGATCTGCGTGATGTGCTCCTCGAACACGCCGTGCGTGGACGGGTAGGTCACCATCAGCACCGCGAGCTGGTCCCGGTACTGCTCGATCTTGGCGTGCAGGTCGTCGGTGTCGACCTCGCCGTCCTCGCCGGTCTTGACGACGACGACCTTCATGCCGGCCATCACGGCGCTGGCGGCGTTGGTGCCGTGCGCCGAGGACGGGATCAGGCAGACGGTGCGCTGCTCGTCCCCGTTGGCGCGGTGGTACGCCCGTACGGCCAGCAGGCCCGCCAGTTCGCCCTGCGATCCGGCGTTCGGCTGGATGGAGACCTTGTCGTAGCCGGTGACCGTGGCCAGCCGCTCCTCCAGCTCCGTGATGAGCGTCAGGTAGCCCTGCGCCTGCTCGACCGGCGCGAAGGGGTGCAGCTGTCCGAACTCGGGCCAGGTGACCGGCTCCATCTCGGTGGTCGCGTTCAGCTTCATCGTGCAGGAGCCGAGCGGGATCATGCCGCGGTCCAGCGCGTAGTCCTTGTCCGACAGGCGGCGCAGGTAGCGCAGCATCGCGGTCTCGGAACGGTGCTGGTGGAAGACCGGGTGCGTCAGGTACGCGTCGCCGCGCAGCAGCTCCGCGGGCAGCGCGTCGGCCACGTCGGCGTCGAGCTGCTCGATGTCGGCCCGGACACCGAAGGCGCTCCACACCGCGTGCACCTGCGCGCGTCCGGTGGTCTCGTCACAGGCGACGCCCACCAGGTCCGCGTCGACCAGCCGCAGGTTGACCCCGCCCTCGCGGGCCGCGGCGACGGCCTCCGCGGCCCGGCCCGGCACCCGTACGGTCAGCGTGTCGAAGTACCCGCCGTGCACGACCTCCACGCCGCCGGCGCGCAGGCCCTCTGCCAATATGGAGGCGTAGCGGTGCGTACGGCGCGCGATGGCCGCGAGCCCGTCCGGCCCGTGGTAGACGGCGTACATGCCCGCCATCACGGCGAGCAGCACCTGCGCGGTGCAGATGTTGCTGGTGGCCTTCTCGCGGCGGATGTGCTGCTCACGCGTCTGGAGGGCGAGGCGGTAGGCCTTGTTGCCGTCGGCGTCCACGGAGACGCCCACCAGGCGGCCGGGCAGGCTGCGGGCGAACTTCTCGCGTACGGCCATGAACCCGGCGTGCGGACCGCCGAAGCCCATCGGCACACCGAACCGCTGGGTGGTGCCGACGGCGATGTCCGCGCCCAGCTCGCCCGGCGAGGTCAGCAGCGTCAGTGCGAGCAGGTCGGCGGCGACGGTCACGATCGCGCCCAGCTCGTGCGCCTGCCCGATGAGGGCACGCGGGTCCCGTACGGCACCGGACGCACCCGGGTACTGGAGCAGCACGCCGAAGACACCGCGCTCGGCGACCTCCGCCGGGATGCCCTCGGACAGGTCGGCCACCACGACCTCGACGCCGGTCGGCTCGGCGCGGGTCTCGATCACGGCGACGGTCTGCGGCAGGCAGTCGGCGTCGACCAGGAAGACGCCCTGCTTGACCTTGCCCACGCGCCGCGCGAGGGACATCGCCTCGGCGGCGGCCGTGCCCTCGTCCAGCAGCGAGGCACCGGAGGTCGGCAGGCCGGTCAGGTCGGCGACCATGGTCTGGAAGTTGAGGAGCGCTTCGAGGCGGCCCTGGGAGATCTCCGGCTGGTACGGGGTGTAGGCGGTGTACCAGGCGGGGTTCTCCATCACGTTGCGCAGGATCACCGGCGGGGTGAACGTGCCGTGGTAGCCGAGCCCGATCATCGGGGCGAGCACCTGGTTGCGGTCCGCGAGCGCGCGCAGCTCGGCCAGCACCTCGGCCTCGGTACGGCCCTGGGGCAGCCCCAGCGCCTCCGCGCTCTTGATCACGTCCGGGACGGCGGCCGCGGTCAGTTCGTCCAGCGATCCGAACCCGACCTGCGCGAGCATCTTGGCCTGGGCCTCCGGGCCGGGCCCGATGTGCCGCTGCTCGAACGGGGTACCTCGTTCCAGCTCGGTCAGCGGGATGCGGTTGGTGGTCATCTGCGGGGGCCTCCTGGTCGTTTCGACCTACGCGGGGCACCACGGCGCTGGTGCCCGGACGGCCTCCCCCTCTGTCATCTCAACCTGAGAGCTTCACCGGTCCCGCACGCGGTACCGGCTTTCACCGTCGGTGAGGAGGGGTTCCGGCGCTGTGCCCGTCCGTGGCCCGCCCTGCTTTCCAGAGTGACCTCGTCCATGCGGTACGTGTGCCTGAGAGATTCCGGGGAGGAGTTGCTCCTTCGGCGCCCCCGCCATGATCGACAAGGGACTCTCCCGCATGGGGTCTGCAGCCGTTCGCCAGCCTACCAGCGCGGCGAACGGACGTTCCTTCGAGTGGCCGGGGCATGAAATGTGCCGTTTGGTAGTTGTCACAAGGCAGTTGCGACCACTTGGAGGGACCGTGCAGACCGATATCGATCCCCGCAGCTTGATCGGCCGCAAGGCGTTCGACAAGAACGGAACCAAGATCGGCACCGTCGACGAGGTGTACCTGGACGACGCGACCGGCGAACCGGAATGGGCGGCCGTACGCACCGGGATCTTCAGCCGGGACGCGTTCGTGCCCCTGGAGCCCAGCGACCTGGTCGACGAGGCACTGCACGTCCCCTACGACCGCAAGCTGATCAGGGACGCGCCGGACTTCGGGGTGGGCCGCCACCTCTCGCCGGAGCAGGAACTACAGCTCTACCACCACTACCGGCTGGACATCCCGGCCCCCGATCCCGTGCCCGGCTCGGACTCCGCGCCGGCCGACACCGAGTTCGGGCGGGTGGCCGGCGTGGAGGACTGAGGGGCGGACGCGGGGTCGGCACGCCCGCCCGGTTCCCCCGGCGGGCGGCTGCCGGACCCCTCGGCCCGGCCGCCGTGCGGCTCCCCGCCCGCGCGGCCGGCGGGAGCGCCGGGCCACCCGTCCGGCGGCCCGCCCACCAGCGGCAACGGCTCACCGGGCCGCAGCGCCGGATCGTCCACGGGAAACGTGCGCACCCGGCCGGGCCCGGACCACGGCTGCTCGAACCGTACGGTCACCCGGCCCACGCCGCTGCCCTGCACCCACCCGGCTCCGTGTTCGTCATGCACCACGTCGAGCCCGGGGAGCCAGCGCCGGGGGCGCTCCGGCCCGGGCTCCGCCACGGCCTGCCGCGCCGCCTCGTCGACCGCCCGGCGCTCCCGCTCGGCCTCCTCCTCGGCCGCCTTCTCCGTCGCCAGCTGGGCGAACAAATCCTCCTGCGTGAAGTCCGCGAGGCCGGACACGCCGACGCCCAGCAGCCGCACACCGCCCGTGGTGTCCACCAGGTCCAGCAGCCGGGCCGCCGCCTCCCGCACCACCCCGGGGTCGTCCGTGGGCCCGCGCAGCGTCTCCGACCTCGTCAGCGTCGAGAAGTCGTAGTTCCGCACCTTGATCACGACGGTCCTGCCGGAACGCCCGGCCGCCCGCAGCCGCTGCACACACCGGTCCGCCAGCCGCGTCAGCTCGGCCCGCACCCGCGTCCGGTCGGTCAGGTCCACGTCGAAGGTGTCCTCGACCGATATGGACTTCGCGTCCCGCTCGGCCACCACGGGCCGCTCGTCACGGCCCAGCGCCATCGCGTACAGCCCGGCGCCGTGCGCCCTGCCCAGGAGGCGGACGAGCTCGGACTCGCCCGCCTCGGCCGTCTCGGCGACCGTGTGGATGCCCGAGCGGCGCAGCGTCTCCGCCGTGGCCGGGCCGACGCCGGGCAGCGTACGCACCGTCATCGGGCCGAGCAGCTCGCGCTCCGTGCCCGGCTCGATGACCACGAGGCCGTCCGGCTTGGCCTGTTCGGACGCGATCTTGGCCAGCATCTTCGCCCCGGCCAGCCCCACCGACCCGGTCAGGCCCGTCCTGCGCCTGATGTCGCGCCGCAGCCGCTCCCCCACCGCTCGCGCGGCCGCCGCGTCCGCCGCGACGCCGCCCGCCTCCAGGTCCACGAACGCCTCGTCCAGGCTGAGCGGCTCCACCAGCGGGGACAGCTCGTGGAGCAGCTCCATGACCTGGTCGCTGACCCGGCGGTACAGGGTGAAGCGCGGCGTCAGATAAGCCGCGTTCGGGCAGAGGCGGCGGGCCTGGGCCGTCGGCATGGCGGAGCGCACGCCGAAGACACGGGCCTCGTACGACGCCGTGGAGACCACGCCGCGCGGGCCGATCCCGCCGACCACCACGGGCTTTTCGCGCAGGCTCGGCTTGGCCGCCTGCTCGGCGGACGCATAGAACGCATCCATGTCCAGATGCAGGATCGTCGGGGCACGTCTCACATGACCGATGCTCCCCCACACCACTGACAATCGCGCCGACCGGTCACCGGCGGGCCGCCGCGTCCCGCCCCGGCCTGCCCCTGGCCGGCGCACGCCGGGCCGCGGGCGCGCGGAGCGCCGGAAGGGGCTGTACGAGGCTTCCGGGGCCTTCTGCGGCGTGAGACGCGTCCTGTGCGCTCCAGGGACGCCGCGGGCCTCAGGAGACGCCAGGAAGGGCCACAGGAGGTTCAGGGGCCGCAGGCGGCCGCCGTGACGGGCGTACGGGAGGCCACGGCGCCCGCCGCGGCCGATGACGAACGACGGGCGGGGGCGGCAGCGACACCTGGGCCGCGCCCCGCCGGTCCGTACGGCGGCTCAGCCCGCCCGGTTGCGGCGCCGCGCCAGCTCGTCGTGCGGGTTGTGCCGGACCAGTGTCTCCCCGGTGTCCACGCGCTCTCCGTGGAGCTGCGACAACGCGCCCTCCACGTCACGCCACACCACACCCACCGCGATGCCGAAGACGCCCTGCCCGCCCTGGAGCAGGTCGACGACCTCGTCGGGCGAGGTGCACTCGTAGACCGTCGCGCCGTCACTCATCAGCGTCATTCTCGCCAGGTCGGACAGCCCGCGGGAGCGCAGGTGCCGGACGGCGGTGCGGATGTTCTGGAGGGAGACCCCGGTGTCCAGCAGCCGCTTGACGATCTTCAGGACGACGACGTCCCGGAAGTTGTAGAGCCGCTGAGTGCCCGACCCGTAGGCGGGCCGTACGCTCGGTTCGACCAGCCCCGTACGGGCCCAGTAGTCGAGCTGGCGGTAGGTGATCCCCGCGGCCGCGCACGCCGTCGGGCCGCGGTAGCCGATGGTTTCCGCTCCGCGGTCCCCCGGCACCTCGGCAGCCTGTGCCGGGGTGCGGTCGACCGCCCCGGGGTGGAGCGGCAACGCCCCTTCCGCTGCCGTACCGTCGCCGGTGATTGCCACGCCGACCTCCGTCCTCCACGTCCCGGACGGGACCTGCCATATCGACGGTATGCAGTCACTCGGGGTGCGTCAACGATCGCCGCGCTCGCCACGCCGAGTGATAATCACCCTGCGAGTGGTTTCTCGTGCCCCCGCACGGGGAAAGGCTACTCGAATGCGCGGAAGGCGACCCTCCGCGCACCCGGCTCACTGGCTGTTGGTGCCGAAGTCCTCGGGCGAGATCTGGTCGAGGAACTCGCGGAACTTCTCCACCTCGTCCTCCTGCTCGTCCGGGATGGCGATGCCCGCGTCGTCGAGGACCCCGTCGGTGCCGTAGATCGGCGTACCGGTGCGCAACGCCAGCGCTATGGCGTCGGACGGACGGGCACTGACCTCGACACCACTGGCGAAGACCAGTTCGGCATAGAAGACCCCCTCGCGCAGGTCCGTGATGCGGACCTGGGTCAGTTCCTGGCCCACCGCTTCCAGCACGTCCTTGAACAGGTCGTGCGTCAGCGGCCTGGCAGGGGCCATCCCCTGCTGGGCAAAGGCGATGGCGGTGGCCTCCCCCGGCCCGATCCAAATGGGCAGGTAACGGTCGCCTCCTACTTCCCGTAGGAGCACGATCGGTTGGTTGGAAGGCATTTCCACCCGGACACCCACGACATCGAGCTCGTTCACACAGCAACCCTAGGACGTGCCCGGCCGGTTTGGGTAGTCGGGCCACCCATTGCTCACGTCGGCCGGACCCGCAGGGCCGCCTGGACGAGCGCGGCGTGCAGCCGTACGGACAGCGTGGCCAGCTCTCTGGCCGTGGCCTCGGCATGGTGCCTGGTCTGCGGATTGCGGTGCCGGCGCAGCGGCGCCACCACCTGCTCGACGAGGTTGGCCTCCCGCTCGGCGGCCGCCTTCACCGCCCGCAGATGGCGGGGTTCGAGCCCGAATCGCCCCAGTTCGGCCACCAGCTTGGCGACCGTCACGGCCTCGATGTCGTACCCGCCCTCGGCGTCCGGTGCGATGAGCCCGTACGCCTCCCAGTCGGCGAGCTCGGCCTCCTCGACCTCCGCGGCGGCCAGCAGCTCCGCCCGGCCGATGCGGGCGGCCGTGGGCTGCTCACCGGCCGACTCGCCCAGGCCCTCGAACAGCTCCCCGGCGGGCGCGGCGGGGGACGGCAGCTGCACCTGTTCGCCGCGCGCGAGGGCGTCGAGATGCTCGCGGATCACTTTCAGCGGAAGATAGTGGTCACGCTGCATCCGCAGGACGGCCGCCAGGCGGGCGACGTCGTCCGCGCTGAACTTGCGGTACCCGGACGGCGTGCGCCGGGGCTCGACGAGCCCCTCGGCCTCCAAGAAACGGATCTTGGAGATGGTGACCTCGGGGAACTCGTCGCGCAGCGCGTTGAGCACCGTGCCGATGCTCATCAGCTTGCCGTCCGAGGTGGTGCCGGCGGACCCGGCACCACCCGGCGCAGTGCTGTGCATATACCTTCCCTGGCCGGTCAGAAGCCGACGCCCCGCTGGCTCGCGTAGAAGACCAGCCGGAACTTGCCGATCTGCACCTCGTCACCGTTGGCGAGGAGGACCGAGTCGATCCGCTCACGGTTGACGTACGTGCCGTTCAGACTGCCGACGTCGGCGACCGAGAAGCCGCCGTCCTGGCCGCGGCGGAACTCCACGTGGCGGCGCGAGACCGTCACGTCGTCCAGGAAGATGTCGCTCTGCGGATGCCGCCCGGCCGTCGTCAGGTCGCCGTCCAGCAGGAAGCGGCTGCCCGAGTTCGGGCCACGGCGCACGACCAGCAGGGCCGATCCCATGGGCAGCGCCTCGACGGCGGCCTGCGCCTCGGGGGACAGCGACGGGATCGGCGTCTGCCCCGTCGTCTCCGCGTCGTACGCCTCCAGACCGGAGATGGAGATGGTCGAGGTCGTCTCGGAAGCACGCTCGGCCTGCGCGCCGGGGCGCAGCGGTGCTCCGCAGTTCGAGCAGAACCGGCTCGCCTCGGCGTTCCGGTGACCGCACCTCGTACAGACCGGCAAGGCAACCCCTCCACCCGTGCTCGCGGCCGACGGTCCCTGGGAACCTATGCGGCCGGGCACGGAGGGGTCAACAGAATGGGCGCCCGGCGCCCCGGGGGCGCCGACCTGGTCACGGAAGAGCGGACGCTCCTCACCGGCGCCGCCCTCCTCGGGCTGGCGCGGGGCACGGTGCTTCGCCGAGCCGCTGCCGCCCTCCTGGCGTGCGCTCTTGCCGAACAGCTTTGCAAACAACTTCACGGGCGATTCCCCTTGAACGAAACAGACCCGCCCGTGGGGCAGGACGAACCCTCGATGCACACACCGGCCGATCCGGACATCCAGTGAACGTCCGTGGCCTTCACACAGTTTCCACCACGCACCACCCGTACGGTGCGCCGACCCCCCGCTACCTCATGCCCGACCCGGGCCGTCCCCATACGTGGCCGGCTCACCGCGATGACGACCGAGCGTAGTCAGGCCGCTTCGCCGCCCGCAAGGCGTCCACGATGATCTTCTCGTCACGGCTCACAGACACAGTGGCCTGCTCCTTTTCCAAAGTCTGCACCACACCACCAGGGATGTTCAGCGCCGGTTCCAGGTCCTGGGGCTTGCCGATCACCCTGAAACGGTACGGCTGGGTGACCCGTTTGCCGTCGACCTGCACGCCGCCGCGGACATCCGAGAGATACGAATCGGCCACGATCCGTACATCGTTGATCTGGATGGCCTCGGCGCCGGCCGCCCGCAACTCCTGAACGGTGTCCAGGAGTTTGTCCGCCTCGACGGAGTGCGTCGGATCGTTGATGGTGAGGTTGATGCCCGGCCCCTGGGCCGCCACCGTCCCCGCCAGCACGCCGAGCTGCTGCTCCTTCTCCACGGTCTGCTTCCGGGCCTCCTCCGCCTGGTCCGAGCTGTTCTCCAGCTCGGTCTTCTGGCCCTCCAGCCTGCGCTGTTCATCCGTCAGGCGTTGCGAACGGTTGTCCAATTCATCCAGGATGCGCACCAGATCCTCCTGCCTCGCACCCCGTAGTGCACTGCTGTCACTCGTGGAACGTACCTGAATTGCCAGGCCGAGGCCGAGAATGAACAGCAGCAGAGCAACGATCAGTTGGGCGCGGGTCAGCCGGGGCGGCCACAGACCGGCCACCAGACGCTGCCGTCCGGTCACCTCGGGCCCGGCCGCGGCAGGCTCCCCGGCGCCTTCCGAGCCCGCCGCCGGTGCCTCCTCCGCGGCGTGTCCCCCGCCCGGACGCCGGGCGTCCGAACGGCTCTCCGGGGGCATCGGCCGCCGGTCGGACGGCCGGTCCGCCGCCCCCGGCTCCTCCGCACGCGGCACGCCGGACTCCTTCGGCCGCGTCGCGCCGGGCTCCTCCGGGGCCCGGCCCGCCTCCGGGGCCGTCCCGTCCCGCTCGGGGTTCTCGTCCGTAGCCATCGGCATCAGGCCCTGAAGACGTGCCGGCGGATGGCCGCGGCGTTGGAGAAGATGCGGATGCCCAGTACGACGACCACACCGGTGGACAGTTGGGCGCCGACGCCGAGCTTGTCGCCGAGGAAGACGATGAGCGCGGCGACCACCACGTTGGACAGGAACGAGACGACGAAGACCTTGTCGTCGAAGATGCCGTCCAGCATCGCGCGCAGACCGCCGAAGACGGCGTCCAGCGCCGCGACGACAGCGATCGGCAGGTAGGGCTCGACCACCGTCGGCACCACGGGTCGGACCACAAGCCCGACCACGACTCCCACGATGAGGCCCAGTACGGCGATCACGATGTGCCCTTCCCTGTGTCGGCGCCGCCCGCGGCACCGGCCTTCGGCTGTGCTGTACGTACGATCAAACTGGGCGCGGGCGGCAGCGTGACCTCGTTCTCCGCGGAAATCTTCGTACGAATCCCGTAGTTCTTGCGCAGGACGTCCAAGTACTGACCGTCCGCACTGTCCTGGAACGCGGTCGCGAGCTTGTGCCCGTCCCCCACCGCCAGCACCGTGTACGGCGGCACCAGCGGCTTGTTGTCGACCAGTATGGCGTCTCCCGCGGCTCTGATCGCCGAGAGGGACGTGAGCCGCTGCCCGTTGACGGAGACCGCTTCGGCGCCCGACGACCAGAGGCCGTTGACGACCCGCTGCAGATCGCGGTCGCGCAGCCGCCCGGTGTCCGAGAACCCACTGCTCTCCCGCGGACCGCCGCCACTGGACTGCGCGGACTTCGCGTCGTCGACGACGAGCCGCACCCCGGGCCCGGACACCTGCGTCGAGCCGGCCAGCAGCGCCAGCAGCTCGGCCTTGTCACCGCCGTGCTTCTTCAACGCCTCACGCTGCATGGCACCCACGTCGTCGCGCAGCGCGTCGACACGCTTTTGCACCGCGTCGGCGTCGGCCGTGCCGTGCTCGATGCGGTTGATGAGCTCCTCGCGCTCCTTCGCCAGGGTGGGTGCCGATATCCGCGCCTGGGCGGCGCCCACGGTCACCACGACCGCGGCGAGCACCAGGCCCGCCGCCAGCCCCAACTTCGCCCGCAGGGTACGGGGAAGCCCCCGCACCCCCGCCTCCGCCTTGCGCGCGGCCGACTCCGCGTACCCGTCGTCCAGGGCGTGGTCCATGACGTTGGTCAGCAGCGACATCGAGGCGTCGGGGCGCGAGGCCTGGTGAGGGGTGCTCCGATCGGGGCGCTGCTGCGACATGCCGCACATCGTCGCACGTCGGCGCCGTAGTCACCCAATGGCCCCACCGGCGTGCCGAATCGCGGCACGCCGGTGGCGCCACCGGCTCACACGGACACCGGCAGACCCGCCGGGCGGTCAGCGGCCCGCGCTGTCCACCACCGCCGACCACTCGTCCAGCAGCTGCTGCGCCGAGGCGTCGTCCGGGCCCTCCGCCCACAGATGGGTGACGGCCTCCGCCGGGTCGGGCAGCACCAGCACCCACCGGCCGTCGGTCTCCACCACCCGTACGCCGTCGGTCGTGTCCACCGACCGGTCGCCGGCGGCTTCCACCACATGGCGCATGACCAGGCCCTTGACCGCCCACGGCGTCGCCAGGTCCCGCTTGAGCACATGGGCCCGCGGAATCCGCGCGTCGATCTGGCTGAGCGTGAGCTGCGTACGGGCCACCAGCCCGATCAGCCGCACGAACGCCGCCGAGCCGTCGAAGACGCTGCTGAACTCCGGAACGATGAAGCCGCCGCGGCCGTCACCGCCGAAGATGGTGTCGTCCGCGCGCCCCACCCGGGTCAGGTCGTCGGGCGAGGTCGTCGTCCACTCCACCTGCGTACCGTGGTACGCGGCCACCTGCTCCGCGATACGGGTCGTGGTCACCGGCAGCGCCACCCGTCCGCTGCGCCGCTCGGCGGCCACCAGGTCCAGCATGACCAGCAGCGCCCGGTCGTCCTCGATGATCCGGCCGCGCTCGTCCACCAGCGACAGGCGCTCGCCGACCGGGTCGAAGCGCACCCCGAAGGCCGCCCGCGCGGACGCGACGATCTCCCCGAGCCGGACCAGCCCGGAGCGCCTGGCGTCGGCGGTCTCCGTCGGCCGGGACTCGTCCAGGCCGGGGTTGATGGTCAGCGAGTCGACACCGAGCCGCCCGAGGAGGCTGGGCAGCACCAGGCCGGCACTGCCGTTGGAGGCGTCGACGACGACCTTCAGGCCCGAATCGCCGATGCCCTCGGTGTCCAGCGAGCGGAGCAGCGACCCGGTGTAGGAGTCGTAGACGCTGGACGGGAAGTGCAGGTCCCCGATCTCTCCGGGGAAGGCCCTGCGGTACTCCTGGCGCGCGTAGACCCGGTCCAGTTTGCGCTGGCCCGCCAGGGAGAGGTCCGCGCCGCGCTCGTCGAGGAACATGATGTCGACGGAGTCCGGTACGCCGGGTGTCGTACGGACCATGATGCCGCCGGCGCTGCCCCGGGCCGTCTGCTGCCGCGCGACCGGCAGCGGCACGTTCTCCACGTCCCGTACGTCGATGGCGCTGGCCTGGAGCGCGGAGATCATCGCGCGCTTGAGGGCCCGGGCGCCGCGGGAGTGGTCCCGGGCGATGGTGACGGTGGAGCCCTTCTTCAGGGTCGTGGCATACGCGCCGGCGAGCCGTACCGCCACCTCGGGGGTGATCTCGACGTTCAGGATGCCGGAGACGCCGCGCGCGCCGAACAGGTGCGCCTGGCCGCGGGACTCCCAGATCACCGAGGTGTTGACGAAGGCACCGGCCTCGATGGTCTTGAACGGGTAGACCCGTACGTTGCCCTGAACAATCGATTCCTCACCGACGAGGCACTCGTCGCCGATGACCGCGCCGTCCTCGATCCGGGCCGCGCGCATGATGTCGGTGTTCTTCCCGATCACACAGCCGCGCAGGTTGCTCTGCTGCCCGATGTACACGTTGTCGTGGACCACGGCCTTGTGCAGGAAGGCACCGCTCTTGACGACGACGTTGGAGCCCACGACGGTGTGCTCGCGGATCTCGGCGCCGGCCTCGACCTTGGCGTAGTCGCCGATGTACAGCGGGCCGCGCAGCTCCGCGTCGGAACTGACCTCGGCGCCCTCGGCGACCCAGACGCCCGGGGAGATCTCGAAGCCGTCGATGTCGACGTCGACCTTGCCTTCGAGGACGTCGGCCTGGGCCTTCACATAGCTCTCGTGGGTGCCGACGTCTTCCCAGTAGCCCTCGGCGATATAGCCGTAGACGGGCTTGCCCTCCTTCATGAGCTGCGGGAAGACGTCACCCGACCAGTCCACCGGCACGTCGGGTTCCACGTAGTCGAAGACTTCGGGCTCCATGACGTAGATGCCCGTGTTCACCGTGTCGGAGAAGACCTGCCCCCAGGTGGGCTTCTCCAGGAAACGCTCGACCTTGCCTTCCTCGTCGACGATCGTGATGCCGAATTCCAGAGGATTGGGAACCCTCGTGAGGCAGACGGTGACGAGCGCGCCCTTCTCCTTGTGGAAACGGATCAGGTCGGAGAGATCGAAGTCGGTGAGCGCGTCTCCGGAGATCACGAGGAAAGCGTCGTCGCGGAGCGCCTCCTCGGCGTTCTTCACGCTGCCGGCCGTCCCCAGCGGCTTTTCCTCGTTGGCGTAGGTGAGCTCCATGTCGAGCTCTTCGCCGTCGCCGAAGTAGTTCCGGACGAGTGACGCCAGGAATTGCACGGTCACTACGGTTTCGCTGAGCCCATGCCGCTTCAACAGCCGCAGCACGTGCTCCATGATCGGCCTGTTGGCCACGGGCAGGAGCGGCTTGGGCATACTCGACGTCATGGGGCGAAGGCGAGTGCCTTCACCGCCGGCCATCACAACGGCCTTCATGTCGGAAGCGTCCTCCTCGAAACAGACGACGGTCCTGCCGACTTCACCCGTCCGGGAGAATTTCCGTTCTCCGCCCTGCGCGCCCGGTCGTGGCCGGTTTCGCGTACGGCGGGTTCAGTCGGCCTTGGTGTCCACCTTGATGATCCGGCGGACCTGGACCACATAGAGGATCCCTGCCCACCAGTACAGTGCTGTACCCCATCCGGCGAACGCCCATCCGAAAATCGCGGCGAGCGTGTGGAGCCAGCCTTCTCCGTCGCTGAGCAGCAGCAACGGGAACGCATACATCAAGTTGAATGTAGCCGCCTTCCCCAGGAAGTTCACCTGGGGAGGCCCGTAGTTGTGGCGGGCGAGGGCGGCGACCGCGATCAGCAGCATCAGCTCACGCGCCAGCAGGGCCGCGGTGACCCACAGCGGAAGGATTCCGCGCCAGGTCAGGCCGACGAGGGTGGAGAGGATGTACAGCCGGTCGGCGGCGGGGTCGAGGATGCGGCCGAGGCTGCTGATCTGGTTCCAGCGGCGGGCCAGCTTGCCGTCGAGGTAGTCGCTGACGCCGCTGAGCGCCAGGACGAGCAGCGCCCAGTACTTGGTGTCCGGGCCGCCGAACTCCTTCCACAGGATCAACCACAGGAACACCGGCACGCCGACGAGACGAGCCATGCTCAAAATGTTCGGGATGGTGAGGACACGATCCGTCTGGACGCGCGTCTCCTGGACCTCCACCCGGGGGCCTCCTGTGGGGAACGTACCGACGATGCCCCCTGACCTTACCTGGCCGCTACAGGCCGCCACACCGCGGGCCCCCTGTCCGGATACCACCCGATAACCGGCCAAAAATAGGACCGTCGGCGGGCCGGCCTCATGGGAAGGGCTATCGGGCCGGACCCGCCGGGGCGTCCGACGGCCCCACGGGCCACCCGGAGAACGCGAAAAGCCCCGCACCATACGGTGCGGGGCTTCCCACATTCAAAAATTGTTCGGCGGCGTCCTACTCTCCCACAGGGTCCCCCCTGCAGTACCATCGGCGCTGAAAGGCTTAGCTTCCGGGTTCGAAATGTAACCG
>NZ_JBHWHY010000080.1:0-30496 GCF_042732265.1 Streptomyces sp. NPDC059788 | reverse complement strand
GGGATGTGGTGCCTTTGCTGGTGGAGGGGGTGGGGTTGGCTGCGGTTAATGGTCCGGGTGCGGTGGTGGTGTCGGGTGTGGGTGAGGGTGTGGGGCTGGTGGAGGAGGCGGCGCGTGGGCTGGGGTGGCGGGTGAAGCGGTTGCGGGTCAGTCATGCGTTTCATTCGCCGTTGATGGACGGGATGCTGGAGGCGTTCCGTGCGGAGCTGGCGGGGATGGTGTTCCGTGCGCCGCGGATGCCGCTGGTCTCGGCGGTCTCGGGACGGCTGGTGGCCGGGGACGAGGTGGCTTCGGCGGAGTACTGGGTGGCGCACGCCCGGGCGACGGTGCGGTTTGCCGATGCGGTGGCGGCGCTGGAGGCGGAGGGCGTCTCGACGGTGGTCGAGGTCGGCCCGGACGCGGTACTGGCCCCGCTGGTGGCGGCCTGTGCCTCGCACCCGGACGCCATGACCGCCGTCCCCCTGCTGCGCTCCGACCGTGCGGAGCCGCTGGCGTTCTTGTCGGCTCTGGCGCAGGCCTATGTCCGGGGGGTTCCTGTTGACTGGGCGGCTGTGTTCGCCGGCACCGGGGCCCGCCGGGTCGACCTGCCCACCTACGCCTTCCAACACCAGCGCTACTGGCTCGACAGCCTGCAAGGCGGGGCTCGCGGCCTCGGGGGCGCGGTAGCGGGGCGGTACAGCCAGGCGACCGTACGGGAAGGCGGGCATGAGGAGGAGGCGGCGGCGCCGGACGATCTCCGCCACCGGTTTGCGCGGCTCGACGACGCCGGACGGCGGAGCCTGGTCCAAGAGCTGGTCGATGGCGAGTTGGACGTGGTGCTGGGGTACGCGGCCGAGGGGCGCGACCCGGATCGGGGATTCGCCGCACTCGGTATCAATTCGCTGACCGCTTCCGAACTGCGGTCCCGTATCAACGCGCTGACCGGGTTGCGGCTCCCGCCGACCGCGGTCTTCGACCACCCCACCCCGGCCGCGCTCAGCCAACACGTAGGGGAGCAGTGGGCGCTGGCCGTCGCCGGGACACCGCTCGTAGAGGCGCCGGAGCCCGCTCCCGCCACGTCGGCCACCACCGCATCGACCGCCGCCGCGCCGGTCTCGCATCTGAGGGCGATCTTCCAGCAGGCGTGTGCGGCAAGCAGGGCGGAAGAGGGAATCGACGTGCTCGCCGCCGCGGCCCGGCTGCGTGAGCGCGGCCTGGGGACTGTGGAGCAGGCCCTGGCGCGAGAGCCCGTACGGTTCAGCGAGGGGGCCGGCGAGGTGCAGCTGATCTGCGTTCCGTCGCTGGTCGCGCCGGCGACCGCTTATCAGTACGCGAAGTTCGCCGAGGGCTTCCGGGGCGTACGGAACCTCTCCGTCGTCGTACCGTCCGGTTACGAGGAGAAGGAATTCCTTCCGGAAACCCTGGACTCTGCGGTGGACCTCCATGCGGAAGCCGTCTCGCGGGCGGCCGGGGACCGTCCGTTCGCCCTCGTCGGATATTCGTCCGGCGGTTGGCTGGCGCACGCGGTGGCGCACTCTCTGGAGCTGCGCGGAAAAAGCCCGTCGGGCGTCGTACTGCTCGACACCTACTTGCCCGGGGATCGTGAAATAGCTAAGCTGCAAACCGCGTTGTATCGCGAACTGGCCACCAAGCAGGAACTGGTGGAAATGGTCGACGACGCGAACCTCGCGGCAATGGGACATTACCTCCGCCTGTTCGACGGCTGGGCGCCTCAAGAGATTCACGCTCCCACGCTGCTGCTGTCGGCTTCGAAATTCAGTGGTTTCGACGCCGAGCTTTCCCCGGCTCCCGGCCGGGGCGCCGACTGGCCGCTGCCGCACACCATGACTGTCGTTCCCGGCACTCATGTGTCCATGATCGATGAATTCTCGGGGGAATCCGCCGAGGCCGTTGCGGCTTGGCTGTCGGCGCTGTCCTGAGCGCGGGTCGCGGAAAGGAATCCGTCTTGTCTGGAACAGCGAGCGAAGTGGATCTGCTGAGCTGGAGTTTCGCTCAGGATCCGCACTCGCGCTACGTGCGTATGCGCCGGGACGGCGTGGTGCGCAAGCACGTCGTGAAAACCCTGGCCATCGAGTTGAACGCCTGGGTGGTGACCGGATACGAGGACGCCAGGGCGCTGCTCGCGGACCCCCGGCTGGCCAAGGACGTCGAGGTCCTGCTGCGCATCATGAGTGAGCAGGCGGTCAATCCAGGGGAGAAGGTCGCCCAGACGCCGCGCAGCATGCTCTTCAGCGACCCGCCGGACCACACGCGGCTGCGCAGGATACTCGGCAACGCCTTCACCATGCGGCGGGTCGAGAAGCTGCGGCCGTGGATCGAGGAGACCGTCGACTCCCTCCTCGACTCCGTACGGCCGGGCGAGGAGTTCGACCTGGTACAGAAGATCGCCATGGCGCTGCCGATCTATGTGATCGGCCAGTTGCTCGGCATCCCGCAGAGCCGGCACGACGACTTCCGCAAGTGGAACAGCGTGCTGGCCAGCCTGGAGACCTCCGCCGAGGAGAAGCGTGAGGCGCACGGCATGGCCTTCGGCTATCTGCGGGAACTGATCGCGGACAAGCGGCGTGAACCGGGCGACGACATGGTGTCCGCGCTCATCGGAGCGACCTACGACGGTAGCGCCCTGGACGAGCCGGAGCTGCTGTCGACCACGTTCCTGCTGATGAACGCCGGGTACGAGACCACGGCCCACATGATCAGCAGCGGGGTGCTGGCCCTGCTCGCCAACCCCGGCCAGCAGGGGCTGCTGCGCCGTGACCCGACGCTGGTGCCCGGTGCCATCGAGGAGTTCCTGCGGTTCGAGAGCCCGCTGAACATGTCGACGCTCCGGTACACCGCGAGCCCGGTCCGAGTGGGCGAGGTGACCATCCCGAAGAGCGAACTCGTCTTCATTTCCCTGCTGTCCGCGAACCGCGATGCCGCGAAGTTCGACAACCCGGATGCCTTCGATGTCACCCGGCCGAACAAGGCACATGTCTCGTTCGGCCACGGAATTCATCACTGCATCGGGGCGCCGCTGGCACGGATGGAGGGCGACATCGTCTTCCGTAAGCTGCTCGAACGTTTTCCGGTATGGGAGTTGGCCGTACCCGAGGACGAGATCGAGTGGAAGTACAGCGCCCAGTTCCGGGGCATCGACCGGCTTCCGGTACGCATGTCCTGACGTTGTCAGTCCCAGTTATCCGATGAAACAGAGGTAAAGCATCATGTCCAAGGACATCGTCGACCTGTTCTTCAAGGCCAGCCACGACTCCGATGTGGAGACGGCCATGAGCCTCTTCACGGAGGACGGCGTCTGGATCGACCCCACCGGCAAAGTGTACGAGCGTCACGAGATCGAGGCCTACCTCGTGCAGCAGATCGGCGTGCTGCACGATTTCCACAGCCAGGGTATTTCGGTGAACTACTCGGAAATCGTGCAGGACGACGCCGACAAGGTGTACATCAGTGCCACCGTGAACGCCGCCGACGGCACGGAGCTGAAGCGCTTCGTCGACATGTTCGTCATGCGCGACGGGAAGATCGCCGTCAAGGACGTCTTCGGCAAGTAGCCGCAGGGAACCGGCCCGCCCGACGGCATGCGCGCCGGGCGGGCCTTTTCCGGGCACCGCGGGGACAGCCTGACCGCAAGGGGAAGGAGCAGGAAATGGCCGACCATCGCTGGGAGGTCGAGATCGACAGAGGCGTCTGCATCGCCTCGGGAATGTGCGTGGGAATGGCCCCCGGGCACTTCCGGCTGCACGGCGGACGTTCCCAGGCGGTGCACGAGGGCGCCGTCGCACCGGACGACGCCCTGGTCGACGCGGCGGAGTCCTGCCCGGCCGTGGCGATCACCGTACGGCACGCCACCACCGGTGAACTGGTCGCACCCGAGGAAGCCTGACCCCCGGCCGCGCCGGCTCCGCCGCGCCCGACCGCACATCCAGCAACGACGACCCCACGACAGCTGCCGAGTGTCCGATGACACCCGGCCGCGGGAGGCAGCCCGATGAGTGACGATCCCAGCAGCACTGCCGACTACCCGTTCGGCGAGCCCGACCGGCTGACGGTGGACCCCGGCTATGCCCGAGCCCGTACGGCGGAGGGCCTCACCCGTGTGCAGCTCCCGTACGGTACGCAAGCCTGGCTGGTCACCCGGCACGAGGACGTCAAGAGCATGCTGGGAGACCCCCGGTTCAGCCGTCAGCGCGCGGTGGGGGAGGACGAGCCCCGCGTGATGCCGTACGTGCACCGCCCGGACTCGCTGACCACTATGGACCCGCCGCACCACACCAGGCTGCGCCGGGTGGTGGCACGCGCCTTCTCCTCGCGCCGGATCGAGACCCTCCGGCCCCGGACCCAGCAGCTTGTCGACGAACTGCTGGACGCGGTGGAACGGGAACGGCAGCCGGTGGATCTGATGCACGCGCTCGCGCTGCCGGTGCCGATGCTCGTCGTGTGCGAACTGCTGGGCGTCCCGTACGCGGATCGTGAGCGGTTCCACGAGTGGAGCGCGGTCCTGGCTTCGACGGCGTCGTCCGGCGTCGGCGCGGAGAAGCTGGCGGAAATCAACGACCAGTTGCGCGGCTACCTCGCTCAGCTGGTCGAGACGCGCCGGCGCGAGCCCGCCGACGACCTGCTGTCGGTGCTGGTGGCCGCGCACGACACGGAGGAGCGGCTGACCGAGGGCGAGATGATCTCTCTGGCCTGGTCGGTGCTGCTCGCGGGCTACGAGATCACGGCGTACCAGATAGGGAACTTCCTCTACACCCTGCTCACCCGCCCCGACCTCTTCGGCCGGCTGCGGGACGAGCCGGCGCTCGTCGAAGGGGCCGTGGAGGAGCTGCTGCGCCACATCCCGCTCACCGCCGCCGCCTTCTTCTCCCGCCGGGCCACCGAGGACGTCGAACTGGGCGGCACGCTGGTCAGGGCGGGCGAGGCCGTGCTGCCCTCGATGGTGGCCGCGAACCGGGACCCGTCCGTGTTCACCGACCCCGACCGCATCGACTTCACGCGTTCGCACAACCCGCACGTCAGCTTCAGCTTCGGAATCCACCACTGCCTCGGCGCGCAACTGGCCAGGATGGAGCTGCAAGTCGTCACCGGGACACTGGTGAAGCGGTTCCCCGGCCTGCGTCTCGCCGTTCCCGCCGACCACGTTCCCTGGCGCCAGGGGTCCATCCTGCGCGGTCCCCTGCGGCTTGAGGTCGCCTGGTGAGACGGCAGGAAACCGCCCGCCACCGCCGGGCGGCCCCCCAACTATCGTTGCGGTAACCGAAGGTCCGGACAGTAGCGTGACGACGACGGCCGGGGACGCCCCGGCCCCTGTCGAACGGAGTGCTCATGAGCAGGATCGTCGTCTTCGGTGCGGCCGGACGCGGCGGGCGCCGCACGGTGGCCGAGGCTGTTTCCCGTGGTCATGAGGTCACCGCCGTGGTGCGCGACCCGGCCAAGTATCCGGACCTGGGCAAAAACGGTGTGACGGTGGCCGCCGGCGATGTCACCGACGCGGAGAGCATCGCCGCGGTCGCCGCTGGGCACGATGCCGCGATCGTCTCCGTCTACCGCTCCGACGTGCCCGCCGACCAGTTCTACGGCACCGTGGCCCGCGCCATGCTGGCAGGCCTCGAAAAGGCCGGTGTCGGCCGGATGGTCGTCCTCGGCATCGGCACTCTGCTGGAGTCCGCGCCCGGTGTGCGCTTCATGGACCAGCCGGAGTTCCCCCGCGACTACATGCCGTTCAACCTCGGCCGCGCGGTCGAACTCGACGTGCTGAAGACCACGACGACGTCCGTCGACTGGGTCGTGGTGGCCGCGCCGCCCTCCCCGCTGGACAACACGGCCCCGCGCACCGGCCGTTACCAGGTATCCGGCAGCCGGCTGCTCCCTTACGACACCGGCAACGGCCCCCGGTTCGACTTCCCGTACGCCGGGAACGGCCCGTACTTCAGCTTCTCCGACCTCGCGGTCGCCCTGGTCGACGAGGCCGACAGCCCCCGGCACCACCGGGAACTCGTCGGCGTGTCGCACTGAGCCCCGGCCGGCCGCCCAACCGTCGACGGCCCGGTCGTGCGAACGGAGTTGTCGCAGCGTGAGGAAGTACAGATGACAGAAGCTCTCCCGACGGGGCCGAAACCTTCCGGCGGCGGCCGGACGAGCCGGACGGTGGCGCTGGCACTGATCTCGCTCGCCCAGCTGATGATCACGCTGGACTCGACGATCGTGTCGGTCGCCCTGCCGTCCATGCAGTCTGCCGTAGGGCTTTCCGACACCGGCCGGCAGTGGGCCGTGACCTCCTACACCCTGGCCTTCGGCGGGCTGCTCCTGATCGGCGGACGCCTGGGCGACCTCATCGGCCGCAAACGCGCCATGCTCATCGGCGTGGCCGGATTCGCCCTGGCGTCCGCCCTCGGGGGAGCGGCGTCGAGCGCGACGATGCTCATCAGCGCCCGCGCGCTGCAGGGCGTCTTCGCGGCCCTCATCGCCCCCTCCACCCTCGCCCTGATCACCACCACGTTCACCGAGCCGCGGGAGCGTGCCAAGGCGCTCGGTGTCTACACCGCCAGCGCCATGTCGGGCGGCGCCATCGGCCTGGTCGTCGGCGGCGCGCTCACCGACTACCTCGGCTGGCGCTGGTGCCTGTATGTGAACGTGCCCATCGCCGTCGTCGTGCTGCTCGGCGCGACCACGCTGACCGCGGGTGCGCGCAGCCGGACCGGGGCGCGCCTGGACCTGCCCGGTGCCGCGCTCTGCTCACTGGGCATGCTGGCGCTGATCTACGGTCTGGGCGAGGCCACCACCTACGGCTGGGGCTCGGTGCAGATCATCGGGGCGCTGCTCGCCTCGGCGGTGCTGCTGACCGCCTTCATCCTGTGGCAGCGGCGCGCGGCCCATCCGCTGCTGCCGCTGAGGGTGCTCACCAACCGCAACAGTGCGGCCTCCTTCCTGGCCTTGATGATCTCCGCCTTCTGCACCTTCGGAATGCTGCTGGGCATGACGTACCAGCTCCAGACGGTGATGGGCTACTCGCCGCTGAAGACCGGACTGGCCTTCCTCGGCTACGTGGGCACCGCCGTCGTCTTCTCCACGCAGGTGGCACGGCGGCTGGTGGCCCGGATGCGGCTCGGTGTGATGATGGCGGCCGGCCTGGTGATGTTCTGCCTGGGCCTGCTGAGCCTGGTCCGGCTGGGGCCGGACGCCACCTACCCGACCGAGGTGCTGCCCGCGCTGCTGCTGTTCGGCATCGGGGTGGGCACCCTGACCGTGCCCGCCATGACGGTGGTGATGTCGGTGACCGAGGCACGCGACTCCGGTGTCGTCTCCGCGATCGTCAACACCGCCCAGCAGGCGGGCGGTTCGGTGGGCGCGACCGTACAGAACACGATCTCCCTCAGCGCCGCGGCGGGCTACCTCGCCGCACGGCACGGCGATCCGGCCGCCGAGGTGAGCGCTTCCGTGCACGGTTTCGTCGTGGCGTCCGTGGCGAGCGCCGGACTGGCACTCGTCGGCGCGCTCATCGCCGTCTTCGCGATCAACGCACAGCAGCCCAAGCCGGCACACGAGCCGGACCCCGGCCGCGAGACGGTCCCCGCCGGACGGTGAGCGGCACACGAAGACGCCGAGCGGCACAAGAAAGCGGGCGCTCCTCTTGATGAGGGGCGCCCGCTTCCTTGTGCCGCCGGTACGGGGAACCGGCGGGAGCGGCGCGAATGCGCGGCGGCCGGGGGAGTCCGCCGCGCATTCGCGGAGCGGCGGCCGTCAGCCGATGGCGACGAGCTGCCGGTGGTGCTTGGGCGACTGGATCTCGTCGATGAGCGCGACGGCGACGTCGGCGTACGAGAAGGTGGCGCCCTCCTCGGCGGGGAGCATCTGGGCGCCGCCCGTGCGGTACTGGCCGGTGCGCTCGGCCTCGTTGTCCAGGACGACCGGCGGCGGAGCGATCACCACCCAGTCGAGGTCGGCGTCGGCGCCCTGCAGCACCTCCAGCTCGGCGACGTGGCCGAGGGAGAACACCCGGCCCTCCTCGGGGAAGCCGGGGGTGTCGTGGACCATGACGCCGGGGGACACCTCAAGGGTGGTGCCGATGCCCACCAGGACCAGGCGACGGACACCGGCCTGGCCCAGCCCCTCGACCAGGGCGCGAGCGGCGCCCCCGAAGAACTCCTTGGGGTCGGCGCCCTGCTGGTGGGAGGCCTGGACGGCGGCGTCGTGACCCGCGGCGACCTGGGCGATGCTCGCGGCGTCGAGCACGTCGCCCGCGACGAGCGTCACGTTGTCGCCGGCCAGGGCCTGGTGCTTGGCGGGGTCCCGCACCACAGCGGTGACCTGGTGGCCGCGGGAGACGGCCTCCGCGACGGCGCGCCGCCCGGCATTTCCGCCGGCACCGAATATCACTATCTTGCTCATCGCCGATCCTCCGTGGGAAGAAGCCGGTCCACTGCCTCCGGCTGATGCGCCGAAGCTACTATGGGGCACCTTGGTTACCGCAACGATAGTTAGGTAGGCCCCCGACGTGAGCGAGCCACTTGACCCGATGATGTTCAGCGGATGCGGACCGGTGCCGCTGCACATCCGGTTCGGTAACAAATGGACCGGGAAGATCCTCGCCTGTCTGAAGACCGGCCGCCGGCGCTTCTCCGAACTCCAGGTTCCTTTGCGGGGCATCACGCCCAAGGTACTGGCGGAGTCGCTGCGCGGCCTCGAACGCGACGGCTTCATCAAGCGCACCACATACCCCGGCGTGCCGCTGCGCGTCGAATACGAACTGACGCCGCTGGGCTTCTCGCTGCTGGAGCCCATGGAGGCCTGGTGCAAGTGGGCGGAGGAGCATCTGCCGGAGGTGCAGAACATCCATGAGGAGGCGACCGCCCGCAGCGCGGTGTGAGCCCCGCCTTCTCTTCCGCCGTCCACGACGAACGGGCCGGCCAATCCGCGATCTCTGATCAAACCCCCACCCCTGCCCCCCTGAACTGCCGGAAACAACAGGGGGGATAGGGGGATGGTCGGCTCGAATTCCGGATGGTTAGCCTTCGTCGAAGCCATCCGATCGACGAATGGCCTGCTCAAATGCGGCGCGTTCGGTGCACCACGGTGGACGCGAAGAGAAAGGTGACTGGCATGGGTTCGCTGGCCGAAGCCCTGCTCGACGGGGCGCCCGGGGACGTAATCGAGCGCCATGCGTTGCCGGACGATTACGTGGCCGCTCATCTGCGTGCCGAGGACGAGGACATCTTCGACGGGGGCACCGCCAAAGACGTGCGCAAGTCACTCCGGGTGGGCCGCGTGCCCATGCCGGAGCTGGCTCCCGACGAGGTCCTGGTGGCCGTCATGGCCAGCGCGGTGAACTACAACTCCGTGTGGTCGGCGATGTTCGAGCCGGTGTCGACCTTCCGCTTTCTGCGGCACTTCGCCAAGCAGGGCGGCTGGGCCGCCCGGCACGACCTGCCGTACCAGGTGGTCGGCTCCGACGGCGCGGGCGTCATCGTCCGCGTCGGCTCGGGCGTGCGCCGCTGGCAGCCCGGCGACCACGTGGTGATGAGCCCCTCCTACGTCGACGACCAGGAGCCCGCCACCCACGCCGACGGAATGCTCGGCGAGGAGCAGCGGGTCTGGGGCTTCGAGACGAACTTCGGTGGCCTCGCCGAGTACTCCGTCGTGCGGGCCAGCCAGCTCGTGCCCAAGCCCGCCCATCTGACGTGGGAGGAGGCCGCCTCCAACACGCTGTGCGCGGGCACCGCCTACCGGATGCTCGTCGGCGACCGCGGCGCGCGCATGAAGCAGGGGGACGTGGTGCTGATCTGGGGCGCCGCCGGCGGCCTCGGCGCCTACGCCGTGCAGTTCGTGAAGAACGGCGGCGGCATCCCGGTGGGCGTGGTCAGCTCGGACGAGAAGGCCGAGGTGCTGCGCCGACTGGGCTGCGACGTCGTCGTCAACCGGGCGGAGATCGGGCTGACGGGCGATCCGTCGGAAGACCCCGACCGTGTGCTGGAGATCGGCAGGCGCCTCGGCGGGATCATCAGGCAGCGGGTGGGCCGTGACCCCGACATCGTCTTCGAGCACGTCGGACGGGCCACTTTCGGAATCTCGACGTTTGTGGTCCGGCGCGGTGGCACGGTCGTGACCTGCGGCTCCAGCACCGGCTACCAGCATGTCTTCGACAACCGCTATCTGTGGATGCGGCTCAAGCGGGTGATCGGCAGCCACGCCGCGAACCTGCAGGAGGCGTGGGAGTGCAACCGGCTCATAGGCGCGGGCGCCGTAATGCCGACGATGTCGGCCGTCTACCCGCTGGCGGACGTCGCCGAAGCCTGCCGGCTCGTACAGAACAACCGCCACACCGGCAAGGTCGCGGTCCTGTGCATGGCCCCCGAGCCGGGCCTCGGCGTCACCGACACCGCACTGCGTGCCGAGATCGGGGAGGAACGCCTGAATCCTCTCCGCGGGCTCACCCCGGGCCCTGGAGCCGGGGCGCGCTCACCGGGGAAGACCGGCCTCGCCTAGCGGCACGAAGGGGCGGGCTCCCTCCGGCAGCGCAGCGGGCTTGCTGCACATCGCGGTACGGCAGGCCCGAGGGGCATCGAGGTCCCCGGGCCGGAGCGTTCCGCTTGCCGCCGATGGGGCGAATCCGGCCAGGGCGGTGCAGAAGCCGCTGCCCGCGCCGTGCCAAGCGGCCGTGCGTCCGCGTCGACCACTCTCCGGGTGGCTCGAACGCCATGCATCCCGGGACGTCTTGCACCTGGTCGAACGGCTACGGCCAGGCCCCCGCTATAAGCGCCGTCAGGACATGTGGGAGCGTGAGCGGGTGAGTGAGACGACGGTGAAGACCCTGCAATACCGCTCCGACGGGCCGGAAGACGCACCTTGTCTGGTTTTGGGTGCGTCGCTCGGGACGACCTGGCATATGTGGGATCGCCAGATACCCGAGCTGACCCGTCACTGGCGCGTCATCCGGTTCGACCTGCCGGGGCACGGTGGCTCGCCCGCGTACCCGGCCTCCTCCGTCGCCGAACTGGCCGACCGGCTCGTCGCCACCCTCGACGCGCTCGGGGTGGACTGCTTCGGGTACGCGGGCTGTTCCATCGGCGGCGCGATCGGTGCCCAGCTGGCGCTCACCCGGCCGCAGCGCGTCACCTCGCTGGCCCTGGTCTCCTCGTCGCCGCGCTACGGCACCGCCGACTCGTGGCGTCAGCGCGGCGTGGTGATCCGTACGAACGGGCTGGACCCGATCGCCCGCACCTCGCCCGAGCGCTGGTTCACCGCCGGCTTCGCGGGCGCCCAGCCGGCCATCGTCGAGTGGGCCGTCCAGATGGTGCGCACCACCGACCCCGGCTGCTACATCGCCGCCTGTGAGGCGATGGCCTCCTTCGACGTCCGCTCCTCGCTCCAGCGGATCGGGGTGCCCACCCTCGTCGTCGTCGGCTCCGAGGACCAGGTCACCCCCACCACCGACGCCCGCACGCTGGTGGCCGGTATCCCGGACGCGAGCCTCGCGCTCGTACCCGGTACCTCCCACCTCGCGCCCGTGGAGCAGCCCGCCGCCGTCACCGAACTGCTCATCCGGCACTTCACCACCGCCTGGCACGACAAGGCGGGCACCACCACCCAGGTGGCGATCGGCGCCCCCGCGCCCAAGCCGGTGCTCGGGCCCGCGCCGCCGCCCCCGCCGGTGGCGCCCGCGGCCATCGAGTCGGGCCTCGCCCAGCCGGAGGCGGTCCGGGGCGGCGCGTACGAGCAGGGCGTCAAGGTCCGCCGCGAGGTGCTCGGCGACGCGCACGTGGACCGGGTGGAGAACGCGACCGACGACTTCACCGAAGACTTCCAGGAGTTCATCACCCGCTACGCGTGGGGCGAGATGTGGACCCGCCCCGGGCTGGACCGGCGCACCCGCAGCATCATCACGCTCACCGCGCTGGTCGCCCGCGGCCACCGGGACGAGCTGGCGCTGCACACCCGCGCCGCGCTGCGCAACGGGCTCACCCCCACGGAGATCAAGGAGGTCCTGATGCACACGGCCGTCTACTGCGGTGTGCCGGCGGCCAACGCGGCGTTCGCCGTGGCGCAGCGGGTCATCCAGGAGGAGACCACACCGCAGGGATGACAGCCGGGCGCCCGGAGTCCGCCGCGGCCCCGGAGGGCCCCGCGCGGCAAGATGGGGACATGGAACTCACGAAGAAGACCCACGCCTGTGTCCGGCTGGAGAAGGACGGGCGGGTGCTCGTCATCGATCCCGGTGTCTTCAGCGAGCGGGACGCGGCGGTCGGCGCCGACGCCATCCTGATCACCCACGAGCACATGGACCACTTCGACGAGGAGCGGCTGCGCGCGGGCATGGAGGCGAACCGCGGCGCCGAGATCTGGACCCTCGCCAGTGTCGCCGGGCAGATCTCCGCGGCCTTTCCCGGGCGGGTGCACACGGTCGGCGAGGGGGACGCGTTCACCGCCGCCGGTTTCGACATCGAGGTGCACGGCCAGCTGCACGCCGTCATCCACCCGGACATTCCGCGCGTCACCAACGTCGGCTACCTGATCACCACCGGGGACGACGGCGCCACCGTCTTCCACCCGGGTGACGCGCTCACCGTCCCCCAGGGCCGTACGGTCGACACGCTGCTGCTGCCCGTGCACGCGCCGTGGAACAAGATCGCCGAGGTCATCGACTACGTGCGCGAGGTCCGGCCGCGCCGCGCCATCGACGTGCACGACAGCCTGCTCCAGGACCACGCCCGCCCGGTCTACGACGGCATGATCGACAAGCTGGCGGGCACCGACCACGCCCGCCTCACCCCCGGTTCCCGCACCGGTTTGAAGTGACTGTCACACCCCCGCTGTAGGTTTACGGACATGCGCATCGCGACCTGGAACGTCAACTCGATCACCGCCCGCCTCCCGAGGCTGCTGGCCTGGCTGGAGAGCACCGGCACGGACGTGCTGTGCGTCCAGGAGACCAAGTGCTCGGCCGAGCAGTTCCCGTACGACCAGCTGCGCGAGCTCGGCTACGAAGCCGCCGTCAACGCCACCGGCCGGTGGAACGGCGTGGCGCTGCTGTCGAAGGTCGGGCTGGAGGACGTGACCACCGGGCTGACCGGCGGCCCGGACTACGAGGGGGTGCAGGAGCCCCGTGCCGTCTCGGCGACCTGCGGCCCGGCCCGCGTCTGGTCGGTGTACGTGCCCAATGGCCGCGAGATCGACCACGCCCACTTCGCCTACAAGCTCCAGTGGTTCGAGGCGCTGAAGGCGGCCGTCGCCGAGGACGCGGCGGGCCCGCGCCCGTTCGCGGTCCTCGGCGATTTCAACGTCGCGCCCACCGACGACGACGTCTGGGACACCACCGTCTTCGAGGGCATGACCCACGTCACGCCCGCCGAGCGCGCCGCCCTGGCCGCCCTGCGCGAGGCCGGCCTGTCGGACGTGGTGCCCCGCCCCCTGAAGTACGACCACCCCTTCACCTACTGGGACTACCGCCAGCTGTGCTTCCCCAAGAACAAGGGAATGCGCATCGACCTGGTGTACGGCAACGAGCCGTTCGCCAAGGCGGTCTCGGACGCCTATGTCGACCGTGAGGAGCGCAAGGGCAAGGGCGCCTCGGACCACGCGCCGGTGGTCGTCGACCTGGACGTCTGAGCCGGGTCTGCCCGCAGGGACCAGGGGCCGCCTGCTCCCGGGCACACCCCTCCCTGGGCCCAGGGGCCGTCCCCGGGCCCAGGGGGCGCCCCTGGGCCCGGTGCCGCCGGGACGCTCAGGGCTTGGCGGGCACGAGCGCGCCGAGGTCCACCGACTCGCCGAGCGCCCGCAGGCCCGCGTCGCCCGGGTGAAGGTGATCTCCGCTGTCGTACGCGGGCAGTAGCCGCTGCGGGCGTCCCGGGTCCCGGAGCACCGCGTCGAAGTCCAGTACGGCGTCGAAGTCCGCGCCACCGGCCCGGATCGCGGCGTTCACGGCGGTGCGCCGCGCGTCGGCCGCCGCCGTGCAGTCCGAGAAGCCCTCGCACGGCGCGACGGTCGCGGCCACCACCCGCAGCCCCCGCTCGTGCGCGCCCCGGGCGATCGCCCGCAGCCCCGCCACGACCTCGTGCGCCGGGGTCCCGGGCCGTACGTCGTTGATGCCCTCGAAGACCACGACCGTACGGACCGACGGCTGGGCCAGCACGTCCCGCTCCAGCCGGTGCACCGCGCTGACCCCGCCGGTGTCGGTGCTCACACCGTCACCCGGATAGCGGTCGGTGACCACCCGGTTCGCCGAGATGCCGCTGTTGGCGACGCCGTAGCGCGGCACCCGGTGCTGCGCCTGGAGGCGGCGGGCCAGCACGTCCGGCCAGCGCCGGTTCGCGCCCGCCGTCGAGCCCGCGCCGTCGGTGATGGAGTCGCCGAGCGTCACGACCGTGCCCGGCCCGCCCGCGACCTCCACACCGGTCAGGAACGGCCAGCCGGTCACCGTGCCGGGGTACGACGCGCCGCCGACGTCACCCGTACGGTCGCCGCCGTCCGGCGCGCTGACGTACGAGACCTGCCGCGACTCCCGGTGCACCGGCACCGCCGTCACCGTGTCCGGCAGATGGAGGCTGACCAGCAGGTTGCGGCCCGCGGGCACGGCGAGGTCCAGCGGATCGCTGTACGCCTGGGCCCCCGCCGGGATCTGCGCGCTCCGCCGCCCGCCGAACGTCAGCGGTACGGGCGCACCGGCCGCCGCCGCACCGCCGCCCGCAGCCTGTACGGCCACGCTCGCGGCCCCGAAGCGCACCGGCGCCGACGCGAAGGTGTTCGCCAGCCGCACCCGGACGCGCGGCCCGCCCGCGCCGGCGTGCACCACCAGCCGCAGCGTCTGGCCGCGCCACGGCCCGGCCTTCGCGTACCCGCCGGTGGCCGCTGCCCAACTGCTCGTCCAGCCAGCGCCGTTGTCGCGCACCGCGGCGGCGAACACATGCAGGTCGGCGCCGGGACCCGGGTCCTCGGGCAGGACGACGGCGGCCACCTCGCGCCCGCGCGCCACCGGCACGCCCACCGCGTACAGCCGAGCCCGTTCCGCGCGTTGGCCGCCGGGCGTGTTGATGTGCGGCAGCGCCACCGCCTTCGTGCTCAGCGGGCCCGTACGCCAGTCCGGCGCGGTCAGCCGGTACGTGCTGCGTGAACCGTCCCGGTAGTGGACCGTGCCGGTCCCGGTCGCCGTGCCGCCCGTCGCCGCCACGAGCAGCGTCAGCGCGTCGCCGCGCCCGCTCAGCCGTACCGTCTGGCCGTCGGCCCGTACGTTGTCCGGGCGGCCCGTGGCGGCGCGTGGCCACCGCAGCCGGGCCGCGTCGACGGTCAGCACCCGCCCCGGCGTCCAGCCCGCCGCGGCGAGGTCCCGCGCCGACAGCGAGTTGCCCGCGCCGTCGAAGTCCGCCGACGCCGGGACGGACGGCTCACTGACGGCCGTGTTGTCGAAGAGTCTCTCCAACGGCACCGGGGCGGTGGTCCGTTGTGGTGGTGCCGCCGTCGCCGGCTCGGCCGCGGGGACGAGGGCGAGGCCGAGGGCAGGGGCGAGAACCACGCCCCACAGTCGTACGCGCATACGGTCTTCCTTCCGAATGGCACGAGGACGAGCACGCGGACCGGCCGGAACCGGTGGCCGCAGGCGGCGATCCGGCCACCGGCCTGCCGCGCGCCTGTGGCCACCGCCCCGGCCCGGGTGGGACGCTACGCCCATGAACCTGTCTTTCCTGGACAAGTGGCGCAAGCGGCCGGAAGCGAGCCCTGCTGTCGAAGACGACCCCGAAGGCGCGGCGATGCTCCTGGCGGAGTGCGAGCTGCTGCGTGCCCAGGCCGAGACCGAGGGCGTGGAACTGGATGATTCGGCGCACTCGTTGGAGCAGCTGGACCAGCTGCGGCCCGCCTGGCGCGACGACCCCGAGGTGGTGACCTGGCTCGGCAACGACGCGGGCTGCTACCTGGGCACGGTGCTGGTACGGACGGTGCCCGGCGCGGCCTGGAAGGTGTGGCCCGGCGGGGAGCCGGTGGTCCGGCTGGCGTCCGGCCGGGAGGTGGACGTGGTGACCGCGGGCCGGGACTGGGCGGCGAACGGCGCGCCCGAGCTGTGCCAGCTCTACGCGGAGGCCGCCGAGAGCTGACCGGCGGCCCGGCCTCCCCGGCTACACGAACCCGATGTCGTACGCGAGCCGCCACCGGTCGGCCCGGACGACGATGTCCGACGTCTCCACGGCCCGCCCGTCCGCGTCGAAGTGGGTGCGCTCCACGACCGTCACGCACTGTCCGGGGGAGCAGCCCAGCGCCTCCGCCTCGGAACTGGAAGCGGGCCGGGACCCCACGCGCTCCTCGGCGCGCACCACCCGGATTCCGATGGCGGCCATGCGCCCCCGCACCCCGCGCCGGGCATAGGGCCCGCACTCCGGGAAGACGACGTCGGTGCCCTCGGTGATGGCGAGCGGCTCCCAGCTCGTGGCGAGTTGTACGGGCTGCCGGTTGGCCAGGTACTCGTACACCGAACGGATGACGCCGGTGCCCGGCACGATGCACAGCCGCCGCGCCACCCGGTCGGACGCCGCGTCCGTCGTCGAGGACGCCTCCCAGGTCAGCGGCGCGCCGTCGGGTGACCCTTCGAGGGCGATCCGGGCGGCGAACGGGGAGTCCACGGCGCCGGTGGAGCGCAGCAGGGTCCCTATCGGTGCCCGGTCGGAAACGAACACGCCGCGCCCGAACTGGCCTTCCGCGTAGCCGGCGGCCTTCAGGACGCGTACCGCGCGGTCCACGGTCTGGTCGCTGGCCTCGTATGTCCGCTTGAGCTCGGAGCGGGACGGAATCCGCGCGCCGACGGGGAGGGCACCCTCGTCGATCCGGCGGCGCAGGTCGTCGGCGATGCGCTGGAAGACAGGTCGGTTGTCACCCATGCCGCACAGGCTAGGTACGCAGGCAGGCTCTGTGTACCTAGGGCAGCGGTGCCGGGTCCGCGGCCCGCCGGGGACGTGCCGTGCGCTGGGCGTCCGGGTGTTTTCTCCGGTAATCAGGGCTTATCCGGGTATCTGAGCGTGTCAGGGGAAATGTACTGCTTTCGTGCGGGTAGTTTGCGGTGTCCTGGCTGGACGGACGGAACCGGACGGATGGAAGTGGGCAGGGCTGCACATGGCCGGTGATGCGCTGATCGAGTTGCGCGGGGTCAACAAGCACTACGGGAAACTGCATGTCCTCCAGGACATCGATCTCACCGTCGGCCGCGGCGAGGTGGTGGTCGTCATCGGGCCCTCCGGGTCCGGCAAGTCCACCCTGTGCCGCACCATCAACCGCCTCGAACCGATCGAGTCCGGCACCATCACCCTGGACGGCCACCCGCTCCCCGAGGAGGGGCGCGAACTGGCCAGGCTGCGCGCCGAAGTCGGCATGGTCTTCCAGTCCTTCAACCTCTTCGCCCACAAGTCCGTGCTGGCCAACGTGATGCTCGCGCCGGTCAAGGTCCGCGGGCGCAAGAAGGAGGAAGCCGAGCGGCGGGCCCGGGAACTCCTGGAGCGGGTGGGCCTGGCCGCGCACGCCGACAAGTACCCGGCGCAGCTCTCCGGCGGCCAGCAGCAGCGCGTGGCCATCGCCCGCGCCCTCGCCATGGAGCCGCAGGCGCTGCTCTTCGACGAGCCGACCTCCGCCCTCGACCCGGAGATGATCAACGAGGTGCTGGAGGTCATGCAGCAGCTCGCGCAGGAGGGCATGACCATGGTCGTCGTCACCCATGAGATGGGTTTCGCGCGCTCGGCCGCCAACCGCGTCGTCTTCATGGCCGACGGCCGGATCGTCGAGGACCGCACACCGGAGGAGTTCTTCACCGCGCCCGAGAGCGACCGCGCCAAGGACTTCCTCTCCAAGATCCTCAAGCACTGACCGGGGGCGCCGCCATGCACCAGACCCGAACCGCCCTCGTGGCGCTCGTGCTGACCGCCGCCGCGCTGCTGCCGGTCGCCGGCTGCGGCAAGTCCGGCAGCCCGCCCGTCAAGGGCCCCAAGGGCAGCCAACTGCCCCGCTACGCGACCGCCGAGGGCTTCCGGCTGCCCGCCTCCGCGACCTGGCGCAAGGCGAAGAGCCGCGGCCGGCTGGTCGTCGGCGCCAAGGAGGACCAGCCGTACATGGGGGAGCGGGACCCGGCCTCCGGGACGTACACCGGCTTCGATGTCGAGATCGCCAAGATGCTGTCCGCCTCGCTCGGCTTCGGCCCGAAGACGGTCCAGTTCAAGACCATCGCTTCCGCCAACCGCGAGACGGCCCTGCAGAACGGCCAGATCGACTACTACGTCGGCACCTACACCATCAATGACAAGCGCAAGCAGCAGGTGGGCTTCGCGGGCCCGTACTACATGGCGGGACAGGGCCTGCTCGTGCGCAAGGACCAGAAGGGCATCGACGGGCCGGGGGACCTGGCGGGCAAGAAGGTCTGCTCGGCGGCAGGTTCCACGCCCTATCAGCGCATCCAGTCCGACTACCCGAAGGCCGACCTGGTCGCCTACGACACGTACTCGGTGTGTGTGGACAACCTGCTCACGTACCAGGTCGACGCCGTCACCACCGACGACGCGATCCTCATGGGCTACGCCGCCAAAGTGCCCGACGAGCTGAAGCTGGCCGGCAAGCCGTTCTCCGAGGAGCCGTACGGCATCGGCGTGCCGCGCGGGGACACCGCCCTGCGCCTCGCGCTGGACGACGCGCTCGCCGCCCACGAGAAGAACGGCGACTGGAAGAAGGCGTACGACGCGACGCTGGGCCTGTCCGGCGTCCCCGCTCCGAAGCCGCCCGCCATCGACCGCTACCCGGCGAGCTGAGGACGAGGACCGCCCGTGAACGTGCTCCTGGACAACTTCTCCCTCTACGGGAAGGGCCTGCTCGGCACCGTCGAACTGACCGTCTTCGCCTCGCTGCTCGCGCTCGTCGTCGGCGTGGTGATGGCGGCGTTCCGGGTCGCGCCGGTCGGCTCGCTGCGGGTGTTCGGCACCGTGTGGGTGACGGTGCTGCGCAACACCCCGCTGACGCTGCTGTTCTTCGCGGTGCTGCTCGGCCTGCCGCGCTTCGGCATCGTGCTGCCCTTCAAGATCTTCGCCGTGCTGGCGCTGGGCTGCTACACCTCCGCCTTCATCTGCGAGGCGGTGCGCTCCGGCATCAACACCGTCCCGGTGGGGCAGGGCGAGGCGGCCCGCAGCCTCGGCATGAGCTTCTCGCGGACGCTGGGCGACGTGGTGCTGCCGCAGGCGTTCCGTACCGTGATCCCGCCCGTCGGCTCCACGCTCATCGCGCTCGCCAAGAACTCCGCGATCGCCGGCTCCTTCAGCGTCGTCGAACTCCTCGGCACGTACAAGACGCTCAACGAGCTGGGCTACAGCATCGTCTGGTCCTTCGTCTGGATCGCCGTCGGCTACCTGATCGTGACCCTGACCATCAGCGCGCTGTTCAACGTGCTGGAAAAGCGCTGGGGGGTTCCCCGATGACCGTCACCACCGCCCTCTACGACGTCCCCGGACCGCAGACCCGGCGGCGGCACCGCCTGTACGGGGTGGCGGCGACCGTGGTGATCCTCGCCATCATCGCCTGGGCCGTGTTCCTGCTGATCGACACCGGCCAGTTCAGCGCGCGCAAGTGGACGCCGTTCGCGTACCAGGGCATCCAGGAGCTGCTGCTCGAAGGGCTGCTCAACACGCTCAAGGCGTTCGCGATCGCCGCCGTGCTCTCGCTCGTGCTGGGCGCGGTGCTCGCCGCGGGCCGGCTCTCCGACCACGCGCCGGTCCGCTGGGTGAGCACGCTGCTGGTGGAGTTCTTCCGCGCGATGCCGGTGCTGGTCATGATCTTCTTCATCTACGTGGCGCTGCGGGCCGAGCCACTGTACGCGCTGGTCGCGGGGCTGACGCTGTACAACGGCTCGGTGCTGGCCGAGGTGTTCCGGGCGGGCGTGCACTCGGTCGACCGCGGGCAGCGGGAGGCCGCGTACGCGCTCGGGATGCGCAAGACGCAGGTCATGACGCACGTCCTGGTGCCCCAGGCGGTCCGCGCCATGCTGCCCACGATCATCAGCCAGCTGGTGGTCGCCCTCAAGGACACCTCGCTCGGCTTCCTGATCACCTACGAGGAGTTCCTGCACGCCGGCAAGCTGATCGCCTCCAACCTCGACTACGACCTGCCCTTCATCCCGGTCGTCCTGATCATCTCGCCCGTCTACATCGGCATGTGCATGGTGCTGTCGTGGTGCGCTTACCGGGTCGCCAAGCGGCAGCGCAAGAGCCTGAAGACGGAGGCCGTGGACGTCAACGCGCCGGAGCCGGGGACGCTGCTGCCGGGGGCGCGGCAGCAGCGCTAGGCGTGTCTTCAAAAGGCCCTGCCCCCGGCAGCCCGCCTCAGCGGCGCAGCACCTTGCGGGACAGCGCGTTGCCCAGCAGCTGCGCCGCCTGGACCAGCGCGATCAGGATGAGCACGGTCACCACCATCACCCGGGTGTCGAAGCGCAGATAGCCATGGGTGATGGCGAGGTTGCCGACGCCCCCGCCGCCTACCGTGCCCGCGATGACCGAGAAGTCGATCAGGGCCACGAGCATGAACGTCAGGCCGAGGATCAGCGGCCCGAGCGCCTCGGGGATCAGCACCGTCACCAGGATGCGCACCGGCCCGGTGCCCATCGCGCGCGCCGCCTCGACGACGCCCGGTTCCACGGCCAGCAGGTTGCTCTCCACGATCCGGGCCACGCCGAACGTGGCGATCACCGTCATCGGCAGGATCACGGCGTCGGTGCCCACCGCCGTGCCGATCAGCTGCCGGGTCACCGGGGAGAGCACCACGATGGCGATCAGCGCCGGCACCGGGCGCACGACGTTGACCAGCACGCTCAGTACGGCGTACACGACGCGGTTGTGCAGCAGGCCGCCTTTGCGGGTGGCGTACAGCAGCAGCCCCAGGGCCAGGCCGAGGACGGTGGACAGGACGAGGGTGGCCAGCACCATGTAGACGGTCTGGCCGGTCGCCTCGGCGATCTTGGGCCAGAGCAGGTTCCAGTCCGGATGCATCAGGCGCCCACCTCCGCGAGGACGGTCGCGACGACCGAGTCCGCCACACCGTGCTTGCGCAGCAGCTGCGGCAGCAGGTCCAGGACGGGCGAGGCGTGCACGGCGGAGCGTACGAAGGCGCGGGTGGTGGGGTGCTGCGGCCGGGCGAAGACCTCGGCCACCGCGCCGCGCTCCACGATCCGTCCGCCGTCCATCACGGCGACCTGGTCGCACACCGCCCGGACCACCTCCATCTCGTGGGTGATCAGGACGATGGTGACGCCCAGCTCCGTGTTGACCCGCTTGAGCAGCGCGAGGATCTCGTGCGTGGTCTGCGGGTCCAGCGCGGACGTGGCCTCGTCGCACAGCAGCACCTGGGGAGAGGTCGCCAGGGCGCGCGCGATGCCCACCCGCTGCCGCTGGCCGCCGGAGAGCTGCTCGGGATAGCGGCGGGCCTGGTCGGCGAGCCCCACGAAGGCCAGCGCCTGCTGGGCCTCGGCGCGGGCCCGCGCCCGTGCGGCCCCGGCCTGCCGCAGCGGGTAGGCGACATTGCCCAGGACCGTGCGCGACCGGAACAGGTTGAACTGCTGGAAGACCATGCCGATGTCGCGCCGGGCGGCGCGCAGCTGCCGCTCCGGGAGGCCGGTGAGCTGCCGCCCGCCCACGGTGACGGTGCCCGCCGTCGGGGTCTCCAGCAGGTTGACCATCCGCAGCAGGGTGGACTTGCCGGCGCCGCTGTGCCCGACGATGCCCTGTACGGTGCCCCGCGCGACGGTGAGGCCGACATCGTCGACCGCGCGCACGCCACCCGCGAACTCCTTGGTCAGACCGCTCAGTGCGATCATCGTCTCGGTGCTCATCGCGGCCTCAGCCCTTGAGCTGGCGGGCGACCCGGTCCAGCTCCCGCGTCAGTTCGGCCCGGGACAGGTCGATGTGGACGGCCGTGCCGTTGGATGTACGGCGCGCCTCGTCCTGGACCGGCTTGCTCGCGTACAGCTTCACGATCTTCGCGAAGCGGGGGTCGTCCTTGTCCTTCGCGCGCGAGGCGATGACGTTGACGTACGGCCGTACGTCCGCTCCGCGCGGGTCGTCCTTGAAGAGCGCGGTGTCCGCCTTGACGCCGGCCAGGGTGGCCACGCCGTCGTTGATGACGGCGGCGTCCACGTCCTTGAGCAGCCGGGGCGTCTGCTGGGCGTTGACCGGGGTGAGCTTCAGGTGCCGGGGATTGCCGGCGATGTCGTCGGCGGTGGCGTACAGACCGGTGCCGGGCTTCAGCGTGATCAGCCCGGCCTTCGCCAGCAGCCGCAGCGCCCGGCCCTCGTTGGCGGGGTCGTTGGGGTGGGCGATCCGCGCGCCGTCCGGCAGGTCGGCGAGCTTCTTCGCCCGCTGGGAGTAGAGGCCGAGCGGGACGACGTTGGTGGCGGCGAGCGGCACGATGTCGGTGTCGTTCTCGGTGTTGGACTGGGCCAGGAACACCAGGTGCTGGAACGCGTTGAGGTCGATGTCCCCGGCGGCGAGCGCCTTGTTGGGCAGCGAGTAGTCGTCGAACGGCACCACCTCGACCTCCAGGCCCTGTTTCTCCGCCTCCTTGGCGAGCACGTCCCAGTCGGTGGAGTCACCGCTGACCCCGACGCGGATGCGGTCTCCGCCGGAACCGGTCAGGCCGCAGCCCGAGAGGGTGAGGGCCAGCAGGGCGGCGGCCGCGACGGCGGTGCGGCGGGGCAGGGTGCGGTTCATCGTTCTCATTCCGTGAATTGCGTGGGTTCCGTGGGTGGTGGAGCGGAAAGGGCGGGCGCGGCTCTTGTGGAGGGGGCGCCCGCCCGGTCGGCCGCGCCTGGTCCGGGTGCGGATCAGGCGGCGAAGTGACAGGCCGAGGTGTGCCCGGGCCCGTGCGCGGTGAGGCCGGGGGCCTGTTCCTCGCAGCGGGCCCGCCGGTCCGGGCCGAGCGTGGCGTACAGGGGACACCGGCCGCGGAAGCCGCAGCCGGTGACGCGTTCGGCCGGGCCCGGCGGGTCCCCGGCCAGCAGGACGCGTCGGCGGGCGCGCTCGCGTGCGGGGTCGGGGACCGGTACGGCCGACAGCAGGGCCTGGGTGTACGGGTGCCGGGGCGCGCCGAACACCGCGTCCGCCGGTCCGTGTTCGACCGTACGGCCCAGGTACATCACGCTCACCCGGTCGGCGACGTGGCGTACGACGGACAGGTCGTGCGAGACGAACAGGTACGACAGGCCCAGCTCGTCCCGGAGATCGGCCAGCAGGTTGAGCACCCCCGCCTGCACCGACACGTCGAGGGCCGACACCGGCTCGTCCAGGACCAGCAGCCGCGGCGACACGGCGAGGGCGCGGGCGATGCCGATGCGCTGCCGCTGGCCGCCGGAGAACTGGTGCGGATAGCGCTCCGCGTCCCCGGCCGCGAGCCCCACCAGCTCCAGCACCTCCGGTATCCGTGCCGCGATCTTGTCCTTCGCGGCCCGCTGCGCGCGCAGCGGCTCCGCGATCAGCTCGCCGACCGGCATCCGGGGGTCCAGGCTGGACACCGGGTCCTGGAAGACGATCTGGACGGCGCCGCGCAGGCTCCGGCGCCCCGCGCGGTCGAGGGTGCGGACGTCCTGGCCGAGCAGTTCCACGTCCCCGCCTTCGGTCGCCGTGCCGGACAGGATCTCCAGCAGCGTGGTCGTCTTGCCGGAACCGGACTCGCCGACCAGGCCGAGGGTTTCGCCGCGCCGGATGTCCAGGTCGACGCCGTCCACCGCGTACACGCTGCCGGTCCGGCGCCGGAACACCTTGCCGCTGTGCACCGGGAACGTCTTGGTCAGGTCCCGCACCCGCAGGACATGCGGCAGTTCGTCGCGGTTCCCGGCCGCCGGGCGCACGGCCGGTGGCTCGTGCGCCGTGGCGGCCGACAGCGCTCGCTCCGCGTGATGCGGCTCTTTGAAGCAGGCCACGGTGTGTTCGAGGTCCGCGCCGACGGCCAGCAGCGCGGGCTCATCCGTACGGCAGGTGTCGTCGGCGAGCGGGCAGCGTGGCGCGAAGGCGCATCCGGCGGGCAGGCCGTCCGCGTCCGGCGGCGTCCCCGGGACCGGAACGAGCCGCCCGCGGCCCGGCACCGCCTCGATGCTCGGTACGGCGCCCAACAGGCCTGCGGTGTACGGCATACGGGGCGCGTCGAACAGTTCCTGCGCGGGCGCGCTCTCCACCACCCGGCCCGCGTACATGACGGCCACCCGGTCGGCCATCCCCGCGATCACTCCCAGGTCGTGGCTGACGAGCAGCAGGGCCGCGCCGGTCTCCCGCTGGGCGGTGCGCAGCACGTCCAGCACCTGGGCCTGCACGGTGACGTCGAGCGCGGTGGTGGGCTCGTCGGCGAGGAGCACCTCGGGGCCGTTGGCGATGGCCATGGCGATGAGCACGCGCTGCCGCATGCCGCCGGAGAACTGGTGCGGATACGCGGCGGCGCGCGCCCGCGGGTCGGGGATGCCGACCAGGTCGAGGAGTTCCACGGCGCGGCGCGCGGCCTGCGCGCGAGAGAGGTCCTGGTGGGTGCGGACCGCCTCGGCGATCTGGTCGCCGACGCGGTGGACCGGGGTGAGGGCGGACAGCGGGTCCTGGAAGACCATGCCGATACGGCGCCCGCGCAGCCGGGAGAGCGCGGCGTCACCGACGCCGACCAGCTCGGTCCCGCCCAGCCGTACCGATCCGCCGACCCGCGCGGACCCGGGCAGCAGCCCCATCGCGGCGAGCGCGACGGTGGACTTGCCGGACCCCGACTCCCCGACGAGCCCGAGGACTTCACCGCGTCGCAGGGCGAGGTCCACGCCGCGCACCGCGTGGCGGGGGCCCCGCGGGCCGGGGAACTCGACGTCCAGTCCGCGGATGTCCAGGGCGGCCGTCGTCCGCGGGTCAGTCGGCGACGAGATCATGGTCGGTTTCCTTGCGGTGCGGGGGCGGGAGGGGATCGGCGTGGGGTGCGGGCCCGGGCTTCGCGGCGGGGTGGCGGCGCCCCGTGCGCCGGGCGCCGCGCGGCCGGCCGGCCGATGTCGGGTCCAGGGCGTCGCGCAGCCCGTCGCCGAGGAAGTTGACGGCCAGGACGAAGACCACCAGCAGACCGGCCGCGAAGAAGAACAGCCAGGGGTAGGTGACCGCCGCGCCCGTTCCGTCCGCGATGAGGGTGCCCAGGGACACGTCCGGCGGCTGCACGCCGAAGCCGAAGTAGGACAGGCCCGTCTCGCTCATCACCGCGCCGCCGACCGCGATCGTGGCGTCGACGATGAGGAAGGAGGCGACGTTGGGGAGGATGTGGCGGAAGACGATGCGCAACGGGTGGACGCCCATCAGACGGGCCGCGCGGACGAAGTCCCGCTCCTTGAGAGAGAGCGTCATCGACCGTACGACGCGCGCGGTGAGCATCCATCCGAAGGCCGCCAGCAGCCCCACGAAGGCGATCCAGCTCGCGCCCCGCAGGCGCGGGGAGACGATCGCGATGACGAGGAAGGCCGGGAAGACCAGGAGCAGATCGGTGCAGAGGGTCGTCAGCCGGTCCGCCCAGCCGCCGAAGTACCCGGCGCACGCGCCGGCCACCGCCGCCAGCACCGTCGCGAACAGCGCGACGAGCAGCCCGATCAGCAGCGACTTCTGGAGCCCGCGCAGCACCTGCGCGTACACGTCCTGGCCGATGCTGTTGGTGCCGAACCAGTGCTCGGCGGAGGGCGGCTGCCGCAGCGCGCCGTAGTCGACGTCCGTGTACGACCAGTGGCCGAGGTACGGGCCGGCGAAGGCGAGGAGGAAGAGGAGCAGCAGAACGGCGGCGCCGGTCAGGGCGTTGGCGTTCCGTACGAAGCGGCGCAGGGCGACGCGGAGCATGGTCCGGCCCTCCTCAGCTCGTCCGTACGCGCGGATCGAGCGCGGCGTGCAGGACATCGGCCAGGAACCCGGACAGCAGCACCAGTACGGCCGCGAACACGTTGACCGCCACCACCGCGTTGACGTCGCCCTTGCCGACGGCGTCGATGAACCACGAGCCCATGCCGTGCCAGCCGAAGATCTTCTCGGTGAAGGCGGCGCCGGTGAACAGGGCGAGGAACCCGTAGGCGAAGAAGGTGGACATCGGCACCAGGGCGGTCCGCAGCCCGTGCCGGAGCACCGCGGTGTGCTTGCGCAGGCCCTTGGCGCGGGCGGTGCGCAGGAAGTCCGAGCCGAGTACGTCGAGCATCGTGCCGCGCTGGTAGCGGCTGTAGGACGCGGCCGTACCGAGCGCGATGGCGAGGGTCGGCAGGAGGAGGTGGACCAGGCGGTCACCGAGCAGCGTGCCGAACCCGCCCGTCAGCCCCGGTGTGTGCTCTCCGGTGAAGCCGATGATCTCGTCGCCCGCCGCCTGGTTCACCGCGATGGCGCCGGTCTTGAGGAGCACGGCGAGCAGGAAGGTGGGGGTGGACAGCAGCAGGAACGCGAAGAGGGTGACGGCACGGTCGGAGAAGCGGTACTGCCGGACCGCGCCCCACGCACCCAGCAGTACCCCCCCGACCGTGCCCAGCAGGGTGCCGGCCAGCAGCAGCCGCAGGCTGACGCCGACACGGCGCCCGAACTCCTCGCTGACGGCGCCGGAGTCGATCGTCCGGCCGAGGTCGCCGTGCAGGGCGTGGCCCAGCCAGGCGGCGAACCGTTCCGGCAGGGGAGTGCGGTCGTTGATGCCCAGCGCGGTCAGCTGGGCCTCGACGGCGCCGGGCGACGGCGGCGGCTGCCGGCCCTCGAAGTAGCCGCGGGGCGACAGGGCGAGCGAGGTCAGCGCGTAGGAGACGACGACGGCCAGCGCCAGCAACAGCGCGTAATAGCCGAGGCGTTTGGAAAGGTGGGCGAACACGGGTGGTCATCCCTTTCAGGGTGGTGCGACCAGTGACGCTAGCCGACGCTTTCCACCGGGTGATGCGGCTGCGTAAACCCGTCATTGCAACTTCAATAAATGCTCTGACCTGCGCCTTTGTGAAGACCGGGCCGCCTTACGGTGCTCCGGGGGCCGTGCTCGCGGCGCCCGTGAACCAGCGAGAGGAACCGCGCATGAACCGGGCCCGCGGGGCAGCCGCCCTGGCCGTAACGACCGTCCTGGCCGCGGTGGCGGTCACCGCCTGTGGCGGGCCCGGCGGCTCGGCGGGCGGCGCGCACGCCGGAGCGGCGCCGCGGGCGGGGGCGCAGGGCCTGGCCCCGCACCCCGTCTCCGACCTCAGACAGGGCGGCACCATGCGGGTCTCGGTCCAGCAGTGGATCACCCAGTCCAACCCCAACCAGATCGACGGCACCCAGGGCGACGCCTCCGCGATCACCAGCATGGTGGAGCCGAGTCTCTTCAGTCTCGACGCGAAGGGCGAGCCCCGGCCCGATCCCGACTTCCTCGCCTCGGCGAAGGTCGTCTCGACCACCCCCCAGGTCGTGTCCTACCGGCTCAACCCCCGGGCGAAGTGGTCCGACGGCACGCCGCTGGGATGGCGGGACTTCGAGGCCCAGTGGAAGGCGCTGAACGGCACCGACGACCGCTACCGGGCCGCCACCACCGGCGGTTACGAGCAGATCGGCAAGGTGGCGCGGGGCGCCGACGACCACGAGGTGCGGGTCACCTTCACCACTCCGTACGCGGACTGGCAGTCCCTGTTCGACCCGCTGCTGCCCGCCTCCCTGAACGCCACCCCGGAGAGCTTCGAGAAGGGCTGGGTCGGCCGCATCCCGGTGACCGGCAACGCCTGGAAGGTCGGCGCGTTCGACCGGACCGCGCAGACCGTCACGCTCGTTCCCGACCCGGCCTGGTGGGGGCGCAGGCCCAGGCTGGACAAGATCATTTACTGGGCGCTGGACGGCACCTCCACCATCGACGCGTACCTGAACAAGGAGATCGACGACACCAGCGCCGTGGACCCCGAGAAATACCAGCGCCTGAAGAAGGACCGCGGCACCGACATCCGCGTCGGCGCCCGCTGGGACCAGGTCACCCTCAGCCTCAACGGCGGCCGCGGCCCGCTGGCCGACGTCGCGGTGCGCCAGGCCGTCACGCTCGGCGTGGACCGTGCCGCGCTCGCCGAGGTCGCGGGCAAGGACCTGCCGTTCGAACCGCGGGTGCTGGACAACCACTTCTTCATGCCCGACCAGGCGGGCTACCAGGACAACACCGGCGGCTTCGGCAAGCGCGACGTGGCCCGCGCCAGGAAGCTGCTGGACGCGGCGGGCTGGCGGGACAACGGCGCCGGCGAGCCGCGTACGAAGGACGGCAGGCCGCTGTCCCTGGAGTTCGTGATGCCCGGCGACGCGCTCGCCCTCCAGGCCGACCAGGCCAAGCTGGTGCAGCGGATGCTCGGCGAGATCGGCGTCGGCGTACGGCTGCGGAAGGTGCCGGGCAGCGACTACTTCGACAAGTACGTGCACCGCGGCAACTACGACCTGACCCAGTTCCGCCAGGTCGACCGGGTCTTCCGGGCCACCTCGTACGCCGACTACCGGATGCCGCACGGTGCGAACGCCTTCACCAACTACGGCCGGGTCTCCTCCCCGGAGGTGGACCGCCTCCTGCTGGAGGCGACCCGCACCACCGACGTGGCGCGCCAGCGCGCGCTCTACAACCAGGCCGACGCCAGGATCTGGCAGCTGGGCCACTCCATCCCGCTCTACCAGCGCCCGCAGCTCATCGCGGTCCGCAAGGGCCTGGTGAACCACGGCGCGCCCGGCCTCGGCGACGAGGACCCGAAGACGATCGGCTGGCTGAAGTAGCCGGCGGCCGGACCGGAGCGCCCGGCCGCGGGCGCTCAGTCGCGTACCGGTACCGACAGCCAGGACGGGTCGGCGGCGGGCGAGGAGAACGTGAGCTTGGCTCCGGCCGGGTTGTGATCGATGTAGAGCGGGTCCACGGAGTCCACGACCACCGCCATCCGGTGGCCCGCCGGGACGTCGTACGCCGTCGAGAACAGCTCCAGGTCCACGCCGAACGGCTTGCCCGCCGCCTTGTCGTGGAACGTGAACGGCGCGTGCGAGACCAGCTTGCCGATGCCGAGCGGCCCGACGTCGTAGAGGTAGGCGATGGCGGTGCCGCTCGTCGCGGTGCTGGTGACGGTGGTGTGCAGCTTCGCCGTGCCGCGTACGTGCTGCGCGGACGTGTACCGCTCGGACTGCCACACGGCCGCGACCGAGCGCGGCAGCAGCGGGATCGAGGCCATCGGCGGCAGCTTGAAGAACTGGTCCATGATGCTGGAGAGGAAGACGGTGCCGCCGTTGGCGCCGGAGTCCCGGTTCGTGCTGATGCGATGGGTGCCGTTCAGCTCGATCCGGCGGTCGCCGGAGGGCACGTCCTTCCAGCTCTTGTACCCCTCGTAGGCGCCCGCCGAACGGGACTTCAGCTGTACGGGCGCCTCGCGGTTCACGCCGTTGTCGGCGCCCTGGAGGTAGTGGTCGAACCACCGTTTCGTGTGGTTCCAGGTGTCGTTCGGCAGGCCCAGCAGGCCCAGGCCCTCCGCGGTGGCGTGGTCACCGGGCCGGAACTCCAGGCGCTTGGGCCCCTTCAGCTTCTCGTAGAAGTCGGCGTACTGGTTGGGCGGGAAGATCGAGTCGCCCCAGGCGTTGCCCAGCATGATGGCCGCGCCATTGGCGTTGATCTTGTCGAGATAGGTGAGGGGGGACCGCTTCGCGCCCCACTTGAGCATGTCCCCTTCCTTGGCCAGGTTGGAGCCGAGGAAGTTCTTGAGGACCTCGGTCAGTTCCGGGCCGGGGCGCCCGGTGAGCGCGCCCAGTCCGCCCAGTACGGCCGCCGCCTGGCGGTGCTGGGTGCGCCCGCTGTAGATCGAGTTGATCAGGTCGGCCCAGCCGCTCATCGCCGAGACCGCCTTGACGCGCTTGTCGAAGGCGGAGGTCAGCAGGCTGATCCCGGCGCCGTACGACATCCCGGCCATGCCCACCTTGCCCGGGTCGGCCGGGGTGTGGGCGAGGGCCCAGTCGATGACCTTGGAGGCGTCGGCGATGTCCTCGGGGCCACCCGTCTCGATCTTCCCGCCGGACTGCCAGAAGCCGCGGGTGTTGTAGCCCACCACCACGTACCCGGCGTCGGCGAGCTTCTTGGCCTGCACGACGTACTGGATCTGCGGCGTGGCCCAGCTGCTGGGGAGCACGATCAGCGGGTAGCGGCGGCCGGGTACGGCGTCGCCGGGGGTGAAGACGTTGGCCTTCAGATTGGTGCCGCCGTCGCCCTCGATGTCGACGAACTTCACGTCCGGGAACTTCGCCGCGAGCCCCCGTTGCGCGGCGGCGCCGGCCGCGGGGGTGCTCGTGGCGGGTGCGTGCGGTCCGGCGGTGGCGGAGTTCGCCGCCGGGGCGCCCGTGAGGGCGGTGGTGGCGAGCACGGCCGCGGAGACGGTGCCGACGGTGGTGCGCAGCGTGGTGCGTGAGGGCGACATCTACTGCTCCAATGCTCCAAGACTGAAGTGACTGGAGAGTAAGATGTGGCGCCAACTCCTGGTAACCCGTCGGTAGGTTACGGATGGGTAACGTCAAGGGGCCGGGTGGGGTGG
>NZ_JBHWHY010000079.1:0-30545 GCF_042732265.1 Streptomyces sp. NPDC059788 | reverse complement strand
ACGCCTGGCTCACCAGCACACCCAGAGCCCGAACCCGCACCAGCCACTTCGAAGAGCTTCGCCCCACTGGATGACCAGCGGGGCGAAGCAACAAGACCCGAATTAACCAACGGCATCGCTGGAATGCGGCCGGGCCCCGGTGTGCGGAGCGGCGTCGTGCCGGATGCCGGCGCGGCCTCCGCGCGTAGCTCAGTGCGAACGCGTGCGGCTGATGCGGTGCACCGAGTCGGTGCGGTCGGCGCCGGCCGCGGACTTGTCCACGACGTAGGCCGTGCCGCGGCTGACCGTGACGTGGTTCGGGTTGGGGCCGGTGGCCAGGTCGGCCAGGACGGTGCCCTTCTTCGGGTCGACGACGGTGGTGGTGCCGCTGCCCCGGTTGGCGACGAAGACCCGGCCGGAGCGGTGGTCGGCGGCTACCGAGATCGCGCCGGCGCCGGTGGTGACGGTCCGGGTGACGGTGCCCTTGCGCAGGTCGACGACCGAGACGGTGCCCGCGGCCTGGTTGGCGGTGTAGGCGGTGCGGCCGTCGGCGGACAGGTCGATGCCGATGGGGGCGTCGCCGGTGGGGATGAAGCGCGGCTCGGCCTTGTAGGGGCTGACCGCGATGATCCGGTCGTTGGTCAGGTCGGTGGCGTAGGCGGTGCCGGTGCGGGTGTCGACGGCGAGCCCGGCGGTGCCCGCGCCCTCGACCTTGACCCGCTTCTTCTCCTTGAAGGTACGGGTGTCGAACGCGACGACCGAGCCGTCGCCGAAGCCGCTGGTCCAGGCGAGGTCGTGGCGCTTGTCGACGACGATCTCGCGGGCGTGGGCGACGCCGGGCAGGGTGGCGAGGTGCTTGCCGGTGCGCTGGCTGTAGACGGCCACCGTGTTGTTACGGGTGTTGGTGGTCCACACGGTGTCGTGCTCGTCGTCCACGGCCACGCCGTAGACCGCCTCGACCGCGCCGGTCGCAGCGTCGGTGACCGGCGGCGTGTAGGCGGCCTTGGTCTTGAGCGTCTTCGGGTCGACCTTCAGCAGTCTGGACTGGGTGACCGGCGGCCGGCCGACGGCGGTCGTCGTCCACAGGACGTGGTGCCGCTCGGAGTAGGCCGACTGGTAGAGGCCGGTGGCCAGTTGCGCGGTGTCCACGCGGTACGCGGCCTGCCGCGCGGACCGGTCGTGCTGCCGGTCGTGGGCGACGGCGGTGCCGCTCACCGCCAGGGCGCTGCCCGCGGCGACGGCGAGGGCCGTGGCGTTGCGGACGAGGCGGCGGGTGGCGGTGCGGGGCTTCAGCGGCTTGGTGGCGCTCATGGTCGGGGCTCCTCCTGAAGAGGCGGGCGAGCAGGGGACGTCGGGGGAATGCACCCCGACGGGAACAAAGGTTAGCTTAGCCTTACCTAAGTTGCACTTGATGGCCGGTACCACCCTTGGGGCAGCAGGCGGGGCCGGAGACGGAGAGAGCCGGTCGCACCGGAGGCGGGAGCGCAAGTCGGGCGCACCACGGTGGCGCGCCCGACTCCTCCCGCCCCACGCCCCATTCAGGAATCCAGTTCGGCCAGTCGCGCCGCGACCACCGCCGTGATCTCCGCCATCCGGCGCGGCTGCGTCATCTGCGGGTGCAGACAGTCCACATCGTGGTTGACCAGCTCGCCCTTCACGTACGGCGTCCAGGCGTCCCGGGTCAGCCAGTCCTCGGCGCGCGGGGCGGCGGCGGTGAAGAACAGTGCGTCGCCGGTGAAGACCCGGTGCTGGTGTTCCCGCATGAGGCGGGCGTTGTTGACGACGATGTCGACGACGGCGGACAGCGTCCGGTCGGACAGCCCGGCCAGCGCGCTGCCTTCGCGGCGCAGCGTCTCCAGGACGTCCTCGCGGGTCAGCTCGCCGGTGCGCTCGAACCCCGCCATCCGCAGCAGGGCGGTCAGCGCGTCGGTCTCCTTCGGTACGGCCTGGTCGCGCCACTGGTCGGAGGGGTAGGCGTCCAGCAGGGCCAGGAACTCGACCTCCTCCCCCGCCTCTTGGAGCAGCACCGCCACGGTGTGGGCGAGGACACCGCCCACGGACCAGCCGAGCAGCCGGTAGGGGCCGTGCGGCCGGACGGTGCGCAGCTGCCGTACGTAGTCGGCGGCCATCTCCTCCATCGTCGCCGGGAGGGGTTCGTCGCGGGCCAGGCCGCGGGCCTGGAGGCCGTACACCGGCTGTGCGGGGCCGAGCCCGGCGAGCAGGCCCGAGTAGCACCAGCTGATGCCGCCCGCCGGGTGCAGGACGAACAGCGGTACGCGGTCGCCTGCCGGGCGCAGCGGCAGCAGGACGTCCAGCGCGTCGCCGCCGGTCCCTTCGCCGTCCAGACGGGCGGCGAGCGCGGCCGGGGTGCGGTCCTGGAAGAGCGCGCCGATGGCCAGCCGTGCGCCCAGCGTGTCGCGGACCCGTGCCATCAGGCGGGCCGCCAGCAGCGAGGTGCCGCCCAGGTCGAAGAACGCGTCGTCGACGCCGACCCGGGGCAGGCCCAGCACCTCGGCGAACAGCCGGGTGAGGGTCTCCTCCTGGTGGGTGCGCGGGGCGCGGCCGGGTCCCGAGGTGAAGGAGGGGGCGGGGAGCTGTTTGCGGTCCAGCTTGCCGTTGGGGCTGAGGGGGAACTCCTCCAGCACGATCACGCTGTTGGGCACCATGTGCTCCGGCAGCGTGCGGGCAAGCGCGTCGCGCAGCTCCTCCGGGTCCGGCGGGGTCGCGCCGTCGCGGTTCTCGGGCGTGATGTAGCCGGTCAGCCGCTGGTCGCCGGGCCGGTCCTCGCGCACCAGCGCGCAGGCCGCGCCGACCGCGGGGTGGGCGGCCAGCGCCTCTTCGATCTCGCCGAGTTCGACGCGCTGGCCGCGCAGTTTGACCTGGTGGTCGGTGCGTCCGAGGTAGAGCAGTTCGCCGCGGTCGGTCCAGCGGGCGAGGTCGCCGGTGCGGTACATGCGGCTGCCGGCGGGCCCGTAGGGATCGGCGACGAAGCGGGTCGCGGTCAGTCCGGGCCGTCCCAGGTAGCCGTCGGCGAGCTGGGTCCCCGCGAGGAACAGCTCGCCGGGGACGCCGGGCGGGCAGGGCCGCAGGGCCGCGTCCAGGACGTACAGGCGGGTGTTCCAGACGGGCGCCCCGATGGGCACCGGGCCTTCCCCGTCGGGCGCGCACGCGTGGTATGTGACGTCGACGGCCGCCTCGGTGGGGCCGTACAGGTTGTGCAGTTCCACGCCGGGCAGCGCCCGCGCGAACTCCCGGGCCGCCTCCCGTGGCAGTGCTTCGCCGCTGCAGAAAACCCGGCGCAGACCGGTGCAGTTCGCCGCGTCGGGCTCGGCAAGGAACACCTGGAGCATGGACGGCACGAAGTGGCAGGTGGTGACGGCCTGTTCGCGGATGACCCGGGCCAGGTAGGCGGGGTCCCGGTGGCCACCGGCCTCGGCGACGACCAGCGTGGCGCCCTGGCGCAGCGGCCAGAAGAACTCCCATACGGACACGTCGAAGCCGGAAGGCGTCTTCTGGAGCACCCGGTCGCCCGGTTCCAGGCCGTACTGCCCCTGCATCCAGCGCAGCCGGTTGTCGATGGCCCGGTGGCCGACCACGACGCCCTTGGGGCGGCCGGTGGAGCCGGAGGTGTAGATGACGTACGCGGGGTGGCCGGGGGTGAGCGGGCGGGGCGGGACGGTGCCCGGATAGGCGTCCAGAGCCAGGCCGTCGAGGGCGACCACCGGCACCTGCCCGTCACCGGGCACGCGGTCGTCCCGGTCCGTGACGACACACACGGGACGCGCGTCGTCGAGCATGTACGCCAGCCGGTCGGCGGGGTAGTCGGGGTCCAGCGGCAGGTAGGCGCCGCCCGCCTTGAGGACGGCCAGCAGCGCGACGACGAGGTCCGCGGAGCGCGGTACGGCGACGGCGGCCAGGGTGCCGGGCCGTACGCCCAGGGACGCCAGGTGCCGGGCCAGCCGGTTGGCGTGGGCGTCGAGTTCGGCGTACGTCCACTCGGTGTCCCCGTGGACCAGTGCGGTGGCGCCGGGGGTGCGGGCGGCCTGTGCCTCGATGGGCCCGATGAGGGTGGTGGGCGCCACGGTCCGGTCCGTGGCGTTGAACGTCTCCACGGTCATGGTCCGTTCGGCGGCCGTGGCGATGCCGTGCTCCCCCAGAGGGGCGTGCGGGTCCGCGTGCGCGATCCGGGACAGCAGGTCCAGGAACCGTTCCTGGTGGCGGCCGAGGTCCGGCTCCTCGTACAGCGCGGGGTTGGCGTCGTAGTCGAGGCGCAGGCCGCGGCCGTCGGCGCGGTCGTAGACGTTGACGGTCAGCTCGTCGACGGGGCCGGTGGTCAGGTTGTGCGCGGTGGCCGCGATGCCCGCGAAGTCCAGGCCGTAGTCGAAGGGCATGACGTTGACCAGCGGCCCGACCAGCGCCCGGTCGGCGCCGAGCAGTCCGAGGTCGCGGCGGATGTCCTCGTACCGGTAGCGCTGGTGGCGGCGGGCCGCCCGGATGCCGAGGACGACCTGACGGGTCAGTTCGGCGAAGGTGGTGCCCGGGGCGGCGGTCAGCCGCAGCGGCAGTACGTTCATCACCATGGCGGGCACGCGCAGCGCCACCGAGCCCATGCGGCCCATCATCGGCAGCCCGAGGACGACCTCCTCGGCGCCGGTGGCCCGGGACAGGTACAGCGCCTGGGCGGCGATCAGCACGTCGGGCCAGGTGGCGCGGACCGAGGAGGCCAGCTCCTTGAGCCGTTCGGTGGCGTCGGGCGCCAGGTACGCGGTGCGGCGCAGGTGGGTGCGGGAGGGCAGGGCGGTGCGCCCGGCCAGGTTGACGGCCTCGGGCCGGTCGGCGAAGGCCTCGTTCCAGTACCGCCGGTCGGCTTCGAAGGTGTCCCCGGCGCGGTACGCGGCGTCGTCGGCGACCAGGTCGGCCAGCCGCCCGAACGTGTCGGGGCCGACGGGTTCGCCGGCCACGAGCGCCGAGTAGGCCTCGGCGGTGCGGCGGGCCAGCAGCGAATAGCCGAAGCCGTCCATGACGACGTGGTGGACGCGCTGGTACCACAGCCAGCGCGTGTCGCCGACCCGGAACAGCGCGTGGGCGAACAGCGGCCCGGCGGCCAGGTCGAACGGCTCGGCCAGGTCGGCGCGCATCCAGGCGCGCGCCGCGCCGTCGGGATCGGCCTCGGCGCGCAGGTCCGCCAGGTGGAGCGGCAGCGGCGCCGGGCTCGTGGTCAGGGGCAGTTGGCGGGGGCCGTCGTCGGTCTCGACGATCCGGACGCGCAGCGCGTCGGCCTCGGCGACCACGTGGTGCAGGGCCTCGGAGAACAGTGCCGGGTCCACCGGGCCGTGGATCTCCAGGTACTCCGCGGTGTTCTGCGCGGGGCTCTCCGGGTCGAGGGCCTGCGCGTACCACAGGCCGGTCTGCGCGGCGGTCAGCGCCAGGCCCTCGGCGGTGTGCCGGCCGTCCGGGCCGGCGTCGAGGAGCGCCGTCACGCGACCGCGCCCAGGATGCGGGCCCACGCCTCGATGGCGGGCTGTTCGGCGAGGTCCACGAAGCCGGCCCGGGTGCCGTGGTCGCGCCGCCATCTTTCCAGGAGCGCCATGATGCGGACCGAGTCCATGCCGTAGTCGACGAGGTTCTCGTCGACGGGGATGTCGGCCGGGTCCTCGCCCAGTACGTCGGCGACGTCCGCGCGCAGGTGGTCGATGGTCAGTGCCATGGCAGGTCGTTCTCCTTGTGCGTGGGGCCGGTGGTGGCCGGGGCCGGGCCGGCGGGCCGGGTGGGGCCGGCGCACCGGCGGACGGCGGGGGCGCCAGGTGCGGTGCGGGCGCCGGCCGGGCGGGGCGTGCCCCGGTGCGGCCGGGCACCGTCCGTCACTTGGCCATGGCCTTCTGGATGTCGTTCAGGACGGATACGGCCGCCAGTCCGCCGCCGAGGCTGGTCCACTTGGAGCCGTCGATCTCGGTGACGTGGCCGTCGCGTACGGCACCGAGCCGGCGGTAGGCGGGCTTGGTCTTCAGCTCGGCGAACAGGTCGGCGTCCTTGCCCTTGGCGGCGAGGGTGCCGATGAACAGCCAGTCGCCGTCGATCTGTTTGATGTCCTCGTCGCTGATGGGGGTGGAGTGGCCCTGGCCGCGGTCGTTCTGGACGCCGGGCCGCTTGAACCCGAGGTCCTTGAGGACGTCGCTGATGAAGACGCCCTGCTGCATCACCGCGGTGCCCTTGGCGGAGTAGCGGGCCACGGAGACGGTGGCGCCGGCCTGCGGGCCCAGCTTCTTCTTCAGGTCGGCGACCTTGGTGTCGTAACCGGCGAGGAAGCTCTTGGCCTCGTTCTGCTTGCCGAGGACGCGGCCGGTGAGGTCGAGGGCCTTCTTCCAGTCCTTGTCCTTGCCGATGGTGACGACGGTCGGCGCGACGGCCTTCAGCTGCTGGAGCACCTTCTGGTCGGCGAGCTGCCCGGCGAGGATGACGTCGGGCTTGGCGCGCAGCACCTTCTCGATGTCGGGGCCGGTGACGGCGCCGACGACCGGTATGTCCCCGGCGCGGCCGGCGAGGTACCCGGGGGCGCCCTTCTGGCCGCGGCCCGCGGTGAGGCCGATGGGCTCGACCCCGAGGGCCAGCGCGGAGTCGAGGTCCATCTCGCTGAGCGCGACGACTTTGGCGGGTCCGGCGGGGACATCGACCTTGCTGCCGGTGGCGTCGGTGACGGTGATCTTCCCGCCGTCGGTCTTCGCCTTCCCGGAGCCGCCGCCGGACTCGTCCCCTCCGCAGGCGGTGAGGGCCAGCGCCAGGGCGGTGGTGACGGCGGCCGCCGCGGCCGGGCGGACGCGCGGCAGGGAGTGCGTGGGCATGTCTGTAGTCTCCGAGAGGTGAAGTCCGGCGCCGGGGTGGCGTTTGACGGAACGGCTGTCCCGGGGCACGCCCGAGATCCCGGGGGTTCCGGGTTCGTCAGGCGGCAGCAGCCCCGACAAGGCCTTAGGTTAGGCTAACCTTATGTTGGTTGCGCAAGAGACCGGGGCCCTCGTGGACGGTGCCGAACCTCCTCCCCCCAGGGCGTCCGGCCATCGACGGCGCATCCTCACCGCCGCGGTCGCCCTGACCGTGCTGCTGGCCGGCCTGACGGTGCTGTCCCTGCTCATCGGCACCGGGTCCAGCCCCATCGCGCGCGCGTGGGACTTCCTCACGGGCGACCCCACCGCCCGCGCCGACGCCCAACTCCGGCTCGCCGTACTGGACGTGCGGCTGCCGCGCACCCTCGCCGCCGTCCTCGTCGGTGTCTCCCTCGGCGCCGCGGGCTGCCTCCTCCAGGCCGTCACCCGCAATCCTTTGGCCGAAACCGGCCTGCTCGGCGTGAACTCGGGCGCCGCGCTGGGCGTCGTGGTCGGCCTCACCTACTTCGGTGTGGACTCCTCCTACGCCCTGCTGGGCTGGGCGCTCGCCGGCGGCATGACCGCCAGCGCGGTGGTCCTGCTCCTGGCCGCCTCGGGCCGGGCCGCCGCGTCGCCGCTGCGGCTGGTGCTCGCCGGCTCCGCGCTCGGCGCCACCTTCCACGGCATGACCTCGTACGTCCTGCTCAGCACCCAGTCCACCTTCGACACCTTCCGCTACTGGACCATCGGCTCCCTCGCCGGCGTCAAGACCTCGGACACCTACCCGCTGGTCCCGCTCATCGCGGCCGGCCTGCTGGTCGCCTTCGGCGCCGCCCGTCCGCTGGCCGCCCTGGCGCTCGGCGACGACGGCGCGCGGGCGCTGGGGCACCGCCCCGGCCTGATCCGGGTGGTCGTCGCCGGGGCGGTGACCCTGCTGGCCGGGTCGGCGGTGGCGATCGCCGGCCCGATCGCCTTCCTCGGTCTGCTGGCCCCGCATGCCGCACGCGCCGTCACCGGCCCGCGCATCGCCGCGCAGCTCGCCCTCTCCGCGCTGATCGCCGCCGACGTGATGATCGCGGCCGACATCTTCGCCCGCGTCGCCATCCGCCCCTGGGAGACTCCCGTGAGCGTGCTCCTCGCCTTCGTCGGCGGGCCGTTGCTGATCTGGATCGCCCGCTCCCGGCGGATGTCCACGGCGGGAGGCTCGGCATGACGGACCCGACAGCGGACGCCCCGCAGACGCCCGCCCCGCCCGTGACGCCGCCCGACACCCTCGTCCTACGGACCGGCGCCTTCTCCTGGCTCTTCCCCCGCCGGGGCGCGCTGGTCGCGACGGCACTCGCAGCCGTGATCCTGGCCCTCGTCGTGCTGGGCACCTTCGCCAGTTCCACCGGCATGAGCTTCGCCGAGACGCTCTCCGGCCTGTTCGGCACGGGCGATTCTGCGACGGTGATGCTGGTCCAGGACTTCCGGCTGCCCCGGATCGCGGTCGGCGTCCTGGTCGGCGCGGCGCTCGGTATCGCCGGCTGCCTCACCCAGACCCTCGCCGGCAACCGGCTCGCCACCCCCGACATCATCGGCGTGAACGAAGGCGCCACCGCGGCCGTCGTCGCCTCCGTCGTCGGCTCGTCCACCGGCATGATCGGCGAGTGGTGGCTCGGCCCGGCCGGCGCGGTGCTGGCCGCCGCGCTGGTGGTCCTGTGCGCGGGCGGCGCGGGCCACCGGGGCCACCGCGTCCTCGTCGTCGGCATCGGTGTCTCGACCGTCGTCGGCGCCGTCACCGACCTCGTGATGTCCCGCCAGAACGACAACACCGCCGGCGGCGTCTTCCTGTGGACGGTCGGCAGCCTCAACGGGCGGGACTGGTCGGTGGGCACGCCCCTGCTGCTGGTCCTGCTCGTCCTCCTCCCGTTCGCCCTCGCCGCCGGAAACCGGCTGCAGTTGCTGCGCTTCGACGACGACACCGCCGCCGGGCTCGGCGTACCCGTCCGCCGGGTACGCGCCCTCGCCCTGGCCCTGGCGGTGCTCCTGTCGGGCACCGCCGCGGGCATCGGCGGTCCCATCGCCTTCGTCGCCCTGGCCGCCCCCGTCCTCGCCGACCGCCTCGGCGGCCGGACCCGGGTCCCCGTACTGGCCTCCGGCCTGGTGGGCGGCGCCCTGATCGCCGGCGCCGACGCACTGGGCCGGGTGATCGCCCCCGTCGAGATCCCCGTCGGCGTGGTCACCAGCGTGCTCGGCGGGCCCTTTCTCCTGTGGGTGCTCTTTCGTCCGGAGAGGGGTGGGGGGCGGTAGGAGGAGGGAGCGGGCCGGCGATGTCACCGCCGCCGGGGCTGGGTGAAGCGCAGCATGTTGCCGGCCGGGTCGCGGAAGGCGCAGTCGCGGACGCCGTACGGCTGGTCGACCGGTTCCTGCAGCACCTCGCCGCCCGCGGCGCGGATGCGTTCGAAGGTGGCGTCGCAGTCGCCGGTCGAGAAGATCACGCCGCGCAGCATTCCCTTGGCCAGGAGTTCGGCCATGGCTTTCCGGTCGGCGGGCGAGGCGTTCGGGTCGGCGAGGGGCGGTTCGAGGACGATGTCCACACCGGGCTGGTCCGGCGCGCCGACGGTCACCCAGCGCATCCCCTCGAACCCGACGTCGTTGCGCACCTCCAGGCCGAGTACGTCCCGGTAGAAGGCGAGCGCCCGGTCGTGGTCGTCGACGGCGATGAAGCACTGCGAAAGGCTGATGTCCATGCCGTCCACGTTACGGACGGAGCGTCGGTCCGGCTTCTCCGTTCCTGACCGGTCGGGTGTGGATCTTGGCGAGGCAGGCGGGGACGGCGGCGCCCGCGCCATGGTCGCGGTCCCGGTACGCGCTCGGGCTCTCGCCGACCAGCTCGGTGAACCGTGAGCTGAACGACCCCAGCGAGGTACAGCCGACCGCGAAGCAGACCTCCGTCACCGTCAGGTCGCCCCGCCGCAGCAGCGCCTTGGCCCGTTCGATCCGGCGTGTCATGAGATAGCTGTACGGCGTCTCCCCGAATGCGGCGCGGAAGCTGCGGGAGAAGTGGCCCGCCGACATCAGGGCGACCCGCGCCAGCGCCGGTACGTCGAGCGGCTTCGCGTAGTCGCGGTCCATCAGGTCGCGGGCCCGGCGCAGCCGGACGAGATCCTCCAGCGTCGTCACCCGGCCACCCTCCCACAGTGCCGGACGCCCGGCCCCTGGGCGGTGGGCCACGGCCGGTGTCATCAGGGGAGCATCGCGCGCCGTCCGGGGGCGGCGGACGACTGCATGGTCATGCCGCCGTCGACGACCAGGAGTTGTCCGGTGAGGTAGCGGGACTCGTCGGAGGCGAGGAAGACCATGGTGTGGCCGATGTCCTCGGGTGTGCCGAGCCGGGGCAGGGCGTTGCCCTTCTTGAGGGCTTCGACGACGTCCTCGGGCAGGTTGTTCTCCAGGGCGGGGGTCATGACGGCGCCGGGGGCGATGGCGTTGCAGCGGATGTTCCGCGGCCCGTACTGGACGGCGACCGACTTGGTGAGGCTGACGACGGCGGCCTTGACGGCGCCGTAGGAAGTCTGCAGGACGTCGCCCACCAGCGCGGCGACGGAGGCGGTGTTGATGACGGACCCGCCGCCCGCGCGGATCATGTGCGGTACGGCGTGCCGCGTCCCCAGGAGGGTGCTGCGCACGTTGAGGGCGACGGCCCGGTCGAATTCGTCCATGTCCATGCGCAGCAGGTCCAGGTCCTTGCGCGGGTCCGTCCCGCCGACGTGATTGCAGAGCACGTGCAACGCGCCGTATTCGCCGACGGCCGCGGCGACCATGGCGGCTACCGAGTCCTCGTCGGTGACGTCCACGGTGACGGGCAGCGCCCGCCCGCCGGCCGCCTCGACGAGCGCGGCGGTCTCCTCGGCGCCCCGGGTGTTGTGGTCGGCGACCACGACCCGGGCGCCTTCCCGGCTCATCAGTTCGGCGGCGGACCTGCCGATGCCGCTGCCGGCGCCGGTGATGACGGCGACCTTGTCCTTGAGGCGTTCCATCGGGTGTTCCTTACGTGGTGGGCGGGTGTTTCAGGGACTTCCGGTGGCGGTCCGGGCGTTCGCCGGTTCCGGTGCGGTGTCCTGCGGTGCGGTGGGGCGGGGAGCGCGCGGGACGGCGAGGGTGAGGAGGAGGCCGGCGGCCGCGGCGGCCATCGCGACGACGTAGGTCATCCGGAAACCCTGCTCGGCCGGTACTTCGACGGGCCCGAGACGCATGGTCGTACTGGCCAGGATCGCGGCCATCACGGCGCTGGACGTGGAGGTGCCGATGGAACGCATCAGCGCGTTGACGCCGTTGGCGGACGCCGTCTCGGTCACCGGCACGGCGCCCATGATCAGGGCGGGCATGGCGGCGTAGGCGATGCCGACGCCCGCGCTGACCAGCATCGCGGTGACGACGATCTGCCACACCTGGGACATCAGCAGGAGTCCCGCGCCGTAGCCGACGCCGATGACGGCCACGCCGATCAGGAGCGCCGCGCGGGCGCCGTGCCGGGCGGTGATGCGGGCGGATACGGGAGACAGGGCCATCATGACCAGGCCGCCCGGCGCCAGCGCGAGGCCCGCCGCGAGCGTGGACCGGCCCAGCCCGTAGCCGGTGGCCTCGGGCGACTGGAGCAGCTGCGGCAGGGTCAGCGACATCGCGTACATGGCGAAGCCGACGAGTACGGAGGCCAGGTTGGTGAAGAGCACCGGCCGGCGCACGGTGACGCGGAGGTCCACCAGTGGCTGGGGGACGCGCGTCTCGTAGACCGCCCAGAGCAGCAGGACGGCGGTGCCTGCCGCGAACAGTCCGAGGGTGGTGCCGCTCGTCCAGCCCCAGTCGCCGCCCTTGGTGACGGGCAGCAGCAGACACACCAGGCCGGCGGCGAGCCCGGCCGCGCCGGGGACGTCGAACCGTCCGGGTGCCTGGTTGGCGGATTCGGGCAGAAGGGCCAGCGTCAGCACGAGGCACACCAGTCCCAGTGCGGCGGAGAGCCAGAACAGGACGTGCCAGTGCGCGTACTGGACGACGGCGGCGGAGACGGGCAGGCCGATCGCGCCGCCGACGCCGAGGCTGGCGCTGACCAGCGACACGGCGCCGCCGACGCGCGCGGTGGGCAGTTCGTCCCGCAGCAGGCTGATGCCGACCGGGATCACGCCGGTGGCCAGTCCCTGCAGCACCCGCCCGGTGATCACCGGGACGAGGCTGCCGGACAGGGCGCACAGCACGGAGCCCACGACGAGCGCGGCCAGGCTGGCGGCGAGGACCTTGCGCTTGCCGTACATGTCGCCCAGGCGCCCGGAGATGGGGGTGACCACGGCCGCCGCGAGGAGCGTGGCGGTGATCACCCAGGACGCGTCGGACGGCGCGGCGTGCAGCAGGCGCGGCAGCTGCGGAATGATCGGTACGACGAGCGTCTGCATGAGCGACACCACGACACCGCTCAGCGCGATCACGGCGGTGACCGCGCCCGGTCCCGCCGTACGGGCGCGTACGGGTACACCGGCGTCGCGTACGGGCCGGTTCACCGGCGGTCCACCAGGACGGCCGCGGCGGGGCAGATACGCGCGGCTTCGTCGACTTCGCCGTGTGCCGCGGCCGGTGGTTCCTCGGTCAGCAGGACGGCGACCCCGTCCTCGTCCCGCTGGTCGAACACCTCGGGAGCGACCAGCACGCACTGGCCCGCGCCGACGCACTTGTCCTCGTCAATCGTGATCTTCATGGGGTGTGCCTCCTACCAGGCGACGTGGAGTGAGCCGAGGCCGTGGACGCGGCTGTGCGCCTTGACGTCGAAGCCGCCCGAACCGCCCGGGTCGCCCGGGCGGTTCGGGCCGTCGGCCAGGCGCAGCGTGGGCACCCGCGTGAACAGGGCGCGGAACGTCAGCAGCAGTTCCAGCCGGGCCAGCGCCTGGCCGAGGCACTGGTGGGTGCCGTGGCTGAAGGCGAGATGGCCGCGCGCGGGGCGGCGCACGTCGAAGACGTCCGGATCGTCGAACGCCTCCGGGTCCCGGTTGGCCGAGGGAAGAGAGATCAGCACGCCGTCGCCGGGCTCCAGGGCGCAGCCCGCCACGGTCGTCCCGCGGCGGACGGCGAGCTGGCGCGGGTGCTGGGCGACGGAGAGATGGCGCAGCAGTTCCTCCACCGCGCCGGCCTGGAGCGTCTCGTCGCCGGCCAGGAACAGGTCCCGCTGGCCGGGGTGCCGGAGGAAGAGCGCCGTACCCAGGCCGATCATGTTGCCGGTGGTCTCGAACCCGGCGACGAGCAGCGTCATCGCGATGTTGACCAGCTCCGCCCGGTCGAGGGTACCCGGCAGCAGGAAGTCGCGTATCAGCTGCGACAGCACGTCGTCCTCGGGTGCGCGCGCCTTGTCCCGCACGAGGGCGTCCAGGTAGTCGCCCAGCTCGCGCAGGGCCGCCCGTACGTCGGCAGGGTCGGCGTTCCCGGCCAGGGCACGGGCGGCGGCCTGCTGGAAGAAGCGGTGGTCGGCGTAGGGCACGCCGAGCAGCAGGCAGATGACCCGGGACGGGATCGGACGGGCGACCAGCGCGACCAGGTCGGCGGGCGGTCCCGCGTCGAGGAGGTCGTCGAGCGCGGAGTCGACGACCTGCTGGATCTCCTCGCGCATCGCGTGCACCCGCTTGACCGTGAAGTGCCGGGTCAGCCGGCGCCGCCGGGTGAGGTGATCGGGGTCGTCGCTGCGGATGAGGCTCTCGACCCGGTCGTCACGCTGCTGGACGTCGGTGGGGCTGAACAGCGGAAAGCCCGGACTGTCCAGGCGCGCCGAGAAGTCCTGGCTCGCGAGGACGGCCTTCGCGTCGTCGTAGCGGGTGACCAGCCAGGGGCGGCCGTCCTCCAGCGCCCGGGTGCGCACCAGCCCGGGGCGGGCGCGGAGCCGGGCGAATCCGGCGGGCGGGTCGAAGGGGCACGTCCGCGTCACCGGATAGGTGACGACGGGATCTTCCTCGGGCCGGTCTGCGCTCATACGGGACTCCACGCGTCGTACGTCGATGGACAGCCACGGCGCTCCATGACCATGAGCACCATGCACATGATGTGCACGATACATACGATGTGCATGATGCACAAAGGTGGTCGCGCGGCCGCCCGGGAGCGCACGGCGATGCGCGATGATGAGGGGGAACCGAGGCGGAAGAGGAACCAAGAAGATGAGTGAACAAGAGCGCCGGCTGAGCGACCTGGAGCGGGAGCTGACCCTGCTGTCCCGGCACTTCGTCGCCTCGCGGGGCCCCCGCATCGGACAGAGCCTGGAACGCTCCGCCTACGTCCTGCTCACCCGCCTGGAGGTCGGCGAACCGCTCACGCTCAAGGAGCTGGCGCACACCTTCCAGGTCGGCGTATCGACCATCAACCGCCAGGTCAGCGCCATGCTCCGGAACGGTCTCGTGGAACGCATCCCCGACCCCGACGGCGGCATGGCCCGCAGGTTCCGTCCCACCGCCCTCGGCCTGGAACGCCTGGCGGCCGACCGCGCCATCAGCCGCGCCGGGACCACGCGCCTCATCAAGGCGTCGGGCTGGCCGGACGAGAAGACCGAACAGTTCGTCCGGCTGCTGATCGAGTTCAACCAGAGCATCGAACAGCTCGAAGGGCTCACCTGGTCCCGGTCGAGCCGGGAGGAAGGGCGGCCGGCGGCGGACTGACCGGACGGGCCTTCGCCCATGGGCCGGAGCGCATGGGCGAAGGACACGGCGTCCGATGCCGGGCGGTGCGCGAGCGGCCCATCCCTCAGGCGGACCCGCTCAGGCGGACCCGCTCAGGCGGACCCGCTCAGGCGGACGCGTTCAGCCGGACGCCGCCGGCCGTGCTCGCTCAACCCGGCTCGCCCAGGCGGCGCGACAGGGCCTCGGCGAGCACCGGGCCGATCCGGTCCAGAGACGAACGCGGGGGCGGGCGGGCAGCGCGGCCCGGTCCAGTTTGCCGTTGGCCGTCAGCGGTATCCCGTCCAGGACCACGACAGCCACCGGAACCATGAATTCGGGCAGGCGGGTACGGACGAACGCCCGGAGCGAGGCGCCGAGTTCCGCGGTGGGCGTGCCGGACGCCACCACCACGTAACCGACGAGCCGCACCCCCTCCTGCGCGACCACCACGGCCTGCGACACCCCGGGGAACGCGGTGAGCGCGGCCTCCACCTCGGCCGGTTCGACGCGGAATCCGCGGACCTTGACCTGGCCGTCGGCCCGGCGCACGAACTCCAGCTGCCCGTCGGCGCGCCACCGCGCGAGGTCCTCACCAGGACATAACACCTGAACACATGTACACTTGTCGAACGAAGCCCCGCGGTTCCCCCGTCCGCGGGGCTTCGTCGTGCCGTTGTCCGGTGACCGCCCACCGGCCCGCCGCCGGAGCACGAAAGCCCTGGAAGCCGGGGCGGGCGGATGTCAGAGTCCCGTCATGGCCCTTGCCGATGCCTCCGCGTTCCCCCAGCAGTTCGCGCGCACCCGGCGCTTCTCCCTCGGTGTGCCGCGCCAGTTCAGCGTCTCTCCGGACAGCCACCGCGTCCTGTTCGTCCGTACCGGCGGCAGCAGGGACCCCGTGGGCCGGCTGTGGCTGTACGAGGGCGGGGCGGAACGGGTGCTGCTCGACCCGGTACGCCTGGGAGGGAAGTCGGCTACGGAGGGGCCGCTGCCCGAGGCGGAACGGGTGCGCCGGGAACGGGCCCGGGAGCACGCCACCGGCGTGGTGGCGTACGCGACCGATGCGGCGGCGCGCGTCGCGGCCTGCGCGCTCTCCGGCGCGTTGTGGGTGGTCCGCACGGACAGAGGCGCTCCCTTCCGCGTTCCGGCCGCCGGTCCGGCCGTCGATCCCCGGCCCTCTCCGGACGGGCGGTTCGTCGCGTACGTGACCGGCGGATCGCTGCACGTCGTCGCCCTGGAGAGCGGGGCGGACCGGCAACTGGCCGCCCCGGACGGCCCGGACGTCACCTACGGGCTGCCCGAGTACGTGGCGGCCGAGTCGATGGGCCGCTCGCGCGGCTTCTGGTGGGCCCCGGACAGCCGCCGCCTCTTAGTGGCCAGGGCCGACACGTCCGGTGTGGAGCGGCGCCACATCAGCGACCCGGCACGGCCTCAGCAGCAGCCGCGCGTGATCGCGTACCCCTCGGCCGGGACGGCCAACGCGCAGGTGTCACTGCACATCGTGCCGGTGGACGCCTCCGGCGGGCGGGGCGTCGAGGTGGTGTGGGACCGGATCGCGTACGAATACCTCGTCAGCGCCGGCTGGGACGTGCACGGACCGCTCGTCGGCGTACAGAGCCGCGACCAGCGGACGCTGCGCACCCTGTCGGCCGACGCGGGCACGGGCGCGGCCGAAGTGCTGCACGAGCGCACCGATCCGGCCTGGACGGAGATCGTGCCGGGCACCCCGGCCCGTACGGCCTCGGGGGCCTTGGTCCTGCCCGAGGACACGCCCGGCACCCGCCATCTGAACGTGGGCGGCAGGACCGTCACACCGCCCGGACTACAGGTGCGCGGAGTCGTCGCCGTAGAGGGTGAAGAGGTGTGGTTCACCGCAGGCGAGGAGCCGACGACGGTCCATGTGTGGCGATGGGCCCCGGGAGACGGCCTGTCCCGGCTGAGCGAGGGGCCGGGCGTGTTCACGGCCGCCGTCGGGGGTGGCACGGCGGTCCTCAGCGGCGACACTCCGGACGGGCCGGTGGCCGTCGTATGCGCCGCCGGGCCGGACGCGCCCTCCACGCCTTCCCCTTCCCTGACCTCTGCCCCCTCAGTGTCCTCCACGCCCATCGTCTCGCTCGGTGAGGAACCGGTCGTCGGCCCGCGGCCGCAACACCTCGTCCTGGGGCAGCGGGAGTTGCACAGCGCGCTGTACCTGCCTTCCTGGTACGAGCCCGGTAGGGGTACGAATACGGGTACCGGTACGGTTGCGGCTGCGGGTACAAGTACGGGTACGGGTACGGGTACGGGTACGGGCAGGCTGCCGGTACTGCTCGCCCCGTACGGAGGCCCGGGCATCCAGCTCGCGGTGCGGGCGCGCGCCTGGTTCGCCTGCGTGGCGCAGTGGTTCGCCGAGGAGGGCTTCGCCGTACTGGTCACGGACGGCCGCGGCACCCCCGGCAGAGGCCCGGCATGGGAGAAGGCCGTCCACGGCGACCAGCTCACCCCCGCGTTGGAGGACCAGACCGACGCCCTGCACGCGGCCGCCGCACGCTTCGCCGGCCTCGACCTGTCACGCGTGGCGATCCGCGGCTGGTCCTTCGGCGGCTTCCTGGCCGCCGCTGCCGTACTGCACCGTCCCGACGTCTTCCACGCGGCGGTCGCCGGTGCCCCGCCCACGGACCAGCGGCTGTACGACACCCACTGGAAGGAGCGCTATCTCGGCCACCCCCAGGAGGAGCCGGAGCATTACGCGCGCTCCTCCCTGGTGGGCCACGGCCATCTGCTGCGCCGCCCGCTGCTCCTCGTACAGGGACTGGCGGACGACAACGTGGCTCCCGCACACACCCTGCGTTTCTCCGCGGAACTGCTGGCCGCAGGCAGACGGCACAGCGTGCTGCCACTCCCCGGAGCGGGCCACGCGCCCGCTGACACGGCGGTCACCGAGAACCTGCTCCGCTTCGAACGTGATTTCCTGCGCGCCGCCCTCGGCATGCGCTGAACGCCCGCTCGCTTCCGTCCGTATGGAACTTCCACACGCCCAGGGGACGCACGGACCACGTGGCACGCACCGCTCACGGCACGCGGCGCCCCGAAGGCGGGCGAGGCACCGACATCCGGAGGCACACCATGACTCAGCGGACATCAGCGGGGCGGGCGGGCGCGGGAACGGCGCGCCGTACGGTCGTCACGGCGGCCGGCGCGGCGGGACTGGCCGCCGTGCTCGCGGCATGCGGGAGCGGCTCGGACGGGTACGGCGACAGCGCGTCGTCCGCGCCGCCCGAGAAGTCCGGGGGCGGCGGGTCGCAGGACGGCGGCGGCGCGGGCTCCGGGAGCGCGGACACCGGCGCCGGGGGCCCGGCGGGGAACGTGCTGGCGAAGACCGCGGACATTCCCGAGGGCGGCGGCAAGGTCTTCAAGGACCGCAAGATCGTGGTGACACAGCCCGCCCCGGGCCGGTTCAAGGCGTTCTCGGCGGTGTGCCGGCACCAGGGGTGCCTGGTCAACGAGGTGGCGGACGGCACGATCAACTGTCCCTGCCACGGCAGCAAGTACGCCATCACCGACGGCAGCGTACGCAACGGGCCCGCCACCCAGGGGCTCCCGGCGGCCGAGGTGAGCGTCGAGGGCGGCGCGATCACACTGGGCTGACCAGGTGTGCCGGGCCCTCGGGGCGGCCTGGCCGCCGCCAGCAGGAGAGCAGGTCGCCGGTGGTCGTGACGGTGGCGACGAGGGCGAGGGTGTGGCGGACCATCGCCGCGGTGTAGTCGGCGGGCACACCGGCGATGGCGTCGGCGGGCACCACGGCCGTGTACCCGAGGTTGACCGCGTCGAAGACGGCGTTGGGGATCGCCACGTTCGCCGACACCCCGGCGATGACGAGCGTGCGGCAGCCGAGGTTGCGCAGGAGGGGGTCCACGTCCGTACCGGCGATCGGCGACAGGCCGTGCATCCTGCGGACGATCAGGTCGTCGTCGGAGACCGGGACCGGGTCGGCGATCCGTACCGCGGTGGTACCGGCGAGCTGCTGTACGGGCAGGCGCTCGGCGGCGGCGAACAGGCGCGCGTTGCGGTTGGCGCCCCGGCCGTCGGGGCGGCGTTCGGCGACGGCGTGCAGGACCTGGACGCCCGCCTCGTGCGCGGCGCCGACCAGCCGGGCCACCCGGCCGAGCGCACCGGACGCGCGGGCCGCTTCGGCCAGTTCCGGCAGCGCGGCGTCCGGCCCCACGACGCCGCGCTGGCACTCGACGGTGAGCAGCGCCGTCGTCGCCGGATCGGTCTGTTCGAAGAGGCGCGCGCCCGATGCCATCGGTTCGTCCCTTCCGTCGCACGCTGTGCCGTGGGCCGCGTGAGCGTAGCCGCCATTGCGCCGGTACGGAAGAGACCGCATGATTCCTGACACCCAGTCAGGTCCGATCCGGAGGTGCACGAGGGATGACCGGCACACAGCGGCGCGGGCGTCGCATCATGATGACGCCGCACGAACGGGACGCCTTCCTGGCCGAGCAGCGTACGTGCCGGGTGGCGACCGTGGGCGCGGACGGCACGCCGCACGTCGGCGCCCTGTGGTTCGCCTGGGACGGTACGGCGCTCTGGCTGTACTCGATCACCCGCAGCAAGCGGTGGGCCCAGTTGCGGAAGAACCCGCGGATCGCGGTGGTCGTCGACGACGGGCACGATTACGGGGAGCTGCGCGGGGTGGAGCTGAGCGGCAGCGCCGCCGTCGTCGGCGAGGCGCCGCGCGTGGGCAACGCCGGTGCGGAACTCGACGCGGCGGGACCCGATGTGACGGGGGTCGACGCGGCGGGACTCGACGCGGCGGAACGATTGTTCGCCACCAAGTACTTCGGCCTGGAGCGGATGCCGCACGACGGCCGGCACGCCTGGCTGCGGCTGGTCCCGGAGTCCGTCGTTTCCTGGGACTTCCGCAAGATGGCGGGGTGAACGGGCCGCGCCGGGCACCACCGCACCCGACGCGGCGCGGCCTCGTCGTGCCCGCACGTGGCGCCGCGTGATCGCGTTGTCGGTGGTCTCTGCCAAAGTGGTGGGTGTCGGCCCGCCCGGGCAGGGTCGGGGTCGGCACCGACGTGGGACGACGAGGACGAGGGAGACCTGGTGAACGTGCTCTTTCCGGCGCTGAGCGACGCGTCGCCGCAGCCCGCACTGCGCTTCGGCGAGCGTGCGCTCAGTTATCGGCAACTGGCCGCGGTCGCGTGCCGGCTCGCCGAGCGCCTAGGCGGCGAGAACCGGGTGGCCGTCTGGGCCACGCCCAGCCTGGAGACGTCCGTGGCGGTGGTGGCCGCGCTGCTCGCCGGGGTGCCCGCCGTGCCCGTCAACCCGAAGATCGGCGAGAGCGAGCTGGCGCACATCGTCTCGGACAGCGCGCCGACGCTCGTGCTCGCCGAGCCGGACGCCGAGCTGCCCGGCGCGCTGGCCGCCCTCCCCCGCCTCGACGTCGAGCCGACCGCCGACGACGAGGAGGTGCCGCCGCTGCCGTACGAGCCGGGCCCCGAGACCGCCGCCCTGATCGTCTACACGTCCGGCACGACGGGGCCGCCCAAGGGAGTCGTCATCCCCCGCCGGGCCGTCGCACACACCCTGGACGCGCTGGCGGAGACCTGGCAGTGGACGGCCGACGACGTGCTCGTGCACGGCCTGCCGCTGTTCCATGTGCACGGCCTCGTGCTGGGCGTCCTCGGGCCGCTGCGGCGCGGCGGCAGCGTGCACCACCTGGGGAGGTTCAGCACCGAGGGCGTGATCCGGGAGCTGACCGCGAACGGCACGATGCTGTTCGGCGTGCCGACGATGTACCACCGCCTGGCCGTCGAGGCGGGCGAGAACCCGGCGCTGGCCAAGGCGCTGGGCCGGGCCCGGCTCCTGGTGTCCGGCTCGGCGGCGCTGCCGCGCAGCGATCACGACCGGCTCGCCGCCGCCGCGGGCTGCCGCGTCGTCGAGCGGTACGGCATGACCGAGACCTTGATGAACACGAGCGTACGGGCCGACGGCGAGCCCGCCCCCGGCACCGTCGGCGTGCCGCTGCCCGGTGTGTACGTCCGGCTCGTCGACGAGTCCGGCCAGGCCATCGAGGAGAGCGACGGCGAGACGGTCGGCGAGATCCAGGTCCGCGGCCCCAACCTGTTCGTCGAGTACCTCAACCGCCCGGACGCCACCGCCGCGGCCTTCGACGGCGGCTGGTTCCGTACGGGCGACATGGCGACCCGCGACGCGGCGGGCAACTACCGCATCGTGGGGCGCAAGGCCACCGACCTGATCAAGAGCGGTGGCTACAAGATCGGCGCGGGTGAGATCGAGAACGCCCTGCTGGAACACCCGGGCGTCGGCGAGGCCGCCGTGACGGGCGAGGCGGACGAGGATCTGGGCGAGCGGATCGTCGCCTGGATCGTACCCGCGCCGGTGGCGGACGGCGCCGCCGGGCCGTCCGCTTCCGAGCTCGTCGACCACGTGGCCCGGCAGCTCGCGCCGCACAAGCGCCCGCGCGTCGTCCACTTCATCGACGCCCTGCCGCGCAACGACATGGGCAAGGTGCTGAAACGGGAACTCCGTGCGTAGCGACGCGCCACAGGGGGCCTCCGGCGGGGCAGGCGAAGGCCGGGGCGGCGAAGACGCGGAACGTGCCGGCACGGGGGCCGGCGGCGTCGCGGGGAGCGGCGTCGCGGGCGGCCGGTCGGTGCCGGCGGGGCCGTCCCCGCGCTGGTCCGCGCGCGAGGCGGTGGCCGTGGTGACGGACACCTTCGACGAGTTCGCCGCACAGGAAACGGAACCGGGGCCGGGACCTGGGCCAGAGACGGGGCCGGGACCGGGATCGGAGCCTGGGGCGGAGCCGTCGGCAGGGATGGCGGGGACGGTCGGCTCGGCCGGGACGGGGGGCTCCGCCGGGGCCGGTGGCTCCGCCGGGATGGGCAGCTCGGCGGATGCGGGTGGCTCGGCGGGCTCCGCCGGGGCGGGTGGCTCCGCCGGGACGTCCGGCGTGTCGTACGACGACGGGCCGCTCGGATGGGACGGGTACGGCTCCGCGCGGCAGCGGGCGCGGGAGCGGACCGGTGAGCGCGAGTCCGTGATCAGCGGGACCGCCCGGATCGCGGGTGTGCCGACGGTCCTCGTCTCCTTCGAGTTCGGCTTCCTCGGCGGCTCCCTCGGTGAGCGCACGGGCGACCGGCTGGTGGCGGCCTACACCCGCGCACGGCAACTGCGCCTGCCGGTCGTGACACTGATCGCCACCGGCGGCAGCCGGATGCAGGAAGGGATGCGGGCCCTCACCCAGCTCCAGCGGGTGGCCGCCCAGTCCGCGCTGAACCGGGCCGCGGGGCTGCCGCAGGTCGCCGTGGTCCGCGATCCGACGACCGGCGGCGGCTGGGCGACGCTCGGCGCGGGCGCCGACGTCGTACTCGCGTTGCCGGGCGCGCAGATCGGCTTCGCGGGCTCCCGCGTACGGCCGGTGGACGCCGACCCGTACGCGTACAGCGCCGAAGGCCAGTTGGCGGCCGGACAGATCGACGCCGTCGTCCCGCCGGACCGGCTGCGCGCGGTGCTCGGCCGCTGGCTGCGCCTGCTGTCTCCCGAAGCGAGCACCGCCCCGGCCGCAGAATCCGCGCCGTCCCCGCCCTCGACACCGTCTCCGTCTGCGGCGCCGCCCCCGGCCGCGCTCGGGGCGTCCGGGCTTCCGGCATCCGGCTGGGACGCGGTGTGCTCGGCCCGCGACGAGCGGCGTCCGCGCGCCGCGGCGTATCTGGACGCGTACTTCGACTGGCGGGAGGAGATCAACGGTGACCGCTGCGGCGGTACGGACCCGGGCCTGCGCTGCGGGTTCGGCCTGCGCGACGGGCGCACGATCGCGTTCGCCGCCCAGTGCGGCACCGCCGTGCGCCCCGCGGGCTTCCGTACGGCCGCCCGGCTGGTCCGTATGGCGGACCGGCTCGGCATACCGGTGCTCACGCTCATCGACACCCCGGGCGCCGCCAACGACCCGGCAGCCGAACGGGCGGGCGCCGGCGCGGCCATCGCGGATGTCTTCGCCGCGCTGGCCTCGGTCCGCACGCCCGTCACCTCGCTGCTGATCGGGGAAGGCGGCTCCGGCGGGGCGCTGGCCCTGGCGGCGCCGGGCGGCCTGTGGGCGACGCCGGACAGCTACTTCTCCGTCATCGCCCCGGAAGCGGCGGCCGCCATCCTCAAGCGCGACGCGGACGCGGTGCGCGACACGGCCGGTCAACTCCGCGTGCGTCCACAGGATCTACTGGACCTCGGAATCATCCGGGGCATCGTCCCGCCGCCCGGCGGCCGGAGAGCGACCGGGTGACCCCGCTGGTCATGGTCCGGGTCCGCGACGAGGCGGCCATCGGCATGGCGTGGCCGGCGGTCCCCCGGCGCGTACCGGCTCCCAGTGCCCAGGGCCGCGCGCCGGGTGATGTGCAGTGCGTGTACGTGAATTCCGGGCGAGCGGGACGGCGGTCTCGGCGGACGGCTCATCGACGCGGTGCTTCAACTCGCATACGAGCAGGTCCGCGGACGCATGACGGTGCACTCCAGCGACCGTGCGGCCCGGGCCTGCACGCGGCACGGATTCGGCACGTCTCCGAGCCTGTTGCAGGCCGACGTGACGCCGCAGGCGGACGGACGGCGGCCACCGGAACGCCGCCCGTACTGCCGCTGGGCCACGGCCTCCTGCATCAGTTGCACATAACGCCCGCCACCCTGCGGCGGCTTGCGCGGATCATCCCGCGAAATGCGCTGGTTGCGGGTGGGCCTGTCCTCCGAAAGCGGGGCCCGGAACGGCCGCCCCGAGGCACAGACCGGACTATGAACCACCGCCCAGCTGCTCCGCTTCCCCTACGCGCCACTGCCCGGGCCGGAGCTCCGCCCCCGTGGCCCAACCCCCGCCCCCTGGCCGCAGCCCCCTGCCCCGCCCCGGCCTTCAGCAACGTCAATGGCCATCAGCGACCGTCAGCTGCTTTCAAGATCCTTCCCCGCCGCCTGCAATGCGGCCACCGCGGCACGGATGGACGGCCGCCGGTCGGCGTCGGCGCGCCAGATCGCGTAGACGTGCCGCCGCATCGTGTGCCGTACGGGCACCACGCTGACCCCCGCCGGTACCGGCCCGCGCCCCAGTCGGGGAGCCACCGCGACGCCCAGGCCCGCCCCGATCAGCGCCAGTTGGGTGTGGTGCTCCTCGGCCATGTGCGCGAGGCGCGGCTCGACGCCCTGACCACGCAGGGTGAACATCAGCCAGTCGTGACAGAACTCGCCCTGCGGCCAGGAGACCCACTCGTCGTCGGCGAGGTCCGCCAGTTCGACGGAGTCGCGGCCGGCCAGGGGATGACTGGCCGGCATGGCCACGTCGGCGGGGTCGTCCAGGATCGGCGCCTTCGCCAGCCCGTCGGGCAGCGAGAGCGGCCGGTTGTGCCAGTCCAGGACGACGCCCAGGTCGATGTCGCCCTGCACCACACACCGTACCGACACGTCCGGCTCCATCTCGCGCAGCTGCGGGCGGAGTTGCGGATGCTGGGCACGGAGCGCGGCCAACGCGGTGGGAAACAGACCGCGTGCCGCGGTGGGAAACGCGCCGAGCCGCAGCTCACCGACGGCCTGGCCGCGGTGCGCCTCCAGCTCGGCCTGGGCCAGCTCCACCTGCGAGAGGATGCGCACGGCGTGGTCGGCGAGCAGCCGCCCGGCGTCGGTCAGCCGTACGCCGCGGCCGTTCTTGGCCAGCAGCTGCTGGCCCGTCTCGCGCTCCAGCTTGGCAATCTGCTGCGACACGGCGGAGGTCGTCACATGCAGTCCGTCCGCCGCCGCGCTCACCGAGCCGTGCCGGGCCACCGCGCTCAGGGTCCGCAAACGATCGAGGTTCAACACATAAGCAATGCTAAGCGATGGGTCCACGGAATATTGCTTGTGCTAAGAAATGCCGCGCAGCATCGTGGGTCTCATGAGCATCGCCGCGCCTTCCGGAGCCACTATGGCTCCCGCACCTCTGCCCTCGTCCGACGCCGATTCCCCTGCCGGCACCGCCCCCGCCGCCGCGGCCACCACCTCAGCCACCACCTCCGCTCCCACCTCCACCTCCGCCCCGAGGAAGGCGCGGCGCCGCGGCCTCGACTGGCGACTGCGGTTCGGCATCCTGTGCCTGGTCTGGGGCTTCAGTTTTCTCTTCATCAAGGTCGGCACGCAGGGGTACGCGCCCCTGCAAGTGACGTTCGGCAGGCTCGCGTTCGGTACGGCGGTGCTCGTCGCCGTACTGGTGGTCAAGCGTGAGCGGCTGCCCCGCTCCGCACGGACCTGGGGTCATCTGACGGTCGCCGCGTTCTTCCTCAACGCCCTCCCCTTCACCCTCTTCGCCTACGCCGAACTGACCATCCCCTCCACCCTGGCCGGTATCTGCAACGCCAGCTCCCCGCTGTGGGGCATGGCCCTCTCGCTGGTCGCCCTCTCCGAGGACCGGCCCACCCGTCGACGCGTCGCGGGGCTCGGCCTCGGCTTCCTGGGCGTACTGACCGTGCTCGGCGCCTGGCAGGGCTTCTCCGGTACGGATCCGGCCGGTACGGCGATGGCCCTGGGCGCGTCCTTGAGCTACCCGGTCGGCTGGATCTACGTCCGGCGCACCCTCGCCGGCGCCGCGGACTCCCACGTCGCCCTCTCCGGCACCCAGATGCTCCTCGCCACCGTCCAGGTCGGCGTGGTGACCGCGCTCTTCACCTCCGCTCCTGCCTCCTTCCCGCTCGGCCCCCTCCTGGCGGTCGTCGCGCTCGGCGCCCTGGGCACCGGATTCGCCTTCCTGCTGCAGTACGGCCTGGTGGCGGAGGTGGGCCCCACCACCGCCCAGATGGTCACCTACTTCGTGCCCGTGATCGCCACGACGGCGGGTGTCGCGCTGCTCGGTGAACAGCTCAGCTGGAACACCCCCGTCGGCGCGCTGATCGTCCTGGCGGGCGCCGCACTCACCCAGAGCCGCCCCCGCCGGGGCCGCTCGCCCCGGCCGCGTACCCGGTCATCTCGGCCGTGACCGCCCACCGCTCGTGGTCCCGCCACGCACCGTCCACGTACTGGAAGCGCGGGGAATAGCCCTCGCGCCGGAACCCCAGCCGTTCGACGAGCCTGACGGAGGAGGCGTTGCCGGGCTGGACGTTGGCCTCCAGCCGGTGCAGCCCCAGCTCGGCGAAGGCGTACTCGACGACGAGGCGCACGCCTTCGGTCATATAGCCGCGCCCGGCGGTGGACGCGTAGGCGACGTAGCCGAGAGCGCCGCTCTGGATGCCGCCCCGCACGATGTTGTTGATGTTGACGCCGCCGACGATCGCGCCGCTGTCACGGAGGCAGACCACGAATCCCTCGTGGGTGGGCCGGTCGAACTTGGCCACGTACGCGCGAAAGGCCTCCTCGGTGGTCTCCCGCGCGGGGACCCACGGGTGGTGCAGCTCGGCGCTCTCACGGTCCAGGACCGCGATCTCCTCCCGGTCCCGCGAGGAGAGCCGCCGAACGGCCACCCGCGGACCACGAACAAGAAAGCTCTGATCAGGCATCGTGCGATAGTAACCAGCATCGGTTTTCCCCCTCTTGTGGCTCCTTACAGCCTTTCCCGGTCCACGGACCCGCGGGCTCCCGGCTCCGCGCGGCTCCGACTCCGTACGTTCCGGGTCTGTACGGTTCCGGCCTGCTCAGTTCCAAGTCCGTACGTTTCCGGGCCTGCGGACTCACAGACCTACGCCTTCCACGCCTCCCCCCTGCGGGCCCTCGGACCTGCGCACTCCCGACTCCACGCACCCCCGGCCCCGCCCCGCTCGCCGCCGGCCCCCGGCCCGTCCCCCGATGGGCCGCGCCACGAGAATCGCGCCCACGCGCCTGCGTCTCGCAATGGTTTCAGTCGTAGCGGCGGGCCTCCTTCGGCTCGACGGCGGAGGCGATGGCGTCCGCGAGGGTCAGCAGTTCGTCCTCCGCGAGGCCCGCGATCGTGACGCGTATACCGGGGGGTGAGTGCATACGGAAGCGGGCGCCGGGTGCGACGGCCCAGCCCGCGTGCAGCAGTCGGGCGACGGCGCCGGTCTCGTCGGGAACCGGGATCCACACATTCATGCCGCTGCGCCCCCGGGCCCGGACGCCGCGGGCCGCCAGGGCGCCGATCAGGGTGTCCCGGCGCCGGCCGTACGCGTCCGCGACGGCCTTCGGGTCCACCGCTCCCGTGTCCCACAGGTGCACCACCGCGTCCTGGAGCAGATGGCTCACCCAGCCGGGGCCGAGCCGCTGGCGCCCCCGCACCCGGTCCACCGTCTCGGCGTCGCCGGTCAGGACGGCGAGTCGCAGATCGGGGCCGTACGCCTTGGCCGTGGAGCGGACGAGCGCCCAGTGGTCCGTGGCGCCCGCGAGGGGGTGCAGCGGGAGGTCGACGATGTCATGACCGTGGTCGTCCTCTATGAGCAGGACGTCCGGGTGGTCCGCCAGCACGTCGCGCAGCTCGCGGGACCGGTCGGGGCCGAGCACCGCGCCGGTGGGATTCTGCGCCCGGTCCGTGACGACCAGGGCCCGCGCGCCTTCACGCACCGCCCGGCGGACCTGCTCGGGAAGCGGCCCGTCGTCGTCCACCGCGACCGGCACGGCCCGCAGCCCGAGGCCCGGGATGAGATCCAGCAGGCTGCCCCAGCCGGGGTCCTCCACGGCAACCGAATCTCCAGGGCGCAGATGCACGCCGAGCACGCGCTCTATCGCGTCCAGCGCACCGGAGGTGACGGCGATGGAACCGCTCGGCACCCCGTCCGCCTCGAAGGCCGAACAGGCCAGCCGCTCAAGCTCCGTGCCGACAGTAGGGGCACCGTACAGCGTGGGCCGCTCCGCGCTGCGGGCGGCGGCCACGGCCAGCGCCTGCCCGAGGGCGGGCAGCAGGGCCGGGTCGGGATTGCCGGCGGACGCGTCGCGCACGCCGGGCGGCACGGGGCCCAGCGCCGCCTCGCGGGCCGTACTGGCCGGCCGCGGGCGCACCCGGCTGCCACGGCGGCCGGCCGTTTCGATCACGCCACGGTCCCGAAGCGTCCGGTACGCGGACGCCACCGTATTGGGATTGACCTCCAGATAGACGGCCAACTCCCGCAGTGGGGGCAGGACTTCCCCCGGTTGGAGCTCGCCCGCACCGACGGCTCGCTCGACGCTGGCGGCAATCTCCGATGCGCGCCGCCCTTCGATCCGATACTCTCCTAGCACAAAATTTATTATGCACTAGTGCAATGGAGTTCGCAATGACCCAAGCGCCCCAGGCCCCGTCCTTCGCCCCGACGGAGCGCACCGTGCCCACCCGCTCCCGCGAGCGCGCCGCCTACGACCACGAGACCGTGCACGCCATCCTCGACGCCGGCCACCTGTGCCACCTCGGCTTCGTCCGCGACGGCGCCCCGGTCGTCCTGCCCACGCTCTACGGCCGGGTCGGCAACCGCCTCTACCTCCACGGCTCGACCGGATCGCGCCCGCTGCGCATGGCCGGCGAGGCCGCCGACCCGGGGCTGCCCGTGTGTGTCACGGTCACCCACGTCGACGGCCTGGTCCTGGCCAAGTCCGCCTTCCACCACTCGATCAACTACCGCAGCGTCGTCGTCCACGGCATCGCCCACCAGGTCACCGACCCCGATGAGAAGACGGCCGCGCTCGACGCCCTGGTCGACCACGTGGTGCCCGGCCGCGCGGCCGACTCCCGGCCCGCGAACGCCAAGGAGCTGGCCGCCACCGCCGTCATCCGCCTCGACCTGGAAGAGGTCTCCGCCAAGACCCGCGCCGGTGGTCCGATCGACGAGGCCGAGGACCTCTCGCTCCCCTACTGGAGCGGCGTCCTGCCGGTCTCTCCCGTGTACGGGGCCCCCGTGCCGGCCGACGACCTCGCCCCCGACATCGCCGAGCCCGCCTATCTCTCCGCTTTCTCCACGCGCTGAACCCGCCTACCTCTCCGTCTTCTCCACGCACCGAAGGAGAGCCAGATGCTGATCCACCCGTGGGACGCGCCCGGCGACGACGCCGAGTGGCAGGACTGGCTGGCCGGCCACGACTTCGGCCAGCTCGCCGTCAACGGTCCGTCCGGCGCGCCGCCCCTCGTCCAGCCCCTGCATTTCGCCTACGACGCGGCCCGCCGCGAAGCCGTCACGCACCTCGCCCGCCCCAACCCCATATGGCGGGCGCTGGAGGCGGCCCCGGCCGTCCTGCTGAGCGTCGTGGACGACTACGTGTTCATACCCGGACCGTGGCAGGCCGCCGAGGAGATTCCGCCCGAGCACGGCGTCCCCACCAGCTTCTACGCCGCCGTACAGCTCACATGCACCGCCCATGTCGTGGACGACCCGCGGGAGAAGGCCGCCCTGCTGGCGCGCCAGATGGGGCACTTCCAGCCCGAGGGCGGCTCCGCGCCGGTCACCGCGGACGGCCCGCCGTACGGGCGCCTGCTGCCCGGCATCCGCGGGCTGCGGCTGGAAGTCACGGACGTGCGGGCCAAGTTCAAGTACGCGGGCAAGCGGAGCGAGGCCGTGCAGCAGCGCATCTCCGAGCGCCTGGCCGAACGGGACGCGCCCCGCGACGCCCAGGCCCGCGCCCACCAGCTGCGACGGCTGGCGGCCGGGCGCGCCTGACGGGCTCGGGACACGGGACACGCCGCTGCGGCGGCCCGGGGCAGACGGAGACGGGGACGGGGACGGGCGAGCACTGGCGCCCGTCCCCCGCCCCCGTTCACGCTCCGGTCAGCGCACCTCCGCCGGCCGCGTCGTGCCCGTACGGGCCGCCACCGCGCCCCGCGCCTCGGAGACGGCCAGGCCCGCGACGGCCGCGAGCAGTACGCCCGTGCCGACAGCGGTCCCCGCCGTCACCTCCTCGCCCAGGAAGAGCACCGCGATCACCGCCGCGGACACCGGCTCGACCAGCGAGATCACCGACGCCGTGGCCGCGCGTACGGCGGCCAGGCCCGCGAAGTACAGGCCGTAGCCCAGTGCGGTCGGTACGGCGGCGATGTAGCCCATCAGCCAGAGGCTGCGGGCCAGTTCGTGTGCCTGCGGCAACCACCCCTCCGCCACGGCCGGCGGCAGGAGGCACACGGCCCCGACGGCGAAGGCGCTGATCGTGGAACCGTACGGGTCGGAGGCGCACCCGGACCGCCCCAGACGGCGGGTCGTCAGCGTCATCACGGCGCAGCCGGCCGCGGACAGCAGCGCCAGGGCGACCCCGGCGGGCCGTACCGCACCTGCGCCGCCCCCGCCGAGCACCAGTACGGCCAGCCCGCACAGGGCCCCGACGACCGCCAGGACTCCACCGGCACCGAGCCGTTCGCCCATGGTGACCCGCGCGCCGAGCGCGATGAGGACGGGCCCGGCCCCCATGGTCACGACCGTACCGACGGCCAGTCCGGTGGCCTCGACGGCCGCGAAGTACGCGGCCTGGAAAACGGCCAGGGCGATCCCGGTGACGGCGATCCGCAGGACGCGGCGCCGCAGCGGGTCCTGCGAACGTACGACGGGAGTCCGCGCACCCGCGAAACGGCGGCGCAGCACCGCCCGTGCGGCCAACAACAACAGAAGGCCGCCGACGGTGCGCCAGAAGGTGAGGGCGATGGGGCCCAGGCCGCTGCTGCGGTAAAGGAGCGCGGCGGCCGCGCCCGCTGTGCCCCAGGCCGTCGCGGCGACGGTCACGAACAACAGGCCCCGGCCCACGGGCAGGGCAGGGGAAGAGACGGCATGCATGACTGTGCTTCTCCGGGAGATCCGGCACGGCGCCCAGCGCCGTGGAGTGGTCGCGTGGTCCCGTGTACGGGCAGCGGCGACCCGCCCGGGGCGAGCCCGGACCGGTTTTTCGTTCCTCGGAGGCCGCCGCCCGTGCTACGCGGCGGGAGGGGGCAGCACAGTCGAATGCATGATCAGCACCTTAAGAGGCACGCGAGCCCGACGACAAGCCCCGGCCGCCGCCGACACCCCCGTCCTCAGCGGTCCCTCCCGTCGCGGGCCCGCCCTCGCCCGTCCCACCCGTCGCCACGGACGCCGCACCACCCCCGGGCCCCTCGCCCGCCCCGTCCCCCTTCGGGGTCGCCGACTGCGCGATGAACGCC
>NZ_JBHWHY010000078.1:0-31229 GCF_042732265.1 Streptomyces sp. NPDC059788 | reverse complement strand
ACCACCGCGGCGACCACCGAGACCCGCTGGTGCGAGTCCGGGGCGACCATGCCCCAGGTGACGACGAAGTACGCGGGCGCCAGCCCGAAGCTGATCAGGTCGGAGAGGTTGTCGAGCTCGGCCCCCATCGCCGAGGCCCGCAGCTTGCGCGCGACGAGCCCGTCGAACAGGTCGAAGATGGAGGCCAGCAGCATCAGGATCACCGCCATGGCGGCGCTGTGCCGCGCCATCCCGCCGTCCTCGTTGCCCGTCAGGTGCGGGATCAGGACGCCGGTGGTGGTGAAGTAGACGGCCATGAAGCCGCAGATGGCGTTGCCGAGGGTGAGCGTGTCCGCTATCGACAGCCGGGTGGACAGCGGCATGTCGTCGGCCGCGTCCTCCTCGTCGACCTCCGCGACCCAGGCGGGCTGTGTGTCGGGATCAATCACGGTCAAGACGAGTCACCCCCGCGGTGGTGGCCTGGCCGACCTCGACCGCGGCCTCGACACCCGCCGGGAGGTAGACGTCGACGCGCGACCCGAAGCGGATCAGGCCGATGCGCTCGCCCTGCTCCACCTTCGAGCCCTGGGGTACGTAGGGGACGATGCGGCGGGCCACGGCACCGGCGATCTGCACCATCTCGATGTCGCCGAGTTCGGTGTCGAAGTGCCAGACCACCCGCTCGTTGTTCTCGCTCTCCTTGTTGAACGCCGGGACGAACCCGCCGGGGATGTGCTCCACGGACGTCACCGTGCCGGCCAGCGGCGCGCGGTTGACGTGGACGTTCAGCGGGCTCATGAAGATCGCGACGCGGGTGCGCCCGTCCTTCCACGGCATGATGCTCTGCACCACGCCGTCGGCCGGGGAGATGACCCGGCCCTGAGCGATCTCCCGCTCAGGGTCGCGGAAGAACCACAGCATGCCCGCCGCCAGTGCGGTGGCGGGCACGGCGGCGGCGGCCCAGCGTCCCGAGCGACGGGAACGGGCCAGGCTGACCGCTGCCGTCGCGACGGTCGGCAGAAGCCACGGCGACGCTCCGCGCGCGAGGCGGACACGACCGCGTTGTGCAGAGGATTGGCTGTGGGGCATGGATGACCTTCGTAGCGGAGGATGCCGCATATGCAATGGGGGACGGCGGCTTTCCCGGATGGTATCGGTTGCGAGCGGCAACTGGCCAAGAGCCAGAGCCAATCCATGGCCGAACAACGATGACGGGGTGTGATCTTCGTCCTGAATAAAGCACCCCAAATCGGGCGTTCACCCCTGGATTCGGTACTCCTCCAGTAGCCGTCGGCCGATGATCATTTTCTGGATCTCGGCGGTACCTTCACCGATGAGGAGCATCGGTGCCTCCCGGTAGAGGCGCTCGATCTCGTACTCCTTGGAGAAGCCGTAGCCGCCGTGGATGCGGAACGCGTCCTCCACCACCTCCTTGCAGTACTCGGAGGCCAGGTACTTGGCCATGCCCGCCTCAAGGTCGTTTCGCTGCCCGGAGTCCTTTTTGCGTGCGGCGTTGACCATCATCGCATGGGCCGCTTCAACCTTTGTAGCCATTTCGGCAAGTTTGAACTGAATCGCCTGGTGCTGGGCGATCGGCTTGCCGAAGGTGTGTCGCTGCTGCGCGTACGAAACGCCCAGCTCGAAGGCGCGCTGCGCGACGCCGCAGCCCCGTGCGGCCACGTTGACCCGGCCGACCTCGACGCCGTCCATCATGTGATAGAAGCCACGTCCGGTCTCGCCGCCGAGGACCCGGTCGGCGGGCACCCGCAGCCCGTCCATGATCAGCTCGGTGGTGTCGACCCCCTTGTAGCCCATCTTGTCGATCTTGCCGGGGATGGTCAGCCCCGGCCGCACCTCGCCGAAACCGGCCTCCTTCTCCACGAGGAAGGTGGTCATCGACTTGTGCGGCGCGGTGCCCTGCGGATGGCCCTCGTCCGTACGGCACAGCACCGCGACGAGAGTTGACGAACCACCGTTGGTCAGCCACATCTTCTGACCGGTCAGTACATAATCGCCGCCCTCCGCCACCCCCTTGGACGTGATGGCCGAGACGTCCGAGCCGAGCGCCGGCTCCGACATCGAGAAGGCGCCGCGGATCTCACCGGCCGCCATCTTCGGCAGGAAATAGTCCTTCTGTTCCCGCGTGCCGTGCTGCTTGAGCATGTACGCCACGATGAAGTGCGTGTTGATGATGCCCGACACGCTCATCCAGCCGCGGGCTATCTCCTCCACCGTCAGCGCGTACGTCAGCAGCGACTCGCCGAGACCCCCGTACTCCTCGGGAATCATCAGCCCGAAGACGCCGAGTTCCTTCAGCCCCTCGACTATCCGCGTCGGGTACTCGTCCCGGTGCTCCAGCTCGGTCGCGACCGGGAGGATCTCTTTGTCGACGAAGTCACGGACCGTCGAGAGGATTTCCCGCTGGATGTCCGTCAGGCCCTCGGTCTGTGCGAGGCGTCCGCTCATCTCACTTCTCCTTACGGGCCGGTTCCCGCAGCTCGGGGCGGCCCGGCTGCTCCCCGCCGCGCTCCTTGACGTACGTGGCGGTGGGCACCATCACCTTGCGCCGGAAGACGCACACCAGGGTGCCGTCCTGCTTGTAGCCCTTGGTCTCCACGTACACGATCCCGCGGTCGCTCTTGGATTTTGACGGCGTCTTGTCGAGCACCGTCGTCTCGCCGTAGAGCGTGTCCCCGTGAAAAGTGGGCGCGACGTGCTTCAGCGACTCGATTTCCAGATTCGCGATCGCCTTGCCCGACACATCCGGCACCGACATGCCCAGCAACAGCGAGTAGATGTAGTTGCCGACCACGACATTCTTCCCGAAGTCGGTGGTCCGCTCCGCGTAGTTGCTGTCCATGTGCAACGGGTGGTGATTCATCGTGAGCAGACAGAAGAGGTGGTCGTCGTATTCCGTGACCGTCTTTCCCGGCCAGTGCTTGTAGACGTCCCCGACGGTGAATTCCTCGAAGGTACGGCCGAACTGCATCGCGCTCACGCCTCCGGGGCTTCGAACTTCGAGGTACGGGTCATGCCGGCGGCGCGGCCCTTTCCGCTGACGACGAGCGCCATCTTGCGGCTGGCCTCGTCGATCATCTCGTCCCCGAGCATCGCGGAGCCCTTCTTGCCGCCCGCCTCGGAGGTGTGCCACTCGTACGCGTCGAGGATCAGCTCGGCGCGGTCGTAGTCCTCCTGCGAGGGCGAGAAGACCTCGTTGGCCGCTTCGACCTGCCCCGGGTGCAGCACCCACTTGCCGTCGAAGCCCAGCGCGGCGGCGCGCCCGGCGACCTCCTTGTAGCCGTCCACGTTCTTGATCTGGAGGTAGGGGCCGTCGATCGCCTGGAGGTCGTGGGCGCGGGCCGCCATCAGAATCCGCATCAGGATGTAGTGGTAGGCATCCGCGCCGTACCCGGGCGGCTGCTCGCCGACGACCAGCGTCTTCATGTTGATGGAGGCCATGAAGTCGGCCGGGCCGAAGATGATGGTTTCCAGGCGCGGCGACGCGGCGGCGATCGCGTCCACGTTCACCAGGCCCTTGGCGTTCTCGATCTGCGCCTCGATGCCGATCCGGCCGGGCTCGAAGCCCATCGTCGTCTCGATCTGGGTGAGCAGCAGGTCGAGCGCGACGATCTGCTCGGCGTCCTGGACCTTGGGCAGCATGATGCAGTCCAGGTTCTGCCCGGCGCCCTCGACGACGGTGATGACGTCCCGGTACGTCCAGTGCGTCGTCCAGTCGTTGACCCGCACGACGCGGGTCTTGCCGGACCAGTCGCCGTTGTTCAGCGCGTCCACGATGGTGTGCCGGGCGCCTTCCTTGGCCAGCGGCGCGCAGGCGTCCTCCAGGTCCAGGAAGACCTGGTCGGCGGGGAGGCCCTGAGCCTTCTCCAGGAAGCGCGGGTTGCTGCCGGGGACGGCGAGGCAGGAACGGCGGGGGCGCAGGCGGTTGACAGTCACGCGGGGACCTCCAGGGGGTCGAGCTTGTTCGCGGTACGGATCTCGTCGACGATACGGCCGATGATCTCCGTGATACCGAAGTCCTTCGGGGTGAACACGGCCGCCACTCCGGCTTTCCGGAGGGCCGCCGCGTCGGCGTTGGGGATGATGCCGCCGACGATGACGGGAATGTCGCTGTCGCCGCTCTCGCGCAGCCGCCGCAGCACGTCCGGCACCAGCTCGGCGTGCGAGCCGGACAGGATCGACAGGCCCACGCAGTGCACGTCCTCGGCGACGGCCGCCGTGACGATCTGCTCGGGCGTCAGCCGGATGCCCTGGTAGACGACCTCGAACCCGGCGTCCCTGGCCCGTACGGCGATCTGCTCCGCGCCGTTGCTGTGCCCGTCCAGGCCGGGCTTGCCGACCAGCAGGCGCAGCCGGCCGGTGCCCAGGTCGGCGGCGGTGCGTTCGACCTTCGCACGGACCGCGGCGAGCGGCGTGCCGGCCTCGGCGGTCACGGCGAGCGGCGCGCCCGAGACACCGGTCGGCGCCCGGAACTCGCCGAAGACGTCCCGCAGGGCCCAGGCCCACTCGCCGGTGGTGACGCCCGCGCGGGCGCATTCGAGGGTCGCGGCGAACAGGTTCGTGTCGCCGGCCGCGGCCTTCTTCAGCGCCGACAGGGACTCCTGGGCGCGGACCTCGTCGCGGTCGTCCCGCCACCGGTGCAGCGCGCTCACCACGCCCGCCTCGTTGTCCGGGTCGACGGTCATGATGGCGGCGTCCAGGTCGGCGGTGAGCGGGTTGGGCTCGGTCGACTCGTAGCAGTTGACGCCGACGATCTTCTCCTCGCCGGCCTCGATCCGGGCCCGCCGCTCGGCGTGCGAGGAGACCAGCTGCGACTTCAGATAGCCGGACTCGACGGCGGCCATCGCGCCGCCCATCTCCTCGATCCGGGCCATCTCCGCCAGGCACTCCTCGACCAGGGCCCCGACCTTGGCCTCGATGACGTGCGACCCGGCGAAGATGTCCTCGTACTCCAGCAGGTCCGACTCGTGGGCCAGTACCTGCTGGATGCGCAGCGACCACTGCTGGTCCCACGGCCGCGGCAGGCCCAGCGCCTCGTTCCAGGCCGGGAGCTGTACGGCGCGGGCGCGGGCGTCCTTGGAGAGGGTGACGGCGAGCATCTCCAGCACGATCCGCTGGACGTTGTTCTCCGGCTGCGCCTCGGTCAGGCCGAGCGAGTTGACCTGGACGCCGTAGCGGAAGCGGCGCTGCTTGGGGTTCTCGACGCCGTACCGCTCGCGGGTGATCTGCTCCCAGATGCGGCCGAAGGCGCGCATCTTGCACATCTCCTCGACGAACCGGACCCCGGCGTTGACGAAGAAGGAGATCCGCGCGACCACGTCACCGAACTTCTCCGGCGGCACCTGCCCCGAGTCCCGTACGGCGTCGAGCACGGCGATCGCGGTGCTCATCGCGTACGCGATCTCCTGCACCGGTGTCGCGCCCGCCTCCTGGAGGTGGTAGCTGCAGATGTTGATCGGGTTCCACTTGGGGATGTGCGCCACCGTGTACGTGATCATGTCGGTGGTCAGCCGCAGGCTCGGCCCCGGCGGGAAGACGTGCGTCCCGCGCGAGAGGTACTCCTTGACGATGTCGTTCTGTGTGGTGCCCGACAGCTTGGCGATGTCGGCGCCCTGCTCCTCGGCGACGACCTCGTACAGCGCCAGCAGCCACATGGCCGTGGCGTTGATGGTCATCGAGGTGTTCATCTGCTCCAGCGGGATGTCCTGGAACAGCCGGCGCATGTCGCCGAGGTGCGAGACGGGGACCCCGACCCGGCCGACCTCGCCGCGGGCGAGGATGTGGTCCGGGTCGTAACCGGTCTGCGTCGGCAGGTCGAAGGCGACCGACAGGCCCGTCTGGCCCTTGGCGAGGTTGCGCCGGTAGAGCTCGTTGGACGCCTCCGCGGTGGAGTGCCCGGCGTAGGTCCGCATCAGCCACGGACGATCCTTGTGACGTTCGGTCATGTTGGTCCGTACTCTCGGGGTCCGCCCGTCCGGTCAGACGTTGCGGAACCGGTTGATGGCGTCGATGTGCCGCGCGCGCTTCTCCTCGTCGCGCACGCCCATGCCTTCCTCGGGTGCCAGCGCGAGCACGCCGACCTTGCCCTGGTGGAGATTGCGGTGCACGTCGTAGGCCGCCTGCCCGGTCTCTTCGAGGGCGTACGTCCTGGAGAGCGTCGGGTGGATCTTCCCCTTGGCGATCAGGCGGTTGGCCTCCCACGCCTCGCGGTAGTTGGCGAAGTGCGAGCCGACGATGCGCTTGAGCGACATCCACAGGTAGCGGTTGTCGTACTCGTGGGTGTAGCCGGAGGTGGAGGCGCAGGTGACGATGGTGCCGCCCTTGCGCGTGACGTACACGCTCGCGCCGAAGGTCTCGCGGCCCGGGTGCTCGAAGACGATGTCCACGTCCTCGCCGCCGGTCAGCTCGCGGATGCGCTTGCCGAACCGCTTCCACTCGCGCTGGTCCTGGTGGTGCTCGTCCTTCCAGAACCGGTAGCCCTCGGCGTTGCGGTCGATGATCGCCTCGGCGCCCATCTTCCGGCAGATCTCCGCCTTCTGGTCGCTGGAGACCACACAGATCGGGTTGGCGCCGCCGGCCAGCGCGAACTGCGTGGCGTACGAGCCGAGTCCGCCGCTGGCGCCCCAGATCAGCACGTTGTCGCCCTGCTTCATGCCGGCGCCGTTGCGGGAGACCAGCTGGCGGTACGCGGTGGAGTTGACCAGGCCGGGCGCCGCCGCCTCCTCCCAGCTCAGGTGGTCCGGCTTGGGCATCAGCTGGTTGGACTTGACGAGCGCGATCTCGGCGAGGCCGCCGAAGTTGGTCTCGAATCCCCAGATGCGCTGCTCGGGGTCGAGCATCGTGTCGTTGTGCCCGTCGGCGGACTCCAGCTCGACGGACAGGCAGTGCGCGACGACCTCGTCGCCGGGCTTCCAGGAGTTGACGCCGGGCCCGGTGCGCAGCACGACGCCCGCCAGGTCGGAGCCGATGACGTGGTACGGCAGGTCGTGGCGCTTGGCCAGCGGCGACAGCTTGCCGTAGCGCTCCAGGAACCCGAACGTGGACATCGGCTCGAAGATCGAGGTCCAGACGCTGTTGTAGTTGACCGAGGAGGCCATGACGGCCACCAGGGCCTCGCCCGGGCCCAGTTCGGGCACCGGCACCTCTTCGATGTGCAGCGACTTGCGGGGGTCCTTCTCCTTGGTGGGCAGGCCGTCGAACATGTCGGCCTCGTCCTTGTGCACGGTCACCGCGCGGTAGGAGTCGGGCAGGGGCAGAGCGGCGAAGTCTTCGCGGGTGCTCTCTGGCGCGAGGATCGCGTCAAGTATCTGGTTCACGGTGTGCCTCCGGCGAAGCCTGTCGAGGGAAACGGCTTGAGGGAACGTCGGGGGTGGTGCGGAAGGCGGTGCCGTCGGTTCGGCTGAGGGGTGTTCCGGCAGCGCTGGTGAGCGCGGTGAGGGTGCCTGTGACGCAGGCGTCCGGGCGGGCAGGCACGAGTGGCTTGCTGGGACAGCCGGTGCGCGGTGGTCTTCCCCCAGCTGTCGCTGGGAGGTGCCGCCGTGCGCCGGCCGCCCGGACAACATCAAGGTATGACACCGCGTGCCAGTCGACAAGACACTGAGTGCCAACAATTTCTCTCAGATGTCACCTGGGTGACACGCATGAGCGGCCGGTGGGGCCGTGATCCCCTGGCGAAATGGTGAAATGTCGCCCCTTAGTGGGCGCACACAATGTGGTGGCCTATGGTGCCGGAGGCGGAGCCCGACGCGTGCCAGGGCGTGTCGAACGCCGCCCCGGCACGCCGTACCGGGGCTCAGGACCGCTGCTTGAGCGCCTTTTCGATCGTGCGCATGACCTCGTCCAGCGGCGCGTCCGTACGCGCCACCGTCACCAGTACCTCGCCCCGCTTCGCCGCCCGCGCCGGGGGCTCCTGGTGGTTGTCCCCGCCCAGGGCGCGGCCCGCGCCGATGCCCGTGCCGAAGGTGGCGCGGACGATCCCGAAGGCGTGGTCGAGCTGCGCCTCCACGTCCCCCTCGGCGCCCGCCCGCAGCCAGCGCCGCAGGACGTGGTTGTGCGCGGTGACGACCGCGGACGCCGCGACCTCCGCCAGCAGCGGGTCGTCGTCGCCCTCGTGGTGGGCGCCCTCGTCGAAGTGCCCGAGGAGGTAGCGGGTGAAGAGCCGTTCGTAGCGGGCCACCGAGGCGATCTCGGCCTCGCGGAGGGTGGGGACCTCGCGGGTCAGCCGGTAGCGCGCCACGGAGACCGCGGGGGACGCCGCGTACATCCGCATGACTTCCTTGATGCCCCGGCAGACCGTGTCGAGCGGGTTCTCGTGCGCCGGCGCGGCGTCCAGGACGGCCTCGGCCCGTACGAGGGTGTCGTCGTGGTCCGGGAAGATCGCCTCTTCCTTGGAGCGGAAGTGACGGAAGAACGTGCGGCGGGCGACGCCGGCCGCGGCCGCGATCTCGTCGACCGTCGTGGCTTCGTAGCCTTTGGCGGCGAACAGTTCCATCGCGGCGGTCGCCAGTTCGCGGCGCATCTTCAGGCGTTGGGCGGCGGCCCGGCGGGTGCCGGGCGTGGTGGGTTCGGATCCGTCGGACGGCTGCGTACGGGCGGGCTGGGACATGTGGGGACGGTACTGCATATTCCCGCGGCCTGCGGCATCAGCCGTCGCACGGGCCCCTTCGCCCGGGCGCGGGCCGCCGGAGGGTTCCAGCAGCCCGCCCCATCCGCCGCCGGCCGGCGGCCGTGCCGTCCGCCACGCGTCAGCGCCGGGCGTACTCACGGAAGCCGCGGCCGGTCTTGCGGCCCAGGCAGCCCGCGGCGACGAGATGTTCCAGCAGCGGCGCCGGCGCCAGGCCAGGATCGCGGAACTCGGCGTGCAGCACCTTCTCGATGGCCAGCGACACGTCCAGGCCCACCACGTCCAGCAGTTCGAACGGGCCCATCGGGTAGCCGCCGCCCAGCTTCATCGCGGCGTCGATGTCGTCCGGGGTCGCGTAGTGCTCCTGGACCATCTTGACCGCGTTGTTCAGGTACGGGAACAGCAGCGCGTTGACGATGAACCCGGCCCGGTCGCCGCAGTCCACCGGGTGCTTGCGGACCCGGGCGCACACCGCGCGCACCGTCGCGTGCACGTCGTCCGAGGTCAGCACCGTCCGTACGACCTCCACCAGCTTCATCGCCGGCGCCGGGTTGAAGAAGTGCATCCCGATCACGTCCTGCGGGCGCGAGGTGGCACGCGCGCAGGCCACCACGGGCAGCGAGGAGGTCGTCGTGGCCAGGACGGCGCCCGGCTTGCACACCTTGTCCAGGGTGGCGAACAGCTGCTGCTTGATCCCCAGGTCCTCGGCGACCGCCTCGACCGCCAGGTCCACGTCGGCGAAGGAGTCCAGCGACCCGGCCGCGGTCACCGCCGCGAGGGCCGTGTCGCGCGCCTCGGCGGTCAGCCGCCCCTTGGCCACCGAGCGGTCCAGGGATTCGGCGATCCGCGCCTTGGCCGCCTCCGCCTTCTCCAGGCTGCGGGCCGCCAGCACCACCTGGAAACCGGCCTTGGCGAACACCTCGGCGATCCCGCTCGCCATCGTCCCGGAACCGGCCACGCCGACGCTGCGCACCGTGCGCCCGGCGGCCGGTTCGTGGGTCTCGCCCGGCGAGCGGCCGTCCGGCACGACCACCGCGCTGCCCGGCGCCTCGTACGTGTAGAAGCCGCGGCCCGCCTTGCGGCCGGTCAGCCCCGCCTCGGCGAGCTGGCCCAGGATGGGCGCCGGCGCGTGCAGCCGGTCGCGGGAGGCGGCGTACATGGCCTCCAGGACCGTACGGGCGGTGTCCACGCCTATCAGGTCCAGCAGCGCCAGCGGGCCCATCGGCAGGCCGCAGCCCAGCTTCATCGCGGCGTCGATGTCCTCGCGGGTCGCGTACCGGGACTCGTACATCGCGGCGGCCTGGTTCAGGTAGCCGAACAGCAGCCCGTCGGCGACGAAGCCGGGCCGGTCGCCGACCGCGATCGGGTCCTTGCCCAGCTCGCGGGCCAGCTCGGTGACCGCCGTGACGGCGGTCGGCGCGGTCAGTACGGAGGAGACCACCTCGACCAGCTTCATGGCGGGCGCCGGGTTGAAGAAGTGCAGGCCCAGGACGCGTTCGGGGTGCGCGGAGTCGGCGGCGAGCCGGGTCACGGACAGCGCGTTGGTGCCGGTGGCGAGGATGGTGTCGGGCCGTACGACGGCGTCCAGCGCGGTGAGGACCTGCCGCTTGAGCCCGTAGTCCTCCGGCACGACCTCGATGACGAGATCCGCCTCGGCGGCGGCCTGGAGGTCGCGGAACGTACGGAACCGGGCCAGGACGTCCTGCCGCTCGCGCTCGGTGACCCGCTCGCGGCGCACGGCCCGCGCGGTGGACGCCTCCAGCGTCGCGACGGCCCGGCGGGCGGCGGCGTCGTCGATGTCGATGCCGATCACCTCGCGGCCCGCGCGGGTGAGGATCTCGGCGATTCCGGCGCCCATCGTGCCGAGGCCGACGACGGCCACGGTGGCGAGGGCCTGGGGCGCCCCGGCGGGCGAAGAGCCGGTGGAGGAGGTGGAGGCCTTGGGGACAGTGGAGACATCGGTTGAGAGGTCAGGGGTGGACTTACGGTCCATCGCGAGACTCCAGAGAGTGGATCCCGTGCGAAGGGGCTCCCGTGGAGCGGGGCCCGGGTGCGCAGACGGGAAGTGACGACTGAGGAGGGGCCGGGCACATACACAACAGGCATGTACGAGGCGGGTGTTGCCGCGGCGGGCCCTGTCCCGGGGCCGCGCCGTGAGCGTCGTGCTGGACGCCGAACCGACGGCACGCTGTGGCGGCTGCGTCACCAGGCCGCCCGGACAGGGGTACTGCCCGTGCTCAGCAGATTAACTCGCCGGTAACCAGGAGCGCCAGGGGTGGCGCCGGGATTTAGGCTGTGGCCCGGGCCACGTCGCACGTACCGTGATGAATCCGCGGGAGGGGAGTGGCAAATGGAAGATGAATTCCACGAGTTGACGGACCGGGTGCGTGCCGAACTCCGCTCCCCGCAGGACCTCGTCGCCTACGAGCGGCTGCTCGGGCTGGCGCGCAAGAACACCCCGGCGGGGCGCGAGGAACTGGCCCGGGTGCTCACCGCCGTCGAGCGCCCCCTGTGGGCGCGGGAGATCGCGGCGTTCATCCTGGGGACCGCGGGCGACCGCCGCGCCTTCGAGACGCTCGTCCTGCTCCTGAACTACCGCGACCCCGTGCGCTGCGCCACCGCCGCCCACGCCCTCGGCCGCCTCGGCGACCCGCGCACGGCCCGCGCCGCCGCCGCCCTGGCCACCAACCCGCTGCGTACGGCCTACGCCCTGCACCCCGTCCGCCTGCTCGCCGAACTGCGCGCCCCCGAATCCGTACCGGCCCTGATCGCGACCCTGGAACGCCTGCTCACGCCGCACAACCCGTACTGGCGGGTGGCGCTCGCCTGCGTCGAAGGCCTGGGCGCCCTGGGCGACCGCCGCGCCGTACCGGCCCTGGCCGCGGCCCGTGACCACCCGCGCCTGGCCGCCGCGGCGGCGGCCTCCCTCGCCCGCCTGGGCGTTCAGGAGGAGCCGGAAGGCCGGTCCGGGCCGTGAGCGGGGGTGCCGTCCCCGGCCGGGGCGAGCTGCCGTAGGTAGCGCACCTCCGGTACGGCGACGCCCGCGACCTCGTACGCCTCTTCGGCACCGTCGGCCCGGAAACCGGCGTGCTCGTAGAAGCGCCGGGCGCGCGCGTTGCCCTTGAGCACCCACAGGCACAGCGTGCGAAAGCCGCCGCGCCCGGCGCGCGCCAGGCAGGCGTCCATCAGGGCGCCTCCGATTCCCGTGCCGATGTGCTCGGGCGGCAGGTACAGGGCGTACAGCTCGCCCTCGGACGCGGGCCGTGACGTTTCTCCGGCGGTGGCGCGGACGGGCCCGAATGCTGCCCAGCCGACCAGGGCGCCGTCCCGCTCCGCCACGAGACTGACCACACCGGGCGGCCGCGTGGCGAAGAATCCGCGCCGCCCGGCCGCGTCCTCGGCGACGCTCAGCCCGTCCAGATACGCCTGCGGCATCAGCCCCGCGTAGGCGGCCTGCCAGCCGCGTATCCGGATGGCCGCCACCGCGTCGATGTCGTCCTGTGCCATGTCCCGTATCCGCATCGCTCCATCATGGGCGCGGCGCCGGGCTACAGGAGGGCCAGTTGTGTGTGGCCGGGAGCGGGGTCGTGTGCCGGTGGCGGGTCGGCGGGTTTCCGGGATGGCGCGGGCGGGGTGGGACGGGTGATGCGGCGGTGCTCGGCGGGGTGGGTGGGGCCGATGCCGTATTCGGCGGCCAGCTCGTGCACCTGGCGCGTGATCCGGCGCTGGTACCACTTGGGGGCGTACGCGCTGTCCGCGTACATCCGCTCGTAGCGCCGCACCAGATGCGGGTGGTGCCGCGCCAGCCAGGCCATGAACCACTCGCGGGCGCCCGGCCGCAGATGCAGGACGAGCGGGGTCACGGCCGTGGCACCGGCCGCCGCGACGGCCCGGACGGTCGCCCGCAGCTGCTCGGGGGAGTCGCCGAGGAAGGGGATCACCGGCGCCATCAGCACCCCGGCCGGGATGCCGTGCCGCGCCAGTGTGCGGACCACGTCCAGGCGGCGTTCCGGCGCGGGCGTGCCGGGCTCGACGGTGCGCCACAGCTCGCGGTCGACGAAGCCGACCGAGACCGAGACGCCGACGTCGGTGACCGCGGCGGCCTGCCGCAGCAGGTCCAGGTCGCGCAGGATCAGGGTGCCCTTGGTGAGGATGGAGAACGGATTGGCGTGGTCGCGCAGGGCGGCGATGATCCCGGGCATCAGCCGGTAGCGACCCTCGGCCCGCTGGTAACAATCGACGTTGGTGCCCATCGCTATGTGCTCGCCGCGCCGGCGCGGCGCGGCCAGCTCGCGCCGCAGCAGCTCGGGCGCGTTGACCTTCACCACGATCTGGGAGTCGAAGCCCAGCCCGGTGTCGAGGTCGAGATAGCCGTGGGTCTTGCGGGCGAAGCAGTACACGCAGGCGTGCGAGCAGCCGCGGTACGGGTTCACCGTCCGTTCGAACGGCATCCGGGAGGCGCCCGGTACCTGGTTGATGATCGACCGGGCGCGCACCTCGTGGAAGGTGATCCCGCGGAATTCGGGGGTGTCGACCGTCCGGCTGACGACGTCCGTGCCGAAGAGAGCGGCGGACTGCTCGCCCAGATTCTCCCAGCGCATCGCGCTTCCTCCTGAGTCCCTCGGCCCCCCGGCGGTGTTTCCTCGACTGTCCTTCGGCGCTCCGGCTCCCCGCTGGGGCGCCCGGTCCCCGGGCCGGGCACGGCGCCGGGGGAAGCGGTCCGGATTCGATAATAGAACAACTGTTCCCATGATGTCTGTCAAGCCGCTCCCGGCGCGCCGGACGGCCCGGACACCGGTGCGTCCGGCCCGGGCACCCGCGGGCCCGGGCCGCGCCTAAGGTGGTGCCCACTGCGGCACGGCGCGGCGCCGGTACGGCCCGCGGGGCCGCGGGAACAGCAGACGAGCACCGGAGGAAGAGACACATGGGCCAGGTCGAGGCCACCACGCAGCGCGAGATCGCGGCGGACCCGGAGGACGTGTTCGACGCGCTCGCCGACTACAGCGGTACGCGCCGCAAGCTGCTGCCCGAGCACTTCAGCGAGTACGAGGTGCGCGAGGGCGGCGACGGCAAGGGCACCCTCGTCCACTGGAAGCTGCAGGCCACGAGCAAGCGGGTGCGCGACTGCCTGCTGGAGGTCGACGAGCCGACCGACGGGCAGCTGGTGGAGAAGGACCGCAACTCCTCGATGGTGACGACCTGGGTGGTCACCCCGGCGGGCCAGGACCGCGCCAATGTCGTCGTCACCACGACCTGGCAGGGCGCGAGCGGCATCGGCGGCTTCTTCGAGCGGACCTTCGCGCCGAAGGGGCTGGGCCGCATCTACGACGAGGTGCTCGCCAACCTCGCCAAGGAGACGGAGCAGAAGTAGCCGGACGTCCCCGCCGACGGGCCGGTGTCCCCGTCGGCGGGCCGCGCGTCGCCGCGTCTCCCCGAGGAGCCCCGGCGACGCTCACCGGTTCGGGTGGTTTCCGTCGGCCTGCCGTCCGTGCCGGAACGTACCGCCACCTCCGGGAAACGCCTGATGGGCGCCTGACGGGTGCCCCCGGCACCGCAGTTGGCCCCCGTGTCACCCCGCTCCCCGCGCTTGAACGCCGTCGTCGCCCGGTGCGAGAAAGGGGCGGCGGCGCAGGCGTGACGAGGGGAGCTTTACGTGGGCGGTACCACCGTGACCGAACAGGGGCGATGGGCGGCGGCACCGGACGCCCGTCCGGCCCGGCCGGACGACGGCGGCGGCCCGCTCGGCCCCCGCGGGGCACCGGCCCTCCTCTTCGGCCTGCTGACGGCCCTGCTGCCGGTGGCCCTGGGCGCGACGGCGCCCGTCACCGCGCTCCCGCGGATCGCCGCCGACCTGCCCGGCCCGGACACGGTGTCCTGGGTACTGACCGCCTACCTGTTCGCCGCCGCGGCCGGCCTGCCCCTCCACGGCAAGCTGGGCGACGTCATCGGCCGCAAGCCCGCCCTCGTCCTCGCCGCCCTCCTGTTCACCGCGGGCGCGGTCCTGGCCGGCCGTGCGCACTCCCTGGGCGAACTGACCGCCTTCCGCGCACTCCAGGGCGCCGGAGCCGGGGGCCTGGTGATCGGCGTCCAGGCGGTGCTGGCCGTCCTCGTGCCCCCGGCCCTGCGTGGCCGGTTCGTGGCGCTGTCCGGCGCCGTCTGCGGAATCGCCTGCGCGGGCGGGCCGTTGCTCGGCGGCTACCTCACCGACCACGCCTCCTGGCGCTGGTGCTTCTTCGCGGGGGTGCCCTTCGGCGTCCTGGCACTGCTCGTGTCCGCGTTCGTGCCGAGGCTGCCCAGGCCCGCCGTACGGCGCCGGCCGGACCCGGCGGGCGTGCTGCTGCTCGCCGCCTGTGCCGCCTTTCTCGCGCTGCTGGCCAGTTGGGGCGGAACGGAGCACGCCTGGACTTCGCGGACCGCCCTCGGCCTCGGGCTGGGCGCGTTCGGCACCGCCCTGCTGTTCCTCGCCGTCGAGTACTTCGTCACCGACCCGCTGCTGCCGCTCCGCCTCTTCCGCGACACGGTGTTCGCCCTCCCGGGCCTGGTCGGCGCGGTCCTGGGCATCGCGCTCTTCGGCACCGCCGGCTACCTGCCGACCTTCCTCCCGGTGACCGAAGGGGCGTCGCCGGCCCGGTCCGGCCTGCTGATGCTGCCCGCGACGGCCGGTGTCGCGCTCGGCGCCGCCCTCTGCGGCCACCTCGTCCGCCGTACGGGCCGCCACCGCCTGTTCCCGGTCCTGGGCTGTGTGCTGGCGGGCGGCGCGATGGGGCTGCTGTGCCGGGTGCCCCAGGACGCCGGGCGGCCCCTGCACGCCCTCGGGACGGGGGCGCTGGGCCTGGGCATCGGCTGCGTGCTGCCGGCGCTTGTACGGGCCGTTCGCGACTCCGTACGCAATCGCGTACGCCCCGCCGGACTCACTCCCCTGACCGGCACCCACACCACGCTCCGGCAGCTCGGCGGCTGCGTCGCCGCGGCCCTCTTCGCCACCTTCCTCGCCGACCGGCTCGCCGGGCGCCCCACCCACGGCCTGACCGGAGCCCACGTCCCGCCCGGAGCCCACGGCCTGCCCGGAACCGCCCGGCGCGCCGCCGAGCCGGAGTCGCTCGTCCCGCGCCTGATGGACGCCGTCCCGGACGCCCTGCGCGACAGCCCGGCCGCGGCCTACGCGCACACCGTGCCACGCGTCTTCCTCTACCTCCTGCCGGTGCTCCTCCTGGGCCTGCTGCTCGCCGTCTTCCTGAAAGAGAAACCCCTGGTGTCCCACGCCTCGCACTTCTCGCCCGTGCCGATCCCCCCGTACACCGGGCAGCGGGACGCGGTCTCCGTTCCGCAGGCCCGTACCGAGGCGGCCGTCCCCGGCCCTCCGGAGCGCCCGGAACCGGACCGCGCGCCGTATCCGTACCCGCATCCGCCGGCCGCCGGCGATCCGTCCGTACCCGGCGTCCCGATGTGCGGCACGGTCCGGCACCGCGACGGCAGCACACTGCCCAGCGCCGCGCTCACCCTCATCGGCGCCGACGGCCGGCAGGTGGCGCGCGGGGCGACGGGCGAGGACGGCCGGTACGCGCTCGCCGCGCCCGGCTCCGGCGCGTACGTACTGATCGCGTCCGCCGGCGGGCACCGGCCGCAGGCGCTCGCCGTCACGGTCGGCGAGCGGCCGTTCGGCCTCGATGTGGTGCTCGGCGGCGCCGGGCGGCTGACCGGCGCGGTCACCACCGCCGACGGCACACCGGTGCGCGACGCCGCGGTCACGCTCACGGACGTCCGCGGCGAGGTCGTCGCCACCGGCCGCAGCGGACGCGAGGGCGGCTACGTCCTCACGGAGCTGGTGGCCGGCGACTACACCCTCGCCGCGAGTTCCCCCGCGCACCGCCCCGCCGCCCTGCCGGTCACCGTCGACGCGAACCGGGAGTCCCGGCAGGACATCGAGCTGGCGGGCGGAGCGGTGCTGCGCGGAACCGTACGGGCCGGTGGCGGGCGCCCCGTCGAGGACGCCCGCGTCACGCTGCTGGACGCGGCCGGCAACGTGGTGGACACCGCGATCACCGGCCCGGACGGACTGTTCCGCTTCGTCGACCTGTCGGCGGGCGAGTACACCGTCGTCGCGGCGGGCTATCCGCCGGTGGCGACGGTCCTCCAGGTCACGGGCGGCGGCCGTACCGAGCGCGACCTCCAGCTCGGGTACTGACCGCCCGCCCGGCCGGTGCCGGCCGGTCACCCGGACCGGCACCGGCCTGCCCGGCCCGGGTACGCGGGCCGGAGCACCGGCCGCCCCGGGTCAGGCGCGGCGCCACAGCGCCGGGACGGCCGGCGGCTCCCATCCGTCGCGCGCGGTGTGCGGCTGCAGGCACGTGTACGCGGCCCCGTCGTACGTGACCTGGTCACCCGTGCGGTAGTCGGTTCCGGTGGCCCAGGTGCCGCCGGGCGTGGTCGGCTTGCCCGTGGGGGTCGGGCCGGGGGTGGAGGACCCCCGCACCCGCAGGACGAAGTCGAACGACGCCTCCTTGGCCGAGCCGTTCTGCCGCACGTTCATCAGCAGCGCGGGGTTGAAGAGGGGGTCGGTGTTGTTACGCGGCTCGCCGGGGAAGTAGAGCTGCGTGGTGAGGATCGGCTGGTTCGGTGCCTGCAGCTTCACGTGCAGATGCCGGGTGCGGCCCGGGTAGAGGCCCGGCACGATCGTGGTGAGCTTGAACGCGCCGCGCTGGTCGGTGAACTGGTGCCCGCGGAAGCGGAACCCGACGTTGTCGTACGCGCCGTTGACGTCCGCCTGCCACCAGTCCAGCAGGACGTTGGCCAGCGGCTGACAGGTCAGGCCGAAGACGAACCCGCTCACGGTGAGCCGGGTGCCCTGCGTGCCGGGCTGGATCAGCGAGTCCCGCAGCGGCGAGTTCGGCTTGAAGTACGGGCCTTCCATCTGCGGCGGCGTGGGGTCGTCACCGTCGTCGCAGTACGGGGTGGGGGCGAGCGGGCCGTCGGCGGGCTTGGTGTCCCGGGCCAGGGCGGCGCCGCCGAGCAGCAGCGGCAGCGGCACGGCCGCGACGGCCGCCTTGAGCACGTTCTTGCGGCTGATTCTTCTGCGCTGACCGCCTTCGTGTCCGGTTTCTATGCTGTTCTCCGTGCTGTCTGCGCCTGCTGTGCGTTCGTCGTCCATCGCGCGCTCCTGTGAGCAGGGGGGAAGGGCGGGGAGGGCCCCGAACGCGGGGTGGCGGAAGCCGGGGCCGTCCTCGCCGCCGGGGCTGGCTGACGGCGTCAGACGCTATTCGGGCCGCCGCGGCGCTTCGATGGACTCGGCACGGGGGTCATGGTGAATTCCTCCGGTGCCGCCCGCGGCGCGGCGGAAGTCGCCGGGGCTCAGCCCCGTCTCCCGGCGGAAGAATCGGCAGAAGTACGCCGGGTCGGCGAACCCCACCCGGCGGGCCACCTGAGACACCGTCAGGTCGGAACCGGACAGCAGCCGTTTGGCCTCCACGGTCTGCGCGTGCCGGATCAGCCGTCCCGGAGTCCGGCCGGTACTGCGCTTGACCAGCTCGGCCAGATGCCCCACGGAGACGCCCAGTTCGTCGGCGTAGGACCGTACGGAGCGGCCCGCGGAGCCGGGTTGCGCGAGCAGCCGGGTGAACTCCCGCGCGACCACGGCGGCCCGGCCCGACACGAAGTCCGTACCCCGGGAGCCGGACCCGGCCCCGCGGCCGTCCGCGCCCTCCGGCCCCGCCACGCCGTCCGGGGCGGACAGCCGCAGCCCGCGGGCGATGAGGATGTGCAGCTGCGCCTGGAGCACCGACGTGAACGACGGGGCGCGCTCGCCGTACTCCCGCAGCATCTCGCGGACCAGGCCGGCCAGCCGCGCCGCGTCGTCGGGCCCGGGCCGCAGCCACGGGCGCTCGCCCAGCCGCGCCAGCGCGTCCCGGTCGCCGGGGTGGGCCAGCAGGAAGTCGTCGGTGAACAGGATCACCCAGCCGCGCAGGCCGGTGACGCGGTCCCAGTAGTGCACCTGGCCAGGGGTGATGAAGAACAGATGGGGCGGGCGCAGTGGCCGGCGGTCCTCGTCGAGGACGTGGGTGCCGGTGCCGTCCGTCACGTACACGATCTCGTGGAAGGAGTGCCGGTGCGGGAACCCGGCGCGGGAGAGGGGGCCGATGGTGTCGAAGGAGCCGATGGCGAAGGGCAGGAGGTGCGGGGCGGGCACGTCGAGGCGGTGCAGCGGTACGGGGCCGTCGGCCTGGTCGTTGCCGCCGCACGGGGCGAAGACGTCCGGTGCGGGGCCCGCCCGCCGCCCCGCCCGGGAGGTGGCGGCACGCCGGGCCTTCGTGGTCACCTGTTCGGTCCGTCTGGGCACGTCCTCACCATACGGGCGCCCGCAAGACCACGACCGGGACCGCTCGTTCCGGTTACGTGGCGGCTGTCCGCACCCGGGTCCCGGCACCCGGGGCCACGGTGGGGGAGGGGCGGCAGCGGTGCCCGGGGCGACCGATCGGCTTGCGCCATGGTCGTTCGCGCGGGGCGCACCACCTATTCGGTGAATGCCGCCCGCACCGTCACCCCACGGTCGTACCGTGGTAGCGGTGGTGCAAGATCGGTGTACGAAGGAGCAACCGCCCATGGAGCGTGGCCCGTCGCACGGCGACGACAGGGTGGGCGCGGTGCCACAGGTGCCGGCGCCACGGGACACCGTGCCCGGGCGGATACCGCTCGCCGTAGTGGTGGTGGACGGCGACGGACTGGTCTCCCACTGGAGCACGGGCGCCCGCAGGCTCTTCGGCCCCGCCCGCGAGGAAGCGGTGGGCACGCCCGCCGTCGATCTGATGCCCGTCTCCGGCGCGCTCGGCGAGGAGGAGTGGTCCGCGCAGGACTGGGACGAGGAACCGGCGGACGGCGGGGGCAACGGGCCGGATCTGGAGGCGTCGTTGGGCGGCCGGGCCGGCTACCCCACCGCGGGCCGCGCCCGCATGGCGGACGTGGAGCGGGGCACCATAGACATCCTGTGGTGGGCGTATCCCCTGGTGGGCCCGGGTGCGGAGCGCCTGCTCGTACTGGCCGCCGACGCCGACCAACTGCACGGCCACGGCGCCCCGGACAGCGTCGGACCCGAGGAGAGCGAGCGCTTCGCCCCCGGCTTCGCGCTCCACACGGACTTCCCCGGCTCGGAGGTGCTCGCCGCCCAACTGCCGCAGATCCTGCCGAGCATGAGCCCCCAGGAGAGCGCCCGGATCGTCTCCCAGGTGCTGGAGCTGGGCTATCCGGTGCTGGAGATCAGCCAGCAGGAGCGCTTCCCGGTCACCCCGGACTGGGGCGTGCCGCGCCGGGTGGAGCGGCGGGCCCGGCTGCTGCGGGACGCGAGCGGCGTGCCGGACGGCGAGGCCGCCGCCGAGGCCGCGGCGGAGCTGGAGACCGACCTCGAATACGCCGCCGTCCGCGAGCGCCTGGAGTTCCTGAACGAGGTCAGTGGCCGGATCGGCTCGTCCCTGGACCTCTCCCACACGATCCAGGAGGTCAGCGAGGCCGTCGTGCCGCGCTTCACCGACGTCGCCGGCACGTATCTGCGCGAGCAGGTCATCGCGGGCGAGGGCTTCCCCGACGGCCCGCCGGACGCCACGACCCTGTGGCACCGCGTCGCGGTGGAGCACAACGACGAGCCGGGCCGGTGGGACGACGTCGTCCCGGTCGGCGAGTCGATGCCCTTTCCCGTGCACACGCCGTTCTTCCAGTGCATGACCACCGGTGAGCCGGTGCTGATCCCGCGCATCAGCGAGGAGCTGGGCAACGCGATCGCCGCCCAGTTCGAGAAGCGCGACATCAGCCCGCTGATCAACCGGCGGTCGCTGCTGGTGGTCCCGCTCAAGGCGCGCAACGTCGTCCTGGGCTTCATGATCCTGCTGCGCCATCCGGAGCGCATGGAGTTCAACGACATGGACCGGGTCACCGGCGCCGAACTGGCCGCCCGGGCCGGCCTCGTCCTGGACAACGCCCGCATGTACACCTACCAGGAGAACGTCGCCGAGACGCTCCAGGACAGCATGCTGCCGCACATCGAACCGCGGATGGCCGGCTGCGACACGGCCACCCGCTACCTGCCCGGCACCCGCCTCGGCCGGGTCGGCGGCGACTGGTTCGACACCATCAAACTGCCCGGCTCGCGCACCGCTCTGGTCGTCGGCGACGTGATGGGCCACGGACTGAACTCGGCCGCGATGATGGGCCAGCTGCGGACGGCGGTGCAGACCATGGCCGCCATCGACATGCACCCGGCGCAGCTGCTGCGCAGCCTGGACGACCTCGCGCAGCGGCTCGGCGACAACTACCTCGCCACCTGCCTGTACGCGGTCTACGACCCGATCGGCCAGCAGGTGGTGATCGCCAACGCCGGGCACATCCCGCCGGTGGTGGTGCGGGCCGCGGACGGCCGCAGCGAGCTGCTGGACCTGCCGACGGGCGCGCCCATCGGAGTCGGCGGCGTGCCGTTCGAGGCGGTCACGGTCCGCGTGGCGGCGGGCGACCGGCTGGTGCTGTGCACGGACGGCCTGGTCGAGGTGCGGGGCGAGGACATAGGCGTCGGCCTGGCGGCGCTCGCCGAGTCCGCCGCCCACCCGGCCGCCTCGATGGACGACGCCTGCGACGCCATCATCCGCGCGCTCAACGTGCGCGGCGGCCGCAAGGACGACGTGGCGCTGCTGATGGCGCGGCTCAACGGGATCGCCCAGGAGGACGTCGCCGAATGGCGGCTGGCCATCGACGCGCGCGAGGCGGCCCGGGCCCGCCGCCTGGTCCGCGCCCAGCTCGCGGGCTGGGGCCTGGAGTCGGCATCGGAGACCGCCGAGCTGCTGGTCAGCGAGGTCGTCACGAACGCGGTGCGGCACGCGCACACCCAGCACGTGGTGCTGCGCCTGGTGCGTACGGAAGCCCTGCTGTGCGAAGTGTCGGACGACGACCACGCCCTGCCGCAGATGCTGAGCGCGGCGGACGACGACGAGTTCGGGCGCGGGCTGCGGGTGGTCAGCAGACTCGCGCGGGAATGGGGTACGAGCCGGACGGCGACCGGCAAAACGGTGTGGTTCGAGCAGAATCTGTCGCATACCGGAAGCTCCTGGTCGCGCAACGGGCGCACGCCGGGCTCGAACATCGCATGAAAGAACGGTCGGCGGGCTTGCGGGGGCCTCGCGTACGGCAGTAGCTATGGGCCATGAGCGCTTCGAGCCACTACCTGCGGGCCTGGGAAGGCTTCTGGCGGGACGCGCCCGCCGGTGAGGGGGAGGTCTTCTGGGACTCCGACCCGTCCCTGACGGCCGAGCTCCATCTGCCGCTCTTCGCGGACCACTTCGACGCCGCGCTGCCCGTCGTCGACCTGGGCTGCGGCAACGGCACCCAGACCCGCTTCCTGGCGGGGCGCTACCCGCGCGCGATCGGGGTGGACCTCTCGGCGGCGGCCGTCGCCCACGCCCGTGCGGACGACCCGTCCGGGGTGGCCGAATACCGGCGCCTGGACGCGGCCGACCCGGCGGCGGTACGCGCCCTGCACGGCGAACTGGGCGACGCCAACGTGTACCTGCGCGGCGTGCTCCACCAGTGCGCCCCCGAGGACCGCCCCCGGATCGTGGAGAACCTCGCGACGCTGCTGGGCCGGCGCGGCCGGATCTTCGCCGTCGAACCGGCCGAGGCGTCCAAGGACGTCTTCGTGTCGCTGGCGCAGGGCCCCGACGGCCCGCCCGGCAAGCTGCGGGCCGTCCTCGCGCACGGCATCGCCCCCGGCGAGATGGCCGACTCGGTCGTCCCCGAACTGCTCGCCGCCTACGGCCTGCGGGTGATCGGCACCGGCCGGCTGCCGCTGATGACGACCGAGTACCGGGCGGACGGCTCCCGGATCGAGATCCCCACGAACTGGCTGGTCGCGGGCGCGGCCGGCTGACCGGCGGGACACCCCTGCCGCCGCCCGCCCGGGGGACGGGGCCGCCCGCGCATCGGCCCCCGGTACCGCCGCGCTTCCCCCGTACGGCGGAGGAGTCCCGTCCCCAGGTGCGATGCGGGGCGCCCATGGCGGGCGGCACGGTAAGTGCACGGCCGGGAAGCGAACCCGGCCGGGTGCCGGGCCGCCGCGGGGGTGTGGCCCGGCACCCGGACCCAGCCGTACGGACGTGTTCGGGCCGGTGTCGGGGGCGCGGCGGCCGGTCATCGTTATGGTGGGAAACCTGCCCGGTGGCGCGCGTCGGCGTGGCCCGCCGGGCAGGTGCCGCAGCGGTCCGGCTCCTAGCTGTGATGGGACGGGTGCATGGTGAAGATACTCATTTCCGCGGACATGGAGGGCGCCACCGGAGTGACGTGGCCGGACGACGTCCTGCCCGGCCACGCCCAGTGGCAGCGGTTCCGGCCGGTGTTCACCGGCGACGTCAACGCGGCGGTCGCCGGGTTCTTCGACGGCGGCGCCGACGAGGTCCTGGTCAACGAGGCCCACTGGTCCATGCGCAACCTGCTGCTGGAGCGGCTCGACGAGCGCGCGCAGCTGCTCACCGGCAAGCACAAGGCGCTGAGCATGGTCGAGGGCGTCCAGTACGGCGACGTGGACGGGGTCGCGTTCCTCGGCTACCACGCCGGTGCCGGTACGGAGGGCGTGCTGGCCCACACCTACCTCGCCAACTCCCTGACGGGCGTGTGGGTGAACGGCACGCGGGCCAGCGAGGGATACCTCAACGCCCTGGTGGTGGCCGAATACGGTGTGCCCGTGGTGCTGGTGACCGGCGACGACCGGACCTGCGAGGACGCCGTCGGGTACGCGCCGGACGCGCGGGCCGTGGCCGTCAAGGACTATGTCTCGCGGTACGCGGCCGTGTGCCGGCCACCGGCCCGTACGGCGGCGGACATCAGGGCCGCCGCGCGCGAGGCGGCACCGCTCGCGGTGCGCACCGAGCCGGTGCGCGGCGGCCCGTTCACCGTCGAGCTGGAGTTCGACGCCGAGCACCTGGTGGGCACGGCGACCTGCGTCCCCGGGGCCGAGCGCACCGGCGAGCGGCGCGTCGCGTACACCAGCGAGACCATGTACGAAGCGATCCGCTGCTTCAAGACGGTCACCACCGTCGTGTCGTCGGCGGTGGAGGAGCAATATGGCTGACAGCGCCGACGACACGGCGGACCGCGCCGGCGACGCGGTGGACGGACAGGCCCTCGACGAGGTCGTGCGGTTCACCTCCGACCTGATCCGTATCGACACCACCAACCGCGGCGGCGGCGACTGCCGGGAGCGCCCGGCGGCCGAGTACGTCGCCGAGCGGCTCGCCGAGGCAGGTCTGGAGCCGGTCCTGCTGGAGCGCAGTCCGGGCCGTACGAACGTCGTCGCGCGCGTCGAGGGCTCGGACCCGGGCGCCGCGGCCCTGCTCGTGCACGGGCACCTGGACGTGGTGCCCGCCGAGCCCGCCGACTGGAGCAGGCACCCGTTCTCCGGCGAGGTCGAGGACGGCGTCGTGTGGGGCCGGGGCGCCGTGGACATGAAGAACATGGACGCGATGGTGCTCGCCGTCGTCCGGCAGTGGGCGCGGACCGGCGTCCGGCCGAAACGCGACCTCGTCCTGGCCTTCACGGCCGACGAGGAGGCCAGCGCCATCGACGGCTCGGGCTTCCTCGCCGACCACCACCCCGGCCTGTTCGAGGGCTGTACGGAGGGCATCAGCGAGTCCGGCGCCTTCACCTTCCACGCGGGCGGCGGGATGCGGGTGTATCCGGTGGCGGCCGGCGAGCGGGGTACGGCCTGGCTGAAACTGACCGCCGAGGGCAAGGCCGGACACGGCTCGAAGGTCAACCGCGCCAACGCGGTCAGCCGGCTCGCCGCGGCCGTGGCCCGTATCGGCGAACACCGCTGGCCCGTCCGCCTGACCGACACCGTGCGCGCGGCACTCACCGAACTGGCCGCCCTGCACGGCATCGAGGCCCGCCTGGACGCCCCGGACTTCGACGTGGACACGCTGCTCAGCAAGCTCGGCCCGTCGGCCGCGCTGGTCGAGCCGACGGTCCGCAACAGCGCCAACCCGACGATGCTGGAGGCCGGCTACAAGGTCAACGTCATCCCGGGCAACGCCGTCGCGTACGTGGACGGGCGGGTGGTGCCCGGCGGCGAGGCGGAGTTCCGCACCACCATGGACCGGCTCACCGGCCCCGAGGTGTCCTGGGCGTACGACCACGGCGAGGTCGCCCTCCAGGCCCCGGTCGACTCGCCGACGTACGCGGCGATGCGGGCCGCCGTCGAGCGTTTCGACCCCGCCGGCCACGTGGTCCCGTACTGCATGTCGGGCGGCACGGACGCCAAGCAGTTCTCCCGGCTGGGCATCGCCGGATACGGCTTCTCGCCGCTCAAGCTGCCCGCGGGCTTCGACTACCAGGCGCTGTTCCACGGCGTGGACGAGTGCGTGCCGGTCGAGGCACTGCACTTCGGCGTGCGGGTCCTGGACGAATTCCTGACGGCGGCGACGGGACGGCCGCAGCTCCGCTGAGCCGCCGGGCCGGACCGGTCGTTCTCGGCCAGGGCGGACCACTGTGCGAAAAGTATGGGTTGATGCCCGGCCCGGCGTACGACAGGCTTGGCGGCTCCAACGCCTGAGGAGGAACGCCACCATGGTCACCACGGCCCCCTACGGAGCCTGGCCGTCCCCGATCGATGCCCGGCTCGTCGCCGAGCACGACGGCCGGCCCGAGTACGTCGGCGTGGTGGGGGACGAGGTGTGGTGGACCGAGGCCCGCCCCGCGGAGGGCGGCCGGCGCGCCCTGGTCCGCAGGCGGCCCGACGGCACCGAGCAGACGCCGCTGCCGCCGCCGTGGAACGTCCGCAGCCGGGTCATGGAGTACGGCGGCCAGCCCTGGGCCGGCGCCGTGGACGCGGACGGCCGCACGGTCATGGTGTTCTGCGACTTCGCCGACCAGCGGCTGTACGCGTACGCACCGGACGGCGACGCCGGCCCCCGTCCGCTGACGCCCGTCTCGGCCGTCGGCGGCGGGCTGCGCTGGGCCGACCCCGTCCTGCGCCTCGACCGCGGCGAGGTGTGGTGCGTCCTGGAGGAGTTCACCGGCCCCCGGCCGACCGATGTGCGCCGGGTGATCGCCGCGGTGCCGCTGGACGGCTCGGCGGCCGACGACCGCGCGGCGGTACGGGAACTGAGCGACGACCGCCACCGCTTCGTCACCGGCCCGCGGATCTCGCCGGACGGGCGGCGCGCCGCGTGGATCGCCTGGGACCACCCGCGGATGCCGTGGGACGGCACGGAGGTGCTGCTCGCCGACATCACCGACGGCGGCGGGTTCACCGGCGTACGGACGATCGCCGGCGGCGCCGAGGAGTCCGTACCGCAGATCGAGTGGGACGCGGACGGCACGCTGCTGTACGTCTCCGACGCCGACGGCTGGTGGGAGCTGCGCCGCGCCGACCCGGACGCCGCCGGAGCCCCGGGCAGACGCCTGTGCCGGCCCCGGCAGGAGGAGTTCGGCGGCCCGCTGTGGCAGCTCGGGGTGCGCTGGTTCCTGCCGCTGGACGGCGGCACCATCGCCGTGGTGCACGGCCGCGGCGCCATGTCGCTCGGCGTCCTCGACCCGGTCAGCGGCGAACTGGTGGACGCGGCCGGACCGTGGACGGAGTGGGCGTCCACGCTGGCCGTGCACGGCAGCCGGGTGATCGGCGTCGCCGCCAGCCCGCGCAGCGCGTTCGAGCTCGTCGAACTGGACACCTGTACGGGCCGGGCCCGGGTGATCGCGGCCCGGCACACCGACGCGGTGGACCCGGCGTACTACCCCGAGCCGCAGATCCGCACCTTCACCGGCCCCGACGGCCGCGACATCCACGCCCACATCTACCCGCCGCACAGCCCCGGCCACCGCGCCCCCGACGGCGAACTGCCGCCCTACGTCGTATGGGCGCACGGCGGCCCCACCGGCCGCACCCCGCTCGTACTGGACCTGGGGATCGCCTACTTCACCTCCCGCGGCATCGGCGTCGCCGAGGTCAACTACGGCGGCTCCACGGGCTACGGACGCGCCTACCGCGAGCGGCTGCGGGAGCAGTGGGGCGTGGTGGACGTCGAGGACTGCGCCGCCGTCGCCGGGGCCCTGGCCGACGAGGGCACCGCCGACCGCCACCGGCTGGCGATCAGGGGCGGCAGCGCGGGCGGCTGGACCGCCGCGGCCTCGCTCGTGACGACCGGCCTGTACGCCTGCGCCACGATCAGCTATCCGGTCCTCGACCTGGTGGGCTGGACCGTGGACGGCACCCACGACTTCGAGTCGCGGTACCTGGAAAGCCTGATCGGCCCGTACGCCGAGGTGCCCGACCGCTACCGGGACCGCTCCCCGCTGCGGCACGCGGACCGGATCACGGCCCCCTTCCTGCTCCTCCAGGGCCTCGACGACGCCGTCTGCCCGCCCGACCAGTGCGAACCCTTCCTCCAGGAGGTCGGCCGGCACGGCGTCGCCCACGCCTACCTGGCCTTCGAGGGCGAGGGCCACGGCTTCCGCCGGGCGGACACCATCGTCCGGGCGGTGGAGGCGGAACTGTCGCTGTACGTCCAGGTCTTCGGCATCGACCGTACGGATGTTCCCGTACTGGAACTGACCAAGTAACGGACGGCGGCGGCCTCCCCCGGCTGCCGCGCCACCCGGACGAGCGACGCCGCCCCCGCTACCTGGGGCGGCGCCGGTCTCGTACGAGTGGTCCGGGCGGGCCGGGTTCCGGTGTTCGTGCAGCCCATCGAGTGGTCCGGGCGGAGCCTTTCGGATGGACCTGGCGTGGCCGGGAGACAATCCCGGGTGCGAGCGTCGACACCTCTGTTACCGGTGTCACGACAGGAGCCGGCCGTCACCGAGCGCTCGGTGCGGCGTGCCTTTGTGGAGGTCTGCGTGCCCAGCGTGTCCAGAGCCCTGCCCGGTGCCGTGTCCCGGCCCGTCCGGCGCGCGGTGCGCACGCGGCACGTCCGGCTGTCCCTGTCCGCCTCCGTGTGCCTCGCGGCGTGCGCCGCGCTCGTCGGGCCGGTCACCGCCGCGGAACCGGCCGGGGCGGCGGGGGCGGCGGGGGCGGCGGGGGCGGCGCGGCCCGGCTACTCCGTCACGGCCCTGAAGCTGCCGGTGCGCGTCGGTGGCCGCGACTGCACGCTGGACGCCGACCTCTACCGCCCCAAGGGGGTGGACGCCGCGCGTCCGGCGCCCGCCGTCCTGACCACCAACGGGTTCGGCGGCAGCAAGTCGGACGGCTCCACCGACGCCATCGCCCGCGCCTTCGCCTCCCGCGGCTATGTCGCCCTGGCCTACTCCGGCCTCGGCTTCGGCCGTACCGGCTGCCCGATCTCCCTCGACGACCCGCGCGTCGACGGCCGGGCCGCGAGCCGGCTCCTGGACTTCCTCGCCGGGACACGGGCGGCACGGGACGGCACCCGGGTCGACTTCGTCACCAAGGACGGCCCCGGGGACCCGCGGGTGGGAATGTTCGGCGGCTCCTACGGCGGCGCGATCCAGCTGGCCACCGCTTCCGCGGACGAGCGGCTGGACGCCCTGGTCCCGCTGATCACCTGGCACGACCTCGCGTACTCCATGGCCCCGAACAACGCCGACCGCACCTCCGGCGCGGCGGGGCCGTGGCCCGGCGCGTACAAGTACCAGTGGACCAACGGCTTCTACCTCATCGGGGAGGCCCAGGGCCTGCTCCACCCCCGCCTGGACCCGTCACGCGGCGGCGGCGCGGGCTGCCTGCACTTCGTCGCGCGGGCGTGCGAGACCAAGAAGCTGCTCAACTCCGGACGCTACCCGGCCGCCCGTACGGACGCCGTGCTCCGCTACGCCCGCAGCGTCTCCCCGGTCTCCTACCTCCCCACGGTCCGGACGCCCACCCTGCTCGTCCAGGGACAGGCGGACACCCTCTTCAACCTCGACGAGGCCGCCGCGACGTACGAGACCCTCCGGGCGCAGGGCACCGACACCGCCATGATCTGGCAGTCCTGGGGCCACAGCGGCGGCATGGCCGACCCGGCACCCGGCGAACTCGACCTCGCGAAGGGAAATTTCGAGGACAGCTACGTCGGACGCCGCGTCCTCGCCTGGTTCGGCCGCTACCTGCGCCACGAGTGGAGCACCGACACCGGGCCGGCGTTCGCGTACTACCGGGACTGGGTGCGGCGCGGACCGACGTACGGCACCTCGGAGCTCTTCCCCGTGGGCGTCCCGCGGCGGCTGTACCTGTCCGGTGACGGACGGCTCGTGGACAGCCCCGCCGACGTGGTCGCGGGCAGCCGCCGGTACCGCAACTGGCGGATGTCCTCCTCCAGCCATTCCGAAAGCTCGATGGCCGAACTGCTGGGGCTGCCGAACCCCAAGCCGTACGACAGCCGGGGCACCTACCTGGACTGGACCTCCGAGCCGGTCCGCGGGCAGCCCGTGGACGTGGTCGGCGCGCCCCGGGCCACCCTCGAAGTCCGTTCCCCCGCGGCCGAGCGGGTACAGCGCTCCGGCGACGCGGCCGACCGGCTGCTGCTCTTCCTCAAGCTGTACGACGTCGCGCCGAAGGGCGGCAGGACCCTCGTCCACCGCCTGGTGGCCCCGGTCCGGGTGCCGGACGTGACCAGGGAGTTCACCGTCGACCTGCCCGCGATCGTGCACCGCTTCGCGCGGGGGCACCGGCTGCGCCTGGTCATGGCCGCCGGCGACACCGCGTACTTCGGCAACCGCGGGATCAAACCCGTGACCGTACACAGCTCCCGCGAGCACACGGGGACGCTCGAACTGCCGGTCGTCGGCGAGCCGCTGGACGGGCTGGGCGAGATCGAGGGGCTGGCGGACTAGAGGAGCGGGGAGCGGGCGGGGGACCGGGCTCCGGGCCCGGCGGAAACGGAGCGCCGCCGGGCCCGGACGCACCTTGGCCGAAAGTCGCCGGTTTCCGGCCGCTCAGTCCTCGGAGATCGAAATGGCCTGGACCGGGCAGGCGCGGACGGCCTCCCGTACCAGCGGATCGCCCCCGCCGTCCGCACGGCCCGGCAGCAGCGTGCTGAGCCCCTCGTCGTCCTGGGTGAACACCCCCGGTACGGTCAGCGCGCACTGGCCGGAGCCGATGCACACGGAGGTGTCGATGTCGATCTTCATGGCGGCCTTCTCCCGTTGTGCGGCGGACCCTGCGCCGGGTGGTGCGGACAACTGCCGGACTACCAGGTGACGGGCAGTTCGACCAGTCCCTGCAGCGTGTATCCCGGCTTGGCGGGGACCTCGGCCGCGGGCACCGCCAGCCGCAGGTCCGGGAACCGGGCGAACAGCGCCTCGAAGGCGATCTCCATCGTCGCGCGGGCCAGGTTCGCGCCCAGGCACTGGTGGACGCCGAAGCCGAAGGAGATGTGCTGGCGGGAGGAGCGCTCCCAGTCCAGGGACTCCGGCGAGTCGTAGACCGCGGCGTCCCGGTTGACGAGGGAGGTCAGGAAGACGACGCCGTCGCCCGCCCGGATCGTCTCGCCGTCGACCTCGATGTCCTCGGCCGCCACCCGCGCCATCCCGTCGGCGATCGACAGATACCGCATCAGTTCCTCCACCGCGTCCGGGATCAGCGACGCGTCGGCGCGCAGCGCGGCGAACTGCTCCGGGTGTTCCAGCAGCGTGAAGATGCCCAGCGAGAGCATGTTGGAGGTGGTCTCGTGGCCCGCCACCAGCAGGAGCATGGCCATGTGCACCAGCTCGACATGGCTCATCTCGCCGGTGGTCAGCCGCTCGGCGATCAGCTCGTCCAGCAGGCCCTCGCCCGGCTCCTCCTGCTTGCGGGCCACCAGGCCGGTGAAGTACTCCGTCAGCCGTGCCTGGGACGCCGCGACCTCCTGCGGGTCGCTGCTCTGCAGGAGGGTGCAGGACAGGCCCTCGAAGAGCTTGTGGTCCTCGTACGGCACGCCCAGGAGGGAGCAGATCACCATGGACGGCACGGGCAGCGTGAAGGCGGACACCAGCTCCGCCGTCGGGCCCTGCTTCTCCACGGTGTCCAGCAGCCCGTCGACGATCTCGTGGATGCGGGGCCGCATCGCGGTGGCGCGCTTGAGGGTGAAGCTCGAAATCAGCATCCGGCGCTGCATGTTGTGTTCGGGGTCGTCGACCCCCAGCAGCGGGGTCCGCACCTGGCGCAGCATCTCGAACCCCGGACTGAAGGCGGGATACCCCGGGTTCTGCCGGTTGGCGGACATGCGCGGATCGGTGAGCAGCGCCCGCGCCTCGGCGTGGCGGGTCACCACCCAGGCGGTGCGGCCGTCGTAGAGCGTCACGCGGGACAGCGGGCGCGCGTCGCGTAACGGCTGGTAGGCGGCGGGCGGATGGTAGGGGCAGGTGCGGTCCTGGGGGAAGGGCAGAGCCTCGGTCATGTGGTCTCCTGACGGGACGGCTTGGCGGACGGCAGGGCCGCCGGGCTCCTGGGACCAGGCTGTCGGACGGCCGGTCGGGAGCGGGTGAGGGCGGGAGGCGGGGGCAAGGGGTGGGGGTGGGGGGAGGAAAGTTGAAGTAGGGGCGCGTGTGGTCCGGTATGGATCACTCCCACTTCATGCCTCGGGCGCGGGTGCGTCTATGCACAGACCAGCCAATTCCGGCCGCGGGCACGACGGGAGAAGCGGACGGGGGCGACCGCCGCCGGTCGCCCCCGTCC
>NZ_JBHWHY010000077.1:0-31795 GCF_042732265.1 Streptomyces sp. NPDC059788 | reverse complement strand
CACAGCCTCGCGCCCCCCCACCACCAACGCGCAACGGCGTCCCTGCCCCCCCACCAATGGGGGTTTGTGCACGCACTGCTCGCTCCCTTAAACCGTACCGCCGCCCTGCTCCAGCTGCGCGGCGACGACATCGACGGCCCGCTCCACCCCGGCGCAGAACGACCGCGGGGCCGCCAGCAGCACGCGCCGCGGACGCTGCGGCCTCGCGGCAGCGGGGGCGGAACGGTGGAGGGTCTCACGTTCCTTACGGGAGGACCGAGGCATGCGCGGGCTCCTTCGGCGGTCGTCAGTGGTCACGATGTGCCGGCACGGGGGCCGGGGAGCGCAGCTGGTCTCCCTTGCCAAGGCAGCCGGTTTCCACACCGCACAAGCCCGGGACGGGCAGTGCACTTTCCACCCAAGCGGCGCCCCCCTTGGCGGACAAGAATTTCACCGCGGAGGCACGTGAACGCGTCGAACACAGGCCGGTTCCGTCGCTCTGCATTCCCTTTTCATGGCTCGTTCCGGCTCGGCGGAGTATTCCTTCTCATCCGGGCCATGGCCAGGGCCAGGGGGACCGCTACCGTCGTGGACAGTTTCGTGCCCGTCGAAAGGCGCTGCCTGCCTCCCGCCTTGACGGGGTCACCCAAGTTGGTCCGGGCCTGGACGGTGAACTGACGGCCGGACACGTCGTCGAGCACGGACTGCAGCTGGCCCGGTATCGCGTTCATCATGGCGAGAACGTCTGTGGACCACTGGGCGATCTGGTCGGGGGCGGCGGCCTCGCGCCACAGTTCCAGCAGGGTTTCCTCCAGTACGCCCCTGAGCGCCTTGGCGAGTTTCAGTTTCGGGTAGATGTACCGGACGCAGCCTTCGATGTTGGCGACGGATTTGCCGGCTATCGTGGCCGTCGGGGTCACCTGGATGCCGCGGGTGGTGGAGTATTTCACGACCGACATGAAGGCGACGCCGAAGTTCAGCTCCTCCAGGGTGGCGTCGTACCAGTTGGGCAGCACCCGGGCGACGTCACCGGCGAAGGCCGTGCTGTTACTCCAGGGCGTCAGCGAACCCAGGTTGATCCACTGCCGGGCCAAGCCCGCGCCGTCATTGCGGGAAAAGGCCAGGAGCGCTCCCAGCAGGGCGGCGCTCGTGCCCCGGTCGATCCGGCCCACCATGCCCCAGTCGATCAGATACGCCCGGCCGCGCTCGGTGACGATGACGTTGCCCGGATGGGGGTCGGCGTGAAAGAAGCGTTCCACGAAGTAGGATCGGAACATGAAAGAGATCAACTCGTAGGAGAGCTTCTTCCGCTGCTTCTTCGTCAGACTGTCGGGTTTGACCTTGTTGATCGGCACGCCCTCGGCGAAGGACTGGACGAGTACCCGGGGCGTGGCCAGGATGACTTTGGGTACGGAAATGCGTTTGAAGTGTTTGGCCGTCTTGCGTGCCTTCTTCATGTTGCGGGCTTCGAGGGTGAAGTCGAGCTCGTTCTTCATGATGGTGAAGAGGACTTCGAGGATGGCCTGGACGTCGACGACTTCGCTGAAATGGGGGGCGCTCTTCGCGATGAGCCGCGCGATCCTGCGCAGTACCTCCATGTCCCCCGAGACCGCCTCCCGGGCGCCCGGACGCTGCACCTTGACCGCGCACGGCGTGCCGTCGGCCAGGACGCCCTTGTAGACCTGCGCCAGTGAAGCCGCCCCCAGCGGCTCGTGGGTCCGGATGCTCCGGAAGTGCTGCCTCCAGTCGGGTCCGAGTTCGTCCGCGAGGACCGCCTCGAAACTGGCGAACGGGGCCACGGTGGCCTCGTCGTTGAGGAGCTCCAGCTCGTCCCGCACGTACTGCGGCACGAAGTCCGGGCGGGTGGCCAGGATCTGCCCGACCTTGATGTACAGCGGGCCGAGTTCTTCCAGGGTGGTGCGGATGTTGACGGCCCGCTGCCGCTTGGCGGTGAGCCCGTCCGGTGTCCCGTTCTTCTTGAACCGGGAGGACGCGGTGCGCGATACCTCGCCGTAGACCGCGCGCAAAGCGATGGTGGCAGTGCGGCGCGTACGCCCCTTGGCCATACTCACCTCATCTGTGTGGAGTGTCCCGGAGGCGTACGCGCCGGATTGCTACGTGTCCTTCACCGAGTTCTTGTCGGCGGCCAGATGTTGGGTGAGGCTCTGGATCTGTGCGGCCAGAATCCTGATGTCCCGGTTGTTCCGTCGCGCCAGCTTCTTGGCGCTCTTTTTCTTCTTTTTCTTGCTCCGAAAGCCGCGCCGGAGCGCCTTCCGGGTGTCCTTGTTGATATCGCCCGTGCGGTCGATCGCGATGTCGAGCAGGTTCTTCCTTCTCCTGGCCATGCGGCCGTCCTTTCCTCGCGCTGTTGGACCCCTCTGTGACGGCTCGGGCCTCACCTCCTTCCGCGGCCGGACCACTCGCCGTATCGCCCCTCCGCACGCCGACCGCCGGCCCACTGCCTCGGCGGCTAGGCCTCCAGCCGTAGCGCCTCCTCGACGAGCGCTTCGACGATCTGCGCCTCGGGAACCGTGCGCAGCACTTCGCCTTTGCGGAAGATCTGTCCCTTGCCGTTGCCGCAGGAGACACCCAGGTCGGCTTCGCGGGCCTCGCCGGGGCCGTTGACGACGCAGCCCATCACCGCGATGCGCAACGGGCGGGGGAAGCCGTCGAAGGCCGCTTCCACCCGGGCGGTGAGCCGGTGGATGTCGACCTGGAGACGGCCGCAACCGGGACAGGAGACAATCTCCAGCCTTCGCGGGCGCAGACCGAGCGAGGCCAGGATGTGACAGCCGGCCCGCACCTGTTCGACCGGCGGGCCGGAGAGCGATACGCGAATGGTGTCGCCGATGCCCTCCTGCAGCAGAACCCCGAAGGCCACCGCGGACTTGATCGCGCCCTGTAAGGGCGGTCCGGCTTCGGTCACCCCCAGGTGCAGCGGATAGGGGCAACGCTCGGCCAGCAGCCGGTTGGCCGCGATCACGGTGGCGGGATCGTGGTGCTTGACGGCGATTTTGAGGTTCTCGAAACCGTGCTCCTCGAACAGCGAGCACTCCCACAGGGCTGAGTCGACCAGAGCCCGGGGGGTGGCGCTTCCGTGCCTGGCCAGCTGGCGCCGGTCCAGGGAGCCGGCGTTGACGCCGATGCGAATGGGGACATCCGCGGCACGGGCCGCGGCGGCGATGGCGGCGACCTGGTCGTCGAACCTCCTGATATTGCCGGGATTGACGCGTATGGCGGCACAGCCGGCCTCGATGGCGGCGAAGACGTAACGGGGCTGGAAATGGATGTCGGCGATGACGGGGATCGGAGAGCGGGCCGCGATCGTGGGCAGGGCGGCGGCGTCGTCGGCGGTGGGCACGGCGACCCGCACGATGTCGCAGCCGGCGGCGGTGACCTCGGCGATCTGCTGCAGGGTCGCGTCCACGTCGGCGGTGTTGGTGGTGGTCATGGTCTGGACCGAGACCGGTGCGTCGCCGCCTACGCGGACATCGCCGACATGGATCTGCCGTGAGCGGCGACGCACCGGAGTCCGGGGAAGTACGGGCACGCCGAGGTCGACGGCGGCCATCACCGACTCCCGTCGCAGTCGTCAAGAGGGCGACCGGCGCGAGCGGCGAGGACGGCCTGGGCCAGGCCCCGTGCGTCGAGGCCGGAGCGCGCCAGCAGTTCGCCGCGGGCCGCGTGCGGCAGGAAGCGGCCGGGCAGTCCGAGAATCCGGACCGGGACGGAGCAACCGGTATCGGTCAGAGCCTGGGCGACGGCGGAGCCCAGGCCTCCGTGGCGGATGTTGTCCTCCACCGTGACCACCAGCCGGTGGCCGTCGGCGAGCCGGATCAGTTCCCCGGGCACCGGCAGGACCCAGCGGGGGTCGGCGACGGTGACGCCGATGCCCAGTGCGGCCAGCCGTACGGCGGCTTCCACGGCCTCCGGGGCCAGCGGACCGGAGACGACGAGCAGCACATCGCGGCGGCCACGTCGGTAGAGGACGTCCACCGGGCCGGTGCGCTCGACGGCCGGGACGTCCGGGCCCACCTGGCCCTTGGGAAAACGAAGGGCGGTGGGCCCGGTCCGATGGGCCAGCGCCTCGCCGAGCAGCTCGGCCAGCTGGTCGGCGTCACGCGGTGCGGCGACGCGCATCCCGGGCACGGCGCCGAGCAGCGTCAGGTCCCACATGCCGTGGTGACTGGGCCCGTCCGGCCCGGTGATGCCGGCGCGGTCCAGGACGAAGGTGACCGGCAGCCGGTGCAAGGCCACATCCATCAGCACCTGGTCCAGAGCCCGGGTCAGGAACGTGGCGTACAGGGCGACCACCGGATGCAGCCCGCCGGTGGCCAGCCCGGCGGCGCAGGTCACCGCGTGTTGCTCGGCGATGCCCACGTCGAAGAACCGGCCCGGGAAGGAGTCCCGGAAGAGGGCCAGTCCGGTGGGGCCGGGCATGGCCGCTGTCAGCGCCACCACGTCCCCGCGCCGTCGGCCCAGCGCGCACAGCTCCTCGCCGAACACGCGGGTCCACGAGGGCGCGGTGACCTTCTTCGCCGTGGCCCCGGTGGCCGGGTCGATCACGCCGCAGGTGTGCATGCGGTCGTTCGGCTCCCGCTCGGCCGGCTCGTAGCCCTTCCCCTTGCGGGTGACGGCGTGCACCACCACCGGCGTACCGAGCCCATGCGCGACCGACAGTGCCTGTTCCAGTGCTGCACGGTCGTGCCCGTCGACCGGACCCAGGTAGGCGAAGCCGATCGAGGTGAAGACATTGTGGTCCGTTTCCGTTGCCGAGCGGTCCTCCGACAGGTCACCGGGCTCCGGGCGCCACCCGCCGTGCACCCGCTCGCGCAGCAGGCGCAGATGATCGGCCAGGCCCCCGACGGTGGGCGCGTACGAGCGGCCGTTGTCATTGAGCACCACGACCACCGGCCGCTCGGCACCACCGATGTTGTTAAGCGCCTCCCACGCCATGCCGCCGGTCAGCGCCCCGTCCCCGATCACCGCGACCACGGCCCGGTCGCTCTCCCCGGTCAGCTCGCGGGCCTTGGCCAGCCCGTCCGCGTACGCCAGCACGGTCGAGGCGTGCGAATTCTCGATCACATCGTGCTCGGACTCGGGCCGGGACAAATACCCGGACAGGCCCCCGGCCCGGCGCAGCCGGTCGAAACCGTCGGCCCGCCCGGTCACCAGCTTGTGCACATATCCCTGGTGACCGATGTCGAACAGCAGCGTGTCCTGCGGAGAATCGAAGACCCGGTGCAACGCCAGCGTCAGCTCCACCATCCCGAGATTGGGGCCCAGGTGCCCGCCGCTGGCGGCGACCTTGTCGACCAGGAAGGCACGGATTTCGCGCGCCAGGCCGGGCAGCGTGTTCTCCGGCAGCGCCCGCAGAGCCTTGGGACCGGTGACCTCCGCCAGCAGGGGGTAATCGCCTCGGGGAGATGACATGGAGGGCATCGGATCTCCTCACTACAAAGGGAGCGGACCGACGAACGTCGGTGGTGGTGCGGACGCGCTGTCGCACGGACTCGCGGCCGCTGGCGCGGCGAGTCCGTTCACCGCGTATTCGCCGGTCGCCGTCAGCGAAGAACTCGCTTCCCGCCCGCAGAGTTCTGGGCGCTTTTTCGAGTTCTGGCTGTGGTCACCGCCGCCGGGGCATCAGGGCGGCACGGCACTGTTACGAGGTGTCGGGCCCCACCGGTCCGCCTGACTCGGCAACCGTGATTCACGCCCGGTGCACCATCCGCAGGCGAGGCCGGAACGAGAACTGCTCGCACCTCCTACTGCTGTCCATCGAAGCCCCGGCAACGGGGGAAGTACAGTGGTTGAAGGGAGCAAGCGCGTGCACGCGTAGAACGCGGAAATGCAGATCGCGGTAAGGGACCAAAACCCTTGCGGGTGATGCGGGGGGCGTAATCGCGCTCGTCCAGCCCCCCCATGCGCCGACCGTCGGGCGCGGTGACCGGCCGGCCCTCGTGACGAGACGAGTACGGCCGGGGTCCCCTCCCGTACTTCCGCCAGGCAGCCCACTCCGGCCCCCTCCCGTCCCACTCTCGTCCCGCTCCCGTCCCGCTTCGGCCGAGCGAGCTGCTCGTCCGCTCGGACGCGGGCACTGAGGGCGGCGGCCGGGTCGCCACCTGGGGGTATCGATGATGTTTGTGGGGCGACTCGAAACTTCTGTTACCCGATGACCGTAATGTCCACCTAGTGTCGTATGCAGAAGGTGATCAAGTCGGTCACCGGCAAGAACGTGAGGAGTGCGGACCATGGCCGAGAACACTCTGCAGGACAAGGTGGCGATCGTCGGCGGGGGCGAGAAGAACCTGGGCGGGCTGATCAGCCGGACCTTCGCGGAGTCCGGGGCGAAGGTGGTCGTCCACTACCACAGCTCCGAAAGCGAAGCCGAGCAGACGGTGGAGAAGATCAAAAAGGCCGGGGGCCAGGCCGTCTCCGCCCAGGGGGACCTGACCGAGGTCGCGGACGTACGGCGGCTCTTCGATACGGCGGTGGACACCTTCGGCGGTGTCGACATCGCGGTGAACACCACGGGGATGGTGCTGCGCAAGCCGATCCTGGAGACCACCGAAGAAGAGTACGACCGCATGTTCGGCATCAACGCGAAGGCCGCGTACTTCTTCATCCAAGAGGCCGGGCGGCGGCTGAACGACCACGGCAAGATCATCAGCCTGGGTACGTCGCTGCTTGCCGCCTTCACCGACGGCTACTCCACGTACGCCGGCGGCAAGGCGCCGCTGGAGCACTTCACCCGGGCGGCGGCCAAGGAGTTCGCCGACCGCCACATCTCGGTGAACACCGTGGCACCCGGTCCGATGGACACGCCGTTCTTCTACCCGCAGGAAACCTCGGAGCGGGTGGCGTTCCACAAGTCGCAGGCGATGGGCAACCAGCTCACCCACATCGAGGACATCGTCCCGATCATCAGGTTCCTGGCCACCGAGGGATGGTGGTTCACCGGCCAGACGATGTTCCCCAACGGCGGCTACACCACCCGCTGACCGCACGCTCTCCCGGCGGGCCGCACCTGCCGTGTTCCGGTACGGCGGGCCCGCCGGCGTCGGCGCCCTCGGCCACACCACCTGGAGGCACCGACCGCGACCTTGCCGCGTGGGCCGACGGGCAGATCTTCTCCTCGAACGGCCGCATCAGCCGCTTCCAGACCGGCCAGGCCTTGCGCGCCGTGTTGTGTGCTGCCGCGCCGGGTATCGGCCTGGGGCGCCGCCCTTCGGCCGTCGACCTCTTATTCACCGTCCGCCACTACTGAGTTCTGGGATGCTGACGTGCGACTGGACCTGAACAAGCTCGAACACCTGGTCGCCGTTGCCGAGGAAGGCAGCCTCACCCGCGCCGCCGCCCGGCTGCACCTGTCCCAGCAAGCCCTGTCCGCTTCCATCCGGGTCCTCGAACGCGAGGTCGGTGTGCCCCTGCTGGAGCGGGGCAGCACCGGCGTCACCGTACTGCCCGCCGGAGCGGCCCTGCTGGAGGACGCCCACGTGCTCAACGGCATGGCCCGCTCCGCCCTGCGCCGTGCCCGGCGCATCGGGCGCGGCGAGACCGAGACGCTTCGCATCGGCTACACCCCCGCCGTCACCGGCGACGAACTCGTCACCCTGCTCGCACCCGTGACCGAAGCGCACCCCGACATCGTCCCCGAGGCCCACCAGCGCTACCCCTCCGAGCTGACGGCCGCGCTCCTCGCGGGCGACCTCGACATCGGGCTGTGCCGCGCCATCACGCCGGCCCACGGCCTGACCCGGACCACCCTGGGCCACCAGCGCCTGCACATCGCCGTCGCCTCAGATCACCCCCTCGCCGCCCGGACCACCGTGACCCTCCCCGAACTCGCCGACGAACCCTTCATGGTCTGGGGCACCCCCGGCCACTCCGACTACACCGACCTCCTCATCGGCCACTGCCGCCAGGCCGGCTTCGAACCCCGCATCGAACGCACCGACCGCCAAGGCACACCTCCGGTCACCGCCGTCATCGGCACCCGCCACATCGCCTTCGTCACGACAGCACCCGGCCCCGCCGCGGGCGGCAAGGCGCACATCGTCACCCTCGAACCTCCGGTCTACGCGCCTCTCCACGCGCTCTACCTCCCGCGAACCACCTGCCCCGGCCGCAGCACCTTTCTCACCCACGTGACGCTGTGAGCACGGGTTGCGGCCATCGCGTAGCGGGCCACCCGCTCATCACCGTGGCGAGCGGGCAGTTGGGCCCGAGGGCGCGCTGTCGGGTGACGTCAGTGATCCTGCGCATCGAGCCGTTCCAGCATCTGCCGCTGATGCCGGTGGCCGACCGTTTCGTAGCCGACCACGGTGACGAAAGGGGCCAGCATGACGATGAGCAAGCACACCGCGACGGGGACACCGGCCGCGGACAGCAGGACGGCCGCGAGGAGCACGGCGAGCGTGAGGGAGATCAGCAGCAGGTGGAGCCGGTCTGCCGCGGACAGCAGCAGGGTGTGCAGCAGGTAGACCATCAGCAGGTAGAGGCCGACCGGGAGCGCCAGGGACAGGACCACCGCGACGCCGCTCAGCCCGGAGTGGTGTTCCAGCTGAAGTCCGGCCACGTGCAGCCCGGCACCGGCCCCGGCGATCCCGATGAACAGGGGGATGTGTCCGTAGCCGAAGAGGTATCCGCGGCGGCGACGGTGTACGAGGACGTCACCGAAGGGGGTGGCGAAGTAGACCCACCACATGCCGAAGGTCAGCCCCACCCCGGCGACGACGACGGCGATCGCGTCACCGCTCCAGTGCGTTCCGTCCGCGCCGCCGAGGAGACCGCCCGACGAGGCCACGGTGCCGACGACGCCCTCGCCGAGCACGATGATCGCGAACAGGCTGTACCGCTCCGCGACATGGTGGGGATGCCAGGGGGTTCCACCGGCGCTGCCCTGGGTGAGCACCGGCAGCAGCAGTTCCAGCGCCCCGAGTACGACGAACGCGACGAACGCGACGGCGAGCGGCGGACGCGCGAAGCCGACCACGATCCAGCCGAGCTGGGCGACCACCGTCCAGCGGATGTTCGCCACCCCGACGGCCCGGAACGCGGGGGCCTGCCGGGCGGCGCGCCACCACTGCGAGACCATTGCGATCCGCATCAGGACATAGCCGATCACCATCACCCGCAGTTCGAGGTGTCCGCCCACCTCGACCGAGTGGAACATGGCCGGCAGGCCGAGCGTGAACACGACGACACCGATCATCTGCACCATCGTCAGGGCCCGGTAGAGCCAGTCGTCGGTGCTGAAGGCGGAGGCGAACCAGCTGAAGCTGATCCAGGCCACGCTGATCGCGACCATCGCCAGCACGAACGCGGTGACCGCCGGCGCCGCGTGCCCCTCGGCGACCATCTCGGCGAAGTGGGACGCCGCGGTGCCGACGGCGACCACGAACGTGAGGTCGAACAGCAGCTCCAGCGGCGAGGAGACCCGTCCGTGCTCTTCCGGGTCGCGGCCGGCCATCGGGACCAGCCGTCGTGACCGGGCGCGCCGACCGGCCTTGCCGGTGTTCTGTGGATCATTCATACGCGGCATCATTTCCGACGCCGTCGGTTCCCGAGTGCGCGCGGCCCGGCGTGGCGCGTCGGGCCGCGCGGCCCGCTCAGGTCCCGGTTTGCCCGGTCGGTGGCGTCGCCGTCTGTGGGACCGCCGGTGAGGCGGCGAACAGTGCGTGGACGGCGGCGCGCACCTGACCGGCGACCGCCTCGGGGGTGGCGGTGTCGAGTTTGCCGTCGAGGTGCAGGAACGCCAGGCCGTGAACCAGGGCCCACACCGCGGTCGACAAGGCGGCCGGATCGGCGCCGGGGAAGGTGGTGCGCACGATGCCGCGGACGTATTCCCAGATGGCGGCGGTCGCGGTGGCCCGTTCCTCGTTGCCCGGATCGCAGGGCTCCGCGAACATCACCCGGAACATCGCCGGATGGTCGAGCGCGAAGCGCACGTACGCGACGGCGACCGTCGCGAGGTCGTCGGCCGTCGCGGGGGACGGGTGGGCCGTGGCCAGGCGTCCGGCGAGCTCCCGGTAGCCCTGCGCCGCGACCGCGGAGACGAGCGCGTCGCGGTCCGCGTAGTGGCGGTAGGGGGCCGTCGCCGACACGCCGGCCCGTCGTGCCACCGCCCGTAGGGACAGCCCGGCACTGCCGTCCTCCTCCAGCAATTCCCGCGCGGCACGCAGACAGGCGGCGCGCAGATCGCCGTGGTGGTACGCACCCTCGTGTGGCACAGGACGCTTCCCCTCATGTTTGCGGTGCTCACATCGTCCTCTAATGTAAACGGTGCACACATCGTAGGCGATCGAGACGAAGGAGGGGATCACGGATGACCAGCGAGCTGTTCTCGCCGCTGCCCTTGCGCTCCGGAGCGGCGCTGGGCAACCGGATCGCGAAGGCGGCGATGGAGGAGAACATGGCCGGTGACGGCCAGTTGCCCGACCGGCGGCTGCTGAGGCTGTACCGGCGCTGGGCCGCCGGCGGCGCCGGGCTGCTGATCACCGGAAACGTCATGGTCCACGCCGAGGCGCTGACCGGCCCGGCGGGCGTCGTGCTCGACGACGCCGCGCCGCTCGAACCGTTCACCGAGTGGGCCGCGGCGGCCAAGTCCGGCGGCGGGGCCGTGTGGATGCAGATCAACCACCCCGGCCGCCAGATCCAGGCGGACATGCCCGGTGTGGTGTGGGCGCCGTCCGCCGTGGGCGTCGACCTGGGAAAGCACAGCAGCCGGTTCGGGCGGCCCGTCGCCATGACCCCCGAGCAGATCGAAGCCACCGTGGCCCGGTTCGCGGTCACCGCCGCGCGGGCCGAAGCGGCCGGGTTCGACGGCGTGGAGATCCACGCCGCGCACGGCTACCTGCTGTCGCAGTTCCTGTCCCCCCTGGTCAACCGGCGCACCGACGCATGGGGCGGACCGCTCGAAAACCGGGCCCGGATGCTGCTGGACGTGGTCCGTGCCGTCCGCGCCGCGGTCTCGCCGTCCTTCGCTGTCGCGGTGAAGCTCAACTCCGCCGACTTCCAGCGCGGCGGATTCGACGCCGACGACGCCCGGCAGGTGATCGCGATGCTCGCGCCGCTCGGCGTCGACCTGGTCGAACTGTCCGGCGGCAGCTACGAGAGCCCGGCGATGTCCGGCCGCCCCGCCGACGCCCGTACGCAGGCCCGCGAGGCCTACTTCCTGGACCTGGCGAAGGACCTCGTCGGGACCAGCCCGCTGCCGCTGATGCTCACCGGCGGCATCACCCGCCGCGACACCGCCGAAAAGGTCCTCGCCGGCGGCGTGGCGCTCATCGGGATGGGCACCGCCCTCGCCGTCACCCCGGACCTGCCCGGCCGCTGGCGCGACGGCCGCGAGGCCGACCGGCAGCTGCGGCCGGTGAACTGGTCCGACAAGGCCCTCGCCTCCGCCGCCGGCATGGCGCAGGTCCGCCACCAGCTGCGCCGCATCGCCCGCGGAAACCGCCCCACACCTGGCACCCACCCGGCGTACGCCCTGGTCACCGAGCAGCTCCGGCAGCGACGAGCGCTACGCCGCTACCGCACCTGGCTGCCCGCGGCACGCGGCGCCGTCACCGCGGACCGCGCGGCGTGAGCGGGCCGCGCCGGGCTCCCGGGCGTACTCGCCCGCGTCGGCTCCGAGGGGCCGTCACGCCTTGTTGTGGTGGACGATCTGGATGAGGTTGCCGCAGGTGTCGTCGAAGACGGCCGTGGTGACCGGGCCCATGTCGGCCGGCTCCTGCGTGAAGACGACGCCCTTGCCGCGCAGCCGGGCGGCCTCCTGGTGTACGTCCTCGACCTCGAAGGAGGTGGCCGGGATGCCGTCCTTGACCAGTGCCTCCTTGTACGGCGGGACCGCGGGGTGGCCGGACGGCTCCAGCAGCAGCTCGGCACCCTCGGGGTTCTCGGGCGAGATCACGGTCAGCCACCGGGCGTCGCCGCCGAGCGGGATGTCGTTCTTCTTCTCGAAGCCCAGCACCTCGGTGTAGAAGCGCTCGGCCTTGGTCTGGTCGTCGACGAATACCTGGGCGACGTAGATCTTCATCTTCCGGTCTCCGGTGTTCCGGGCTTGAGCCAGCGCGTAACGATCTGCTCAAGCGGTTCGGTGGTGAGGTCGTGGAACTTGTAGCGGCCCTCGCGCCGCGTCTCTATGAGCCCCGCGGCCTCCAGCACGGCGAGATGCTGGCTGATCGCCTGGCGTGACAGGCCCAGCCCGTGCTTCGTGGAGAGCCGCGCGCATATTTCGAAGAGCGTCTGACCGTTCCGCTCCGCCAGCTCGTCGAGGATCGTTCTACGGGTCGGGTCGGACAGCGCCTTGAAAACATCGTCTGGCACGTCCCCACCATAGGCAAGTCCACACTTGCCTATCAAGCCGGGGGCGAGGGCGACCGGCCCAGCACTCCGGCCACCTCGCGGAACGACTGCCGCGTCATCGCGACCGCTCCCCAGGGGCGTTCCGCCGGGTTTGGTGGGACGGGAGTTCCGTTGTGGGCCGGAGCCTTCCTGGCGGGCGTTGTGCGGAGGAGTATGTGCCTTTGCGCGGGATGCTCGGTCCCGACCGGAAACTGGTGTGGGGTGCGGCGTGCCGTTGTTCATGGTCTGGCGGGGCTCGTTGGGCGACACGGGGCTGTGGTGGTCGCAGACCGGCAACGGGGTCAGCTGGGCGCCCCGGCAACGGGTCTACGGCGCGGAGTCGATGGAGAAGCCGTCGTTGGCGGCGTGGCGCGGTCTGCTGTACATGGCCTGGCGGAGCGTGGAGCGCGGTCAGGCGCTGTGGTGGGCGGTGTACGACGGACGGGGGTGGAGCGGGCCGCGGCCGGTGCCCGGCGCGGGCTCCAGCCACGGTCCCTCGCTGGTGGCCCGCCCCGACCGGCTGCACCTGTACTGGAAGGGGGCGGGCGGGGACGAGCGGTTGTGGCACGGCACGTTCGACGGCAGGTTCTGGACGCCGGGGCAGACGTTGTTCGACGGCTGGTCGGTGACCGCGTCCCGCCCCAGCGCCACCACCACTCACACCACCGACGTGTGGCTGGCGTTCACCGGCGCGGGCCGGGACCGGTCGATCCGCCTGTGCTCGTCACCCGACGGATCGACGTGGAGCCGCCACGACATCGTGGCGGTGCCGGAGGCGGTCAGCGCCTGGCCCTCGGTCGTCGGCCAAGTCGGGGCCGGGCCCACGGACCGGCTGCTGGTGGCCTGGCCCGATCGTGACGGCTGTGTCCGGTGTGCGGTCTCCCCGGACGCCGCACGGCACTGGTCGCGGCCGGCGGCCGTACCCGCACGGACACTGCGGGGTATCGGATTCGCCGCATGGGGCGCGGCGGACGCCTACGCGGTCTGGGCGGTAGGGCCCCATGACGACCACAGCATCTACTGGGCCGACACGGCGGGCAGTACGTCCTGGCGGGACCCGCATACCGACAGCCCGCTGCGGCCCGGCCTGCGGCGCATCGGCGAGTGGGCGTCTCTCAGAGAGCCGGCGCTGGCCGCCTACGGCGACATGTGGCGGTGACCGCGGGAGCAGGACAGCTGCCGGCCGGCACTTTCGCCCCCTTCCCAGCGATGTGATGGCATGAGGCACATGGTGACGACAAGGCACTGCTCTCCGGTACGGCTTGCCACCGTGGTTCTCGTCCTTGCTGCTGGAACCGCGGCCTGCACCCCGGCCGGCTCCGGCGCCGCCGGCCGGGCGCCGACAACGCCGACGCCCGCCACTTCTGCCTCGCCGCCGGCCGGAGCATACGATCCCGCCCGCCTCGCGCCCCAGGTGACGTCGCGCGCCCGCCAGGCTGGTGTGAACCCCCAACTGCTGATGGCGATCCTGTACAACGAGGCGTACAAGCCCCATGACCCGGAGTGGGAGCGCGCCTGGCAGCGCACCAAACCGGACGCCGCCTTCGGCATCGCCAACATGCACAAGGCCGCTTTCGACCAGACCAAGCGGGGACGCGACTTCGCCGACCGCGCCTGGCAGGAACTGCCCGACGACCGCGACCTCGCCATCGAGGCCGCGGCGTGGTACCTGCACGACCTGGCCGGGCAACTGCCCGCGCAGCGCAGCGGCCCACTGTCGCGGGACGAGTTGCTGGCCCTGGGCTACAACACCGGGGCAGGCAACATGCGGGCCTTCGCAAGAGGCACGGCACCCGGCCCGCAGGCGCAGTCCTATCTGGACCGCCTGCACAACAATTGGGCCATAGCCCGGCAAGCCCTTCAGCGCACCTGAGGCTCCGGCCGGTTGCCTGCGCGAGGGCTTCGACCTGGTCCCGGCAGACGGCGACGATGAGGCCCGCGCGAGGGGAAGCGGCGGTGGACCGTGGCCGTTCCGACGCCGCCCTCGGCCCGCGCGGTACAGCGGGCGGGTCATCTGATGTATGTGGCCGGCAACGTGGCCATGTTGAGCAGGTACTCCAGTGGGCCGCGGCGGAAGAGGCGTTTCCAGAGCATCGCGAACACCATCATGATCACCGCGAAGCAACCGAGTACCCAGAGGGGGGACCCGGGCACGTCCTCGATCCCCAGGGCGCGGATGACGAGGATGTGGGCGACGTACGCGGTCAGCGACATCGTGCCGATCGCGGTGACCGGTGCGGCGAGGGCGCGCAGCCGACGGTGCCGCCCGACGAGAGCGCAGCAGCAGACGACGACCACGAGCGCGACTCCGGTGTTGCCGAGAACGGACGGCGTCGTTTCACTGTGCGGTGCCGCCACCAGTAACCAGGCCGGGGTGTTCGCCGTGGGATCGCCAACGGCGTCGGACCACCAGGCGCTCGAAGGCGACGCTCCGTCGGTGACGGCGGAGATGGCCGCACGGGCCTGTGGCAGCAGGCGCAGCAGGAGCCATGACACGCCGTATCCCGCGGCCATGAGCGCGCCGCCGGTCAGCAGCAGACGGGTGCGGACCGCGGCGGTGGTCAGGTCGAGTCTGGCCACCGCCATTCCCGCGATCACGAAGGGCACCCAGCTGAGCACGGGGTAGTCGCCGGTGCACAGCAGCCCCAGCACCCCGTCGGTGCCGCTGACCCGCGCCAGCGGGTCGTGGTGGACGACAGCGGCGGCCCAGGCGCCACCGGCCGCCGACACACGTATGCCGTAGAGGATCTGCGGCAGGATCAGCGCGCCCGCCCCGGCGATGATCGCGAGGGTGCGCGGGGCGAGCCGGTACAGGGGCAGTGCGACGACGAAGGTGAGGCCGTAGTAGGCGAGGATGATGTCGACCGGTGTGTCCAGGGCGGTCAGGGCGGTACCGGCGACGAGCAGAGCCGCGGCCCGGATCAGGATCTTCGCCACGGCCTGCCTGCCCCGGCGCCCTCTCCTGGGCCTGGAGCGCCCGGTGATCAGCACCAGGGAGAAGCCGGCGAGCAGGGCGAACAGGGCGGACGACCGGCCGTGGGCGGCTTCCATGACGTGGCCGACCGGTCCGCCCGTGGACGGATCGGGGCCGACGTGCGCGGCGTACATGCCCAGGACCGCCACGCCGCGGGCAAGGTCGACTCCCAGCAGCCGCCCGGAGGCGGGGGCGTTGGGCGGGGCGGGCGGCGCGAACCGGTTGGGCGGCGGGCCGTCCCGGGCAGTGGCCAGTGCACCCTCTGGAGGGTCGCTCGTCATAGGGGAAGCCTTACGCGGGGCACTGTCGGCGAGCGCCTTTTGGCGATGATTTGGGAGAACAGCGAGCCTGTCGCGGGCGGCATGGGGAGACGGCTCACACCGGGCGCGGTCCGCGGTCCAGGCCGAAAGCGGTGTACAGAGCCCGCATAGCGCCCGGCAGGCAAGGTGCCGGGCACAGCGCGGATCTGCGGGATTCGGCGGCGGTCACCAGATCCAGGGCGACCCCGGCTGCGGCCAGGGACTCGCAGAAGAGGGGTACGTTCTTCGTACGGGACCGCATTCCGCTGCCGACGAGCGATACCCGGCCGGCATGACGCGGAGTGGGCGGGAGGGGAGCCGCCCCTCGCGACCGAGAAGATCGTTCGTGCCAACACGGTGCTGGCGGTGGGCTACGACCTGGGCACCGCGGTCGGACCGGCTCTCGGCGGTGTGCTCCTGGCCGTCGGCGGGCCGCGGTTCGGACCGGCCATCGATGCCGCCGGCTTCGGTGCTTCCGCACTGCTGGTCGGCCTGATGCCGTCGACAGGCTCTCCGGGCGCAAGCGCCCGCCCCTTTGAACGGCCGAAGCTGCTCGGCCGGGTATCGGTCGTCACGTCCGACGCCGCCGCCCGGACACTGTGCCTGAGCATGTTCGCGGTCATGATGCTCGCCTGTCTGGACAACGCGGCAGCCGTTTTCCTCATGCAGGACTCACTCTGCGGAAGCGTGGTCGACTACGTTTTGATGATGTCCGCGTTCGGTATCGGAATGATCGTGGGACCGCTGGCGATCTCCCTTTGCCGGGGAAACATCGCGCCATTCCCGCAAAGAGTCTCGGTACTGTCTACGGAGCCGTTTATTCATCCATGGCGGCCGGCGGCCTGGTGGCCTATCTGATGGCGCCATGGGCGCTCACCTTCTTGAGCCCCCGTGGCACCTTCGTGCTGTCCGGGTGCGGAGTGCTGGTCGTTCTGGGATTCCTGATCCTGCGCGGCCGGCTGCCGACGGGGGACGTAGAACATGACGCGCCGTCATGGCGACGTGTGCTCGGCTCCGCGGGAACAGTTCACGCGGGGGCGGCGTGTCGGTGGGAGACACATCGGATCGCCTGCCTCATAGTGGTCGCCGGGTTACGGAAGGTGGTGGACGGATGCCTCGGGCGAGGATGGCGGGCTCGGGTTCCACGCGTGCGTATTCGGGCTGCGCATCCGTCTGCGGGCGTGGCCGAGGCGGTGCGAGGTCAGTGGGAGGTCTCGCGGGGACGGTGGCCCGTGCTCACTGACGGGAAGTCCGGCGAGGAGGCGCTTGCGGAGAAGCTCCGGCAGGCGGCGACCGTGGGCGACGTGGCCAAGGTGGCGGACGTGCCGTTCCTCCCCGAAGTGCTCGGCTATCAGCTCAAGAACTGCAATGCCAAGGTGAGCGAACCGCTGCCCAACGGCAGGGGCAGGGCCGTGGCACTGACCGCGGCGGTCACGCGGGGCCAGGGGGAACTGCTGAAGAGTGTGGCCTTCTGCGGAGTTCGCGTGCACAAGGCCACCACCGCGGACACCACCTGGGCCCTTTTTCTCGACATCGACGTCAACAAAGGGCTCGGCGATATTCCGGCCGTCAAGGACTTCCTCTCCCAGGGCGGCGCCGATTTCGTCAAGGTCGGGCATGTGCAGCTACTGGTGACGAACGATCTGCTGACGTACGACAGCACCTTCCAGGTGAACGCCGTGTTCAGGGAGCTGTTCCCGGAGCTGTTTCCGGCGAAGCTCCCCGCGCTGCCCTATCCCGGCCAGACGGAAGAGTTCGCTCCGGGTGTCCACGTGATCGCCAAATACCGGCTGGGCGGACGCGAGCAGCCGTTCCTCCGGGTCGACATCACCAAGAAGTAGCCGATGCCGATGACCGGTCGGCCGAGGGGCTGGTAGGAGTGGACGACCATCGCGGCGGTTCGGCACCGCATGCGGATCGGGGCCTCGTCAAAAGCGTCCTGAACGACTTGCCGGTTCGAGCCGGTCTGGCCTACGTACCGGCGACTTCCGCTCAGAACAGCCACGGGGCCGTTCGGGTGATGCTGCTCCTGTCTCCCCACCTGGGCCCCCTCACCCTGGATTTCCAGGCCGCCATCGACATCCCCCTCGCCGCGGACTGGAAGCCCGCCATGACCCTGGCGGGCATCGGTATCAGCGGCAGGGGCGGCGGAATGAACCCGTCACTGGCCGTGGACACCGGCTGGTCCGTCGGCGGCGCCCTGCTGTTCAACCCCCAGGAGGCGGCGAAGGGGAGGCAGCAGTTCGACGGGATCATCCAGGTCACCCTCCCTTTCTTGACGGCCAATGTCGCGGGCTCCTACGGAAAACTCGACGACAACGGGGAATTCTCCCTGTTCGTCTTCTGCGAACTGGGGCTTGCCGGGCGGTTCATGGATGGAGGGATCGGACCGCCCTCTTTCAGGCTGAAACGCCTCATGGGCGGCGGCGGACATCATTCCGAGGTGCGCCTGCCGGGGATCAACGAACTGGAGAAGTTCCCGCTCCTGCGGGGCCTGGACGATATGTTCGTGATGGGTGTGGCCAACCCGTCTCCCTTGAGAGTGCTGGGTGTCCTCTGCGACTCGTCCGACAAGAAAGAACCATGGGTCAAGCCGAGGGCGGGGAACTCGTGGGCCGCGTTCGGTGCCGAGTTCGAGGTGTTCGGGTTCATCGGCCTCAACCTCATGGGCCTGGTGGAGTGGGGGAGTGGCTACTCCGTCTCGGTGCTCGGGGTCGGTGAGGCCCGGTTCCCCAAGACGGAGCGCGACCCCGACAAGCTCACGGCCTTTGTGGCCCTCCAGGTCACCGGGCAGTTCCTGCGGAGAGAGGTGGAGGTCGGCAAGTCCGGCGGGGCCGCCCCGGCGACGCGGATGGAGTCCGTGTGGACGTTGGCGGGCGTTCTGTGGGACTGGTCCTTCGTCTTCGACCAGAACTCCTTCATCAGCGGCGGATTCGCCTTCATGACGTGGCGGGAGGGCGAGCACGAAGGCGACTGGGTGTTCACCGTTGGCGGGTACTCCCCGGACTACACGGCGCCACCGCATTACCCGAACGTCCCGCGGGTCGGTATCACCACCAGTTACAAGCACATGTTCACCGTCCAGGGAGAGCTGTACTTCGCCTTCAACTCCAAGGCGCTGATGCTGGGCGGGAGCGTGTCGCTCACCGCCGACCTGGCGAAGCTCCGCTGGTGGATCAGTGTCCGTCTCGACATGTGGATCAGCTGGTCCCCGTGGCGGGGCGGCTTCAGCGCGGGCGTGTCCGTGGGGCTGGAGGCCGCCGTCGACGTCGGCCCCGTCCACCTCCGCCCCCGCATGGAGGTCGGGGTGGACCTCGCCATGTGGTTCTCCGACGACGGGTGGGGAGGCGACTGGAGCGTCCACGTATGGTTCGTGTCGTTCTCGGGCCGGTTCGGCGTGGAGCGGCTCGGCGACCACATGACCGTGGGGTGGGAGACGTTCCAGCGGCAGATCCCCAACCCGGTCAAACCGCGCCCGCGCGCGGGAATGGAGCCTCCCGACGCTCCCGACGTGCAGATCACCCACCTTTCCCACATCGGGCCGCCGTTCGCCGCGGAGCCCGGGGACGCGGCGGACCCCGAGAAGGCGAGCGAGCCGTGGCTCGTCGCGCAGAGCGGCTTCACGTTCACCACGTCCTGCGTGGTTCCGGCCACGTCGGTCACCGTCAACGGCTCACCGGTCGAGCTGGGCGAGCCCTCCGGCGGGCAGGGCGAGCAGTCCTCGCCCGGCCTGGACATCCGGCCCATGGGCCTCAAGGGGGTGCAGGCCGTACACCACTTGACCGTCTGTCACCTGCCCAAGGGCGAGCAGGTCGACGTGGCGTCATGGGGCTTCAAGCCGGTCCGGTCCAACGTACCCGCCTCCTTGTGGGGGAACCCGGACAAGAAGACGGCCGAGCTGGACGGCGATCTGGTGCGGGGACACGTCACCGGCCTGGAGGTGACCGTCCCGCCACCCAAGGGCCACTGCGCGGCCCATACGGACGGCACCCCGCTCCTGGTGGACGCCGACGCCCTCGAAACGGAGTGTGTGGACGCCGCGGACCAGCACCCCTTCGGGGACCTTCCCCTGACGGCGAAGGCCACACGGCGGGGAAGCGCGACGACGAGGAGCAAGGACGGGTCCACCATCGGCCTGATCGCTCAGCAGATCGCCTCCAAGGCCACCTCCGCCGCCCGCACGCAGCTGTTCCAGGCCCTCGTCGGGGCCGGGCTGTCACCGGGGCACGACGATCCGCTGACCGCGTACGCGGGCAGCGCGCAGATCACCCTGACCGACGACCCGCTGCTGGCGCAGCACGTGTGAGCCTGAGGAGCAGTGATGTCGCAGCCCGCGATGTACCGGACGGGCACACCGCTGAAGGTGGCGTTCCACGACAGCTACGTGCCGAATCTGACGGCCGGGACGTACACGGTGCGGACCGGGCATGTGCTCGACGGGCACGTGCTGGATTCCGCCGCGCAGGAGTTCACGGTCGCGGCGCCGCGTTTCGTCGTCGGCGACCGCCTCGTCGAGGCGCGCTTTCCGGCCCCTGGCGCCGGCGGGGACTACCAGCGGGTAGCGCCGCATCTGACCCTCACGAGGGAACTCCTGCCCTGGGCCCGCCCCCTCGCACCCGAGGACGCGAACAAGCAGCCGCCACAGCCGTGGTTCACCCTGATGCTGTTCCGTGAGGGGGAACTCCTTCGCAACGACGCGGTCACCGTCGATGTGGCCCTCACATCCGACAAGGGGGTGAGTGTCCCGGCCCTCGGCGGGGCCGACACGGCCGAGGCGAAGCGGACGGTCTGCCGGGTCATCGAGGTCGGCGCCGAGACGTTCGACCGTATCGCCCCGCTCCGGGACGAACTCCCGTACCTGGTCCACGCCCGGGAGGTCACCGAGAAGCTCCACCCCCACCGCCTGTTCCTGGACAGCGGTGAGGACCTGCGGGCGGGGCGGTACGCGGTCGCCTTCGCCAACCGGCTGCCGCGCACCGACGGGAGCTACAGCGTGCACCTCGTCTCGCTGGAGGGCTGCGCTGGCCACTTCTCCCCGAAGGGCCGGCAGCCACGGCTGCGGTTGCTCTCCCTCCACTCCTGGTCCTTCAACCAGGTGAGTTCCGGCCACGCGGGCTTCGCCTCCCGGATGCGCCACCTCGCCGCGCCCGGCGTCGCCGACGCCGAGCACGGCTTGAGCCTGCGCCTGCCCGAGCCCGGCAACGCCCTCCCCGAGGACGCCGCGCGCCGCCTGGCCGAAGGGTACGTGCCGACCGGCTATCTCACCTCGTCGGGCGAGGAGACCTTCGGGTGGTACCGCGGCCCGTTCACGTCCCGACGTGCCCTCGATCCGCCCTGGGGGAAGGACCTGCTGGAACGCCCGGACGCCGCCCTGATCTACCTCCAGGACCGCGGCATCTACGACCTGAGCTACGCGGCCGCCTGGAACCTGGGACGCCTGCTGGTACTGGCCGACGCGAACCTCTCGAACCCCCTGGCACGCGCCCGCTCCGCCGCCTGGCAGGCCATGCACCTGGCCACCGCGTACGGCGGTCTTTTCGCCGCCCACCAGCGGGCCCCCGTCGATGGCCGGCCCGCCCGACCGCCGGCAGGCCACGAGCTGATGGACCACCTCATGGACGGCGGGCTGGGCGACGAACTCCTCTCCGGGCTGGGCCTCGGCCAGGCGCCGGACGCCGCGAGGGCCGACGCCGCGGTACAGGCGCCACGAAGGGCGGACCGCTCGGCACCGCAGCGGCCCGGGCCGCGCAAGGAAGCCTTGGCGGCGGCACTGCGCCGCGGCGCCGCCCACCCCCGTACCCGCCACTATGTGCGGCGTGCCGTCACCCACCACGTCGGCGCGATCGCCCCTGCCACGGCCGGGGACGGCGACGTGCCGCCGCTGGACGACGAGCAGCGGGTCGCGGCGCACCTCGACGAGTGGACCCTGCTGACCGCCGCGCCCTTCCACTACCTGGTGCCGGACGCCCGCCTGCTGCCGCCCGAGAGCCTGCGCTTCTTCTATGTCGACGCCGCCTGGCTGCGCGCGCTGGTCGACGGGGCGGTCAGTGTGGGAGTCGGAACCACCTTGGACAGTGAGGTCACCGAGGCCCTCCGGGAGGCGGTGACCAACGATCCCCACGCGCTGCCGTGCGGGATGCTGATGCGTAGCCAGTTGGTCGCGGACATTCCCAACCTGCTGGTCACGGCGCAGACCAAGGAGGGGAAGGCGGTGCCGGGCTACCGCCGTGACCTGCGTGGTGGCGTGCTGCTGCTCCTGTTCGCGGACGTTCCCTCCAGCATCACGGTGGCCGAGCCCTGTCACGGGCTGCACTTCGGCCTCGACGAGGGCGACGAGAGCGACCAGGACAACAACGTGATCCGCCTGCGGCGCCTGAAGAACGGCACGGGGGAGAACCAGGGCATCGGGCGGAACCTCGGGGCGGACCTGAAGAACGTCTCACGGTTCTTCCGTCCGGCGGCCCAGGGCGCCGTTCCCGACGTCCTGCGCCTGGCCGAGGACCCGGGCGCCAAGGCGGGCGACCCCGGGGCCGGCGGCCTGGTCGCCGCGCTGACCCAGGAGCTGCGCGCGCAGGGCCAGTTCGACCGCGAGAAGGCGGTCCTCTGTCCGGCCGAGTTCGCGCTGCAGTGTGTCAACGGCCCCCAGCAGCTGACCTTCCGCTACCAGGGCTCGGGGAAGGACGCATGACATCGCACCGGGCCGCGGCCGGGGAGACGCCCCCGCGCCCGCCCGCCCTCACCCGCCGACGCCCTCCCGCGTGCCGGGAAGAAGGAGCCCTCCATGACCGCTGACGAGGCACTCATCGTGCCCATCCGCGTCGATGCCCTGGTCCTGAACGACGGCCTGCGCGCCACCGGATTCCGCCGCTGGAGACCGTCCTTCAAGCGCCTGAAGCACCTCGCGGACCCGGAAGACCCGCTACTCGGGCAGGAGGACATCAGCCAACCGGCCGACCACCACTACAACGGTGTCTACCTCCAGTGGCGCCTGCCCGACAAGCTGTGCGAAGGAGTCCACGACGAGCAGGCTTCCGGGGCGGCGGTGTTCCCGAAGATCCCCAACCGGTGGCTGGTCGTGCGCTACAGCGCCGCCCCGGAGCACGCCCCCGAGGCGTCCTGCGCCTGGGTCGTCGAGAGCGACTACCTCGGCCCCGAGGGTTCCTCGGAGTTCTTGGAGCCGGGCACTCTCAACGCCACCCTGATCGGCCGCAAGACCCCGCTGACCGGGGCGACGGACAGCTGGAGCGAACCGGACAGCGCCCGAAAGCTCTTCCTGGACGTTCTGGGGCCCGGGCTGATGGCCTTCTCCGCCTTCCAGCCCTACAACGAGGACGTCCTCTCCCTCCACGACCCGCTCTCGCCGGAGCTGCGGGACCCCGGGAAGAAGGTGACGCTGAGCTACTGCGTCCTGGGCTGGTACTCCAACCCCGCCTTCGACCCCTCCCGTACTCCGGACCCCCTCAAGACGCTGGCCACGCTGAAGTGGGCCGTCAGCGAGATGCCCACGGACCTGGCCGGCGCGGTGTTCCACGGCACGGCCCTGTCCCTGCCCGCGGCCGGAACCCCGGAACTGGCCCCCAGGCCCCATGCGGACACCGTGAAGATCGCCGTGGGCCACAGCCTGGCCGAGGCGGTGAGCGCCCTCCACACGCCCCGTCCGGCGAACTCCTGCGGCGTTGAACCGACGGTGCACAGCGCGGTCCTCCGCAGCCTGCTCGCCGGCACCCTCGAACACCTCGGCACCCCCGACCTGTCGGTCAAGACGGACTACGCGACGCACGCGGGCACCTTCGCCACGACCCCCACCGGCGTCCAGTGGAGGACGACCGAGCCGAACGCCGCCAAGACCACGCCGAAAACCGGCTCCACGCCCCCCACGGACAAGGACCTCGCCGGCCTCAACGCACAGCAGGAGAAGGTGTGGCGGGGCAACCGTGCCCTCGCCCAGCAGCGCCAGCGCCTGGTGGACCTGTGGAGGCTGCGTGCCCAGGCCGCCGACGACACGGGCCAGAAGGCCGAGGCCCGCAGGCAGGCGCTCGACAAGACACTGAGGGCGGCCCTCGATACGGCCGACGCGCGGCGCAAAGCCGTCCAGGGCGACCTGATCGAGTACGCCGCACAGCAGGAGAAGATCACGAAGGCGGCCGGCGACGCCGGTCTCGACCTCACCTGGTTCCCGGAGCCCGCCTACTACCGGCCCCAGGACCCCACCATCGTGATCCAGGACATCGGCGTCGACGAGCCGCTCGCACCGACGTCCGACCTGCCCTGCCGGTACGCGCACGACACCCTCACCACCGTGCCGGGCCTCGACTCCACGGCACCGGCCGACCCGCCCGGCCGCGACCGCACCGCCTGCCTGCCCGCATATCTGCGAACCGCCGCGGCAGCCGCGTTCACCGAGTTCGCCCTGCTGGACCGATGCGCCCGCCGGCCATCCGCCGACGACCCGAAGCGCAGCCTCCTCGACGACGTCCTGAAGGACGGCGAGACCGCCGCGGCCCTCAGCCCCTACACCACGGCCTGGGCACCTCCCTGGTCGCCGCTGTTCCTGCTGTGGAAAGCCGAATGCGCCCCTATCGCCTACCGGACCGGCACCGCCTCCTGCTGGGACTTCGACGGCACCCGCTTCGTCTGGAAGGGCACCGGGGACCAGCAGCACCAGCCCGTCGCCAACCGCTCCACCATCGCCCCACTGCCCGGCTTCGTCGTCTCCCGCGCGATGGCCAGGCTCGCCCGTGACAGACCCGGGGACACCAGCGCCTACACCCGGGTCGGCGCGGAGGCCGGGAAGGCCGACGTGATCTCGCAGAGCCTGGCGGGCTTCAACGACTGGTACCTGCAGCGCACCCCCATGTCCCACCTGCTGCCTACTTACCGGAGCAAGAGCGAGGACGAGGACGAGCCGGCCCGGCGCGTCGCCGGGCACCTGGCCGAACTCGACCCGGTCACCGGAGCCCCCACGGCCCGTACGGTCAGCCCGCCCCAGCTCGCCTGCGCGGACCCCGCGGGCCCGGTCTTCCAACCGGTCCGGGCCGGCCAGATGTGCCTGACCGCCCTCAGCGTCGTCGACCGCTTCGGACAGTCCGCCGACCTGATGAAGGACCAGTCCGAAGTCCGCACCTCCACCCCGCCCGCAGCCGACAGGATCGTCAAGGATCTCCGGCCCTACAAGGGGAAGGTCGTCGAACTGCCCCCTCGGCTGCTCCACCCGGCCCGCCTGCGCATCGACGCCGCAGACCCCCATGACGACACGGTGCCGGCCCCCGGCCTCCGGGCCCTGCCTCGTATGGCCGGATGGCTCGTCCCCAGCCCACTCGACCGCTCCCTCGTCGTCTACGAGCCCGACGGCACCCCCCACCTGGAGCTGCGCCACGGCCCGCAGCACCCCGCCCAGCTGAGACCGCCACGCACCACACCACCGAACGTGTCCCTCCCCGCGACGTTCCAACGCCTGATCACCTACCTCAAGAGCCTCGACACCGAGGACTTCACCCAGGTCCTGGCCACGCTCGACACCGGGCTGACCACCATCCGCCGCACCGACCAGGACACCGCGAGCCTCGCCGTCCTCGCCGGACGCCCCCTCGCCCTGGTCCGTGTCCGCATCGGGATCGAACTCGACGGGCCCCCACCGGGCCCCAACGGCTGGGACACCGTCCACCCGGCTCCCGACCTCCACGTCCTCGACCAGAACTGGCCACTGCGCCTCGGCGAAGCCGACCTCACGCAGGACGGCCTCATCGGCTACTTCCTCGACAACGACACCACCCGGCTACGTACACACCACATCACCGGGCCAACGGACAAGAACGGCAGGAAAACGAAGGTCAGCGACCATCTGCTGCACCTCACCGGTGGCGACCCACAGCTCACGGTGCCCTCCTCCGTCAGCCCGCTGGCCGAAGGGCGCTACGTCACGCTGATCGTCGACCCCTGGTGCGCGGTGCACGCCGTCACCGACCTGCTGCCCGTGCAGACCTTCCAGCTTCCCGAGCCGGCCGTCCGCCCCGGCATCAACAGCCTCAGCATCCCTCTCTCGACGGACCCGCTCCTCACCCCGCCCGATCCCGACGCCACCACGGTGCTGATGCCCCGGCCCAGCGCCTTCCACGGCCGCTGGCAGTGGGCTCAGCGCTCCTCCACGACCAAGGACACCTGGGACACCGCCCCCAACCTCACCGCCCCCGACGGGGCCGCCGCGTTCTGTCCCACGCCCGCCCGGGCCCGCGCAGGCTTCCTCCAACTCCGCGAAGCCTTCACGCACTACCACACCGACCCGTGATCCCACCGCGCCCGGACACCCCGGCCCGTGGACCACACCACCGCCCGACGTCAAGGAAGCGGCCATGACCGACGCCACCCTGGTGCCCACCCTGAGCACCAGCCCCGACCCCCTTCAGGTCTCCAGCGCCGACAGCGCCCGCGACGGCAAGGTCAGGGTCGATGTGACTCCGCACGGCGGCGCCGCTGCCTCCTGCGAGCGCGTCACCATCGCGTTCCCCTACGGGGACAAGGCCACCGACCTGGCCGGCACCGCGACCTCCGGCAGCTTCACCATCGACATCACCCCGAAAGGATGGTCCGTCCAGAAGTCCAAGGCGGAGGACGGCATGTGCACCATCACCGTCGAACCCGACCACGACCCAGGAGTCGTCAAAAGCAACGAGCCGCTGCGCATCACCCTGGCCAACCTCAAGATGAACACGGCCATCGGCAAGTCCACGGTCACCGTCACGATCGACAAGAGCCCCACCGAATTCCCCTGCACCAAGGCGCCGGCCGGCTTCGAGTTCGGCAATCTCAAGCCCGACGAACTGGCGGTGAAGAACGGAAAGAAGACACGGCTGTCCTGGAACCTGAGCAGCCCGGCGAAACTCACGCTGCGCTGGACCGGGGCCGACGACAAGGGCAACATCACCCAGGGGGTCTTCCCCTCGTTCCAGGGCAGGATTTTGGAACACGACACCCCTGAGCTGTACAACACCACGTTCTTCCAGCTCACCGCGGAGATCCAGAGCGGCGCCGCATCCGTCGACCACACCCTGACGACCGTCGTCATGGTCACGGAGCCCAGCCTGGAGACCGGTCCGCTCACCGTCACCGGCACCACCAGACTCGCGGGCTGTTCCCACCCCGTCGCCGGAGACCCCCACGCTCTGAACTACGCCATCGGCGCGACGAAAACCTACACCCCCACCACGGACGGAATCGTCTGTGCCGGCCTCAGAGGCGGCTTGAAGCAGGCGCGGCTCACCTTCACAGCACATGACACCTTCGCTCCCGACCAGAAGGGGGAGCCGGGCGACAGGACGATTCAGCTCACCGCCCGCCCGGGCGAATGGGCGTACACGGAGTTCTTTGTCGCGGCGGGAAACTTCTTCACCGTCGGTGGCCTGCTCGATCCCAGGGAAACAGAACCGACGAACCCCGCGTCGGGACTCTATATCCGCTGGATCGCCCTCGGCAGCGGCACCCTCACCGCCTCCTGACCACACCACCACACCCATGCCACCGCGGAGGCACTTCCTGATGGCCATCCGACTTCCCCGATACCTCCCCCACGTCTGCGCGGCCTTCTTCATCCCTGCCGGGGCGGGCTCCACCCAGGACGGCCAGGGGAAGGGATGGGCCGCGTTCCTCACGACCGACGCCAAGGTGTATCTGCGTACCCTGACCGCCGGCGGGACCTGGGACAGCAGCACCTACGGCGACAACGCCGTCGATGTCGCTCTGCGATGGGTCGGGTACGCAGAGGCCGTCACCGCGGCCGCCCCGGCAGTCGCCGCGGTGGTGAACGAGGGAATTCCCTGGTTCGTCCAGGCCGGGGGGAGCGGCCGAACGGTGATCATCCCTCATCCGAAAGCCGAGGCCGATGCCACGAGCGCGCACGCCTGGTTCACGATGAAACCCCGGACGGGCCAGGAAATCTCCCACCTCTTCCCCCACCTGCCGGGCGATATCGCGGACATCACCTCCGCGACCGCGCTGCGCCAACAACCCGACAAAGCCGTCGTCTTCGCCGGGGCCGCCTACCATCTCGCCGGAATCGGCAGTCCTTCCACCGACCCGTTCCCCGCGACGCAGCACCTTCCGTTCGCCGTCCACGCGGCTCTGACGATCGACGAGGACACCCTCCTCCTCAAGGAGGCGGACGACACCTGGCACGTCGCCGCGGTGCGGGTCCCCAGGGATGACGCGACCGGGATCCGCTGGTCCCAATTCACCCTCACCACGACCTGACCTCTTCCTCTCGCAGGAGCGCACGATGACCAGACTGGCGCTGTACACCGCCGGAACGAAGTTCATCACCCTGATCGTCGACACCGCCGTCCGGCAGATCGACGCATGCGGCCACTGGCTGCGGTTCGACAAGCCGGCCCATGTCATGCCGGTGGTCGACCTCGCCCGGGACCTGGTCTACCGCATCCCCCGCGCGCAGAACGGCATCGACGAGATCGATGTCAGCAACCCCAACGCCCTGACGCGGACCCATCTCGCCACGTCCGACAACGCCAACCTGCTCTGCGCGGCACTCTCCTACGGCCAGAACGCGCCCCAGCAGAGCGAGAGCCGGCTGTTCTGCGGCTCCCACGACGGACAGATCTTCACCTTTCCCCTCGCTCCGAACGGAAAGACCCGGAAGACCGACTCCGAACCCGCGGCATACAACGTCACCGATGCCCAAGGAAATCCGATCGTCGACCTCGCCGTCAGTGACGACGGCACCTACGCCTTCGCCCTCGTCCAGCGCCAGGACGGCCGGCCGGCCCTCGTCACCCAGACATTCGGCCCCACGCCCAGGAGCACCTATTCCGGCCGGCCCGCCTGGGACACCATCGAAAACCCCCGCTGGGTCAGCCTCTCCCCGGACCGGCGCCACATCCTCGTCACCAGCGACAAGAACAACAAGTACACCATCGTCGACACGACGAAGAACGAAGCCCGGGCGTACGAAGGCCCCGCCATGTCCTGGGCGGCCTGCCGACCCGTCTGCCACAACAAGACGGCGTACTACATCTCCTGCTCGTACACATTCTTCGACACGTCCATCCGCTCGGTCGCCGCCGTAGACCTGCAGAGCGGTGCTTGGAAAGGATCGGCGGACGCCCGTGGAGCGACCCTGTGGGCGGTCGGAGACCGATACCTCATCTGGGTCGATCAGGACCGCGGGGCCGAGATGCTCGAATTCGGCGACACCCGCACGGATGTCGTCCCTGTACTGAACAACTGCGGCCCCGGTAAGACTGATGACGCAGTCGGCGACCGTTCATTTCCCCCCGGAGCGCTCGTCGACGCGGCCTACTGACGCGCGCCGGCCGGCAGTCGCGGCCTGGATGTCTTTCTCACGGCACGTCACCACGGCCGGGGGCTCGGGACGGACGCTGTCCGCTGATGGACCTGCTGGCCGGCGAACTGACCTGACGCCCCTCGCCATGCAGGGCCGACCCACCTCACCTGAGTCAGCCGTTGTGTCAGGTCACCGATCGTGTACGGCTTTCCTGGTGGGAGGTCGTCCGGGGGCCGGGAATCCAGTTGCCGTGGAAGCCTGCCGGTATGCGTACGGGTACGTGGATCTCGGCGACCGGGGCGGCGCCGAGGTCGGCGGCGTCCAGGATGGCCAGGTAGCCGGTGCCGCGGGAACGGTCGTGGGCGAAGGTGAGGAGGTACCCGTCGTCCTCCTGGCCGGGGGTGACGGGGGAGCGGGGGACGAAGACGGGCTCTCCGCAGAGGTGGCCGGCGGGGAAGCGGTGGGTGCTGCGCAGGGCGCCGCGGGCCAGGTCGTACTTGTAGATCTCGGTGTGCCGGGGCTCGGCGTCGAGGGTGAATCCGGCGGTGTAGCCGTAGCGGTGCGGCAGGCCGAGACCGGTGTCGGCGATGCGGGGGTATTCGCTGGGCGTGTCGTCCAGCGGGGTCTCGGTGACCCTGCCGGTGGCCAGGTGGAGCGCCCACTGGTGCAGGGCGGGCAGGCCTCCGCCGAGGTCCTGTGGCCCCTGGCGCCACAGGGCCGGGACGCGGGTGCCGGTGAGGGTGATCGTCCCGTCGGTCTCGAAGGCGTTCATCGTGTGCCACACGTAGCAGGGGGCGACGTCGAACCACCGTACGCAGGCGCTCTTCCCGCTCCGGGGCAGGATGCCGAAGCGGGCACGGTGTCCGTCGTCCCACCGCCAGGGCGGGCCACCCGCAGCGGCACGGTCGGCGTCGAAGACGACGGGCAGATCCATGAAGACGACGTGGCGGGCGGTGAGGGCGAAGTCGTGCATCATGACCGCCCGCGGCAGGTCCACGGTCTGCTTCTGGAGCACTTCTCCCGCCGCGGAGGCCCGGTAGTAGGTCAGGTACGGCGGCCGGAGGCGGTAGCCGAAGAAGTGCAGCTCCCCGGTGAGGGGGCAGGTCTTGGGGTGCGCGGTCATGGGGGTGGTGAGCGCCCCGTCGAAGGTGAAGACCCCGAGGGTCGTCAGGTCCGGGGTGACCTCGTAGGGGAAGCCGCCTTCTTCGAGGGCGAAGAGCCGGCCGGCATGGGCGATCAGGTGGGTGTTGGCCGTGGTGACGCGGTAGTCGATCCGTGAGGTGGCCGGATCGAAGGCGAGGGCGAGGCGGGAGGCGCCCGGCTGCGCGTACAGCGGGGTGCGCACGTAGCGGTTGCGGTACCAGGTGGCGTGGCCGTCGGCCAGTGCGATGGTGTGGATCATGCCGTCGCCGGCGAAGTAGTGGGGCGACCAGCCGCTGCGCGGGTTGGGCCCGTTGCGGAAGAACTGGCCGCACAGTTCCTTGGGGACGGTGCCGGTCACCGAACTCGGCCGGTGGGTGACCTCGGCCGCGACCGGCGCGTTGTTGCCCGAGAGGTGCAGCGGTGCGGGCGAACCCGATGGCGTCGTCATCTGCGGTCTCCTGCCGTGGGGTGAGGCAGCCAGGGTCTCGCGGCCGGCGTCCCGACGGCAGTCTTGTTCTTTTCGCACGCGTCAGCCGCCGCCCTTCCCACGTCACCGACCTCCGGAAATGAGAAGGCTTCGCACTCTCAGGACGGATCTCCATAGCGCCTCGCCATCGCGGCAGCACGCTCCCGCAGGGATACGCGCAACGACTGCGGAGCCAGGGCCTCCGCGTCCGTGTCGAGTTGCCACAGTGCCCATAGCGCGTGGCGCGTGTCCTGGAAGGTCACCTCCAGCCGGAGCCGTCCGTCCGCTTCGGGTTCTTCCGCACGAACGGCCAGGGCGGTGTCCAGCAGCTCTTCACGGCGCGCCGGATTTCGATCATGGTGGTGCCGAGCACCTCCTCGCCCGCCAGTCGGCGGGAGAGCAGGTCGGTCTCCGGGTCGACGAGAAAGCGCCGGGCCGCGTCGCTCGCGGTGGCCCGGTGGGTCTCGGGCAGCGCGTCGACCACCTTGCGCATGGCCGAGGTGAGTGCCGAGCCCAGGCCGAACACCTGGTCGCCGTGCCCCGAGCCGGCGGTCAGCAGGGCCAGAGCCTCGTCGTGGTTCAGCCCGGTGAGCTCGGTACGGAAGCCGGGCAGCAACGCGAAACCGCCCTGTCGGCCGCGTTCGGCGTAGACCGGGACGCCCGCCGCCGACAGCGCCTCGATGTCGCGCAGCACGGTGCGGGTGGAGACCCCCAGCTCACGGGCCAGCGTGGTCGAGGTCAGCTGTCCTCGTCCTGTAGAACTCTCCGTATGCGCGCCGACCGATTGGTCTCGCTGGTGCTGCTCCTGCGCCGGCACACACCCGGACCCTGTACATATCGGGGCAGACCGCGATGAACGGCGACGGCAAGCCCGAGCATGACGGTGACATGGCGGCGCAGCTGGCGCTGAGCATCGACAATGTGGAGGCCGTGCTCGGGGAGGCCGGTATGTCTCTCGCGAACCTCGTCCGGCTCAACGTCTACACGACCGACGTCGATCTGCTGTTCCAGCACTACGGTGTGCTGGCGGCGCGGCTGGGCGCCGTCGAGGCGGCGCCGACCACCACGATGCTCGGGGTGACGCGGCTGGCGATCCCCCGTCAGATGGTCGAGCTTGAGGGAACCGCCGTCGCGTGACGTGATGTCCGCGGCACGGCGCGGACGACGCCGGGCCGCGGGGCCCCCCCCCCGGGGGGGGGGGGGCCCGGGGGGGGGGGGGCGGGGGGCGGGGGGGGGGGGGGGGGCCGGGGGGGGGGGGGGGGGGGGCCGGGGGGGGGCGGGGCCGCGGCGGGCCG